>CAYPUV010000299.1:0-4011 GCA_964413895.1 uncultured Anaerolineaceae bacterium
TAACAAACCCATCAATATCAGTATGTTCTTTCGCTTCAACATTAATTTTCTCCTCTCTTTGTTAAAGTTGAATAGTTAGCTTGAGAACAATAATCTAATTAGCAATCTTTAGCAATCTGAAGTTCGCATCACCTCCTTATGTGAGCAAATTGGCGATGTGAAAGTAACGCTATTAAAGCCTCAAGCGAGGATCAAGTGCGTCGCGTAACCCATCGCCTAATAAATTGAAGCCCAACACAGTCAACATAATTGCCAGGCCGGGGAAGAAAACAAGGTGAGGCGCGCTAAAGACCTGATTCCGTTCCGAGGCAAGCATTGCCCCCCATTCAGGAGCAGGTGGCTGCGCACCCAGTCCCAAAAACGAGAGGGCGGCAGTATCTAATATCGCCGTGCCAATGCCCAACGTGGCTTGCACAATGAGGGGGGCGATAGAATTCGGCAGAACGTGGAACCACAGAATACGCCAGGGGCTAACCCCAACCGATTTCGCCGCCGTAACGTACTCTTCCTGCTTTACAGATAAAACACTGGAACGGATGACGCGCGCGTAAGCTGGCGTGTTCACAACAGCAATTGCCAACATTGCATTAATTAGCCCCGGCCCGATAACACTTACAATAGCAATCGCCAGCAACAGAAAGGGGAACGCCAGCACAACGTCCAGTATCCGCATAATGATGTTTGACGTATTCCCCCCCACATAGCCAGCAACGGCCCCCAACACCGTACCGACCACAATAGCAAAGCCAACGGTTACGAATCCAATGAACAACGAAATACGGGTGCCGTAAACAATTCGGCTAAATTCGTCCCGGACATTTCCATCGATGCCCATAATATGTTGTGGTTTTTCCGGGCTGCACCCCAGCAAATAAATGCAGGGTTTTTCTCGTTTTTTAACTTCTTCTTTTCCAATTAATACCTGAATGGGGTCGTATGGTGCAATGACCGGTGCGAGCGCAGCCAGTGACACCAAAAACCCTAACAGGACAATGCCAGCAATACCAGAACGCTGCCGGAACAGGCGTCTTAACGCAACAACCCATAAGTTTTCAGAGCGATATTTTCGGTATTGCGGCTTAGTGGCGTCTGTAGAGAGTGTTTTCTCGGTTTTTGTCATAATGTTTGGTTTCTAGTGCTTATAGCAATGTAATTTTTCGATCTGCGTTTAGAGTCGCAGTTTGCCGCTAATCAAGCCTGATGCGAGGGTCAAGAAACGCATAAGACAAATCAACCACCAAGTTGACAGTAATGTACCCGATGGCAATAACCACTGTAAAGCCCTGAATAATTGGGAAATCGCGGGCTGTAATAGCTTCAAACAGGCTGCGTCCAACACCGGCCAGACTGAAGATAGTCTCTGTTAAGATAGCGCCGCTGAACAATGCCCCCAACTGCAACCCAATAATCGTGACAATCGGTAATAATGCGTTGCGCAGCGCATGCACCATCACCACCCGCCACTCAGCCAGCCCCTTCGACCGCGCTGTGCGAACGTAATCCAGGCCCAATACTTGCAGCATACTGGATCGAGTCATACGAGCGATAATTGCCATAGGAATGGTACTGAGCGCAACTGATGGCAAGATGAGGTGCACAATGGCATCTTTCAATACTTCCCAATTAAACGTAATTATCGCATTGAAAATGTACATATTTGAAAAGAATTGGGCCATGTTGAACCACGGCCCCCCTTGCAAATTCCAATTGTAAACTTCATAAAACGGTACTGACGTTACGCCTGCCGACAGGCGTCCTGAAGGTGGTAACCAGAATGGTGTATCTTTAAGCAAAAGAGCAAACACATACGCTAGCATCAATCCCAACCAGAACACGGGCATTGACACGCCGATGTTTGCACCTACCATTGTCGCCACATCAATTGATGAATTATGGCGCAACGCCGAAACAATGCCCAGGGTAATGCCAAAAACCGAAGCAATCGTCAGCCCCATCAGACTCAATTCAATTGTCATCGGCAATCGTTCAACCAGGATTTGCATAATTGGCCGGTGGAAACGGATAGAGTTCCCAAAATCTCCGTGCGCCAGGTCGTTCAGGTACACGCCAAATTGAACCGGAATCGGCCTATCAAGTCCTTTTTCATGAATGAAGCGCTCGCAAACTTCGACTGTTGCTTTTTCACCTAAAATGGATTTACATGGGTCACCGGGGATTACCCGTGCCAGCGTGAATGTCACCACCAATACGCCAAACAGCACGGGCAAAGAGGATAAAATGCGCCTGATAGTGTATCGAAGCATAAAATAATACCCCAGAAATGGAGAATGATCGGTTATAAAAGGAATACGCGGGGCAGTTTGCATCATCATTGAATAGCAAGCCACCCCGCTTTTACTTACATCGTCACACAATTATGTTGACGTTTCTAAATTGAACACTTTATTTTTCAGCGTTCATCAAACCGTCCCACAGGTAAGAGTAGTATTCAAATGCACCTGTGTTACCCACATGGTAGGGGTTAGAAGCATCCAAACCCGCGGACCAGGAAGCAACCACGTCGTTGGCGTCAAAGTCAGATCCGTCGTGGAACTTCACATTTTCGCGCAGGTGGCAAGTCCAAACGGTAGCATCCTCGTTAGAGTCGCAGGAGGTTGCCAACGCTGGCACCACGTCGCCAGAATCGACCTTGTAGTCTAACAGCGGTTCAATCACTTGCTGGCAAGCACGGAGCGATTCGCCATCTGTTTCGTCGGCGCAATAGAGGCTGATGGGTTCAGCATTTTGCATGAAGACGAAGGTGTCTCGCCCGCCGGGGTCAACAATGGCGCCAATCACCGCACCGAAGGGACGCGCGTGGGCGTTCTTCACATCAGCACGAGCGGCCTGGGCTGCTGCGCCGTGAGCGATGGGTACCATCGGTACATTCTCTTTAATCGCGTTGTTGGCTTCAACGTAGAGTGATTCAGCTTCTTTCGGGTCAGCGATCTGAGAGGCTTTTTCCAATGGTTCGTAAATTGCAGGGAACGGGTCGCCAAACTGCGGGTTGTCTTTGCTGAAATGGAAGTCGAGGAAGTTGGTGACATGCGGGTAATCCGCGCCCCAACCAAGCAGGTACAGCCCCTCTAAATTGCCGGCTGTAGATTCAGCAATGAATTGGCCAGATTCCATCACCTGGATATCGGCATCGATCCCCAGGTTCTCCTTCAATTGCGATTGGATCTCAACGGCTACCAGACCGGGTTCCGGCAAGTAGGTGCGGAACACGTCGCGGTAGTAGATTGTGGTTTTGAAACCATCGGGATACCCGGCATCGGCCAGTAATTTCTTCGCCGCAGCGGGGTCAAAGTCGTACCAGGAATCACCCACGCAGCCATTGGGGATGCTGCACGGAGTAAAGTGAGAGGCCACTTCTGAACCTTCGGGGTAGAAGTTGTCTACAATACGCTGGCGATCAATGCCCATAGCCACGGCCTTGCGGACGTTGACATCATCAAAGGGTTTGAAAGTGTTGGTCATTGCCAGGTACAAGACGTTGGGGTTATGTCGCGGCAATAGGACCAGATTGGGATCGTCTTCCACGGTTTTGAAGTCATCCGGGCTGACGGAGGTAATTTGGTCTACTGTGCCAGATTGCAGTTCAAGCAAGCGAGCCGCACCCTCAGTTGCCCAACGGAGAACCATTGTTTTAGCAATTGCGGGCTTACCCCAATAACCGTCAAAGCGTTTGAAAACAATGCTGTCACCGCGATTCCACGAGTCGAACATATAGGGACCCGTGCCAATGGGGTGGTCCAAAATTTCGCCGGTACCGCCGGTTTTGGCAATATATTCCGACGGTTCAATACCGAATACGGTAAAGGCCGCTTTTGCCAGGAACGCCGGGTCCGGTTTACACATGCTGAATTGAACGGTCAGTGGATCAAGCGCTTCAATGGATTTGATTTTCCCACCGTAGTCACAGCTAGGCGCTTCAAGCTTCATCAGCTCGCCGCCTTCTGTGGCAGCGGCTTCTTTCTTGGGCCAAACAGGAACAAACTTGCCATTCTG
>CAYPUV010000300.1:0-4002 GCA_964413895.1 uncultured Anaerolineaceae bacterium
GTACCGCGCCTTTGGGCCGTCCGGTGGTGCCGCTGGTGTAAATAATCATCAGCAGGTCTTCGGCGTCGGTGCGCTCCGTGGGGGTGAGAGCTGGTTGCCCGGCCACAAAATCATCCCACCACACGTCGCGCCCCTCAGTCATAGGGGTGTCGATGCCCAGGCGCGGGAACACAATCACTTTCTGCACCGCTGGCGCATCGGCCAGCGCTTCGTCAGCTACGGGTTTCATTTTGATTACCCTGCCCCGCCGGTACACACCATCAGCGGTGAATAGGGCCTTCGCTTCTGCGTCAACCAGACGGGTGGCGATGGCCCCCGGCCCAAACCCGGAAAAGAGGGGGAGAATTACGCCCCCAATTTTGGCAATTGCCAGCAACGCAATCACAATTTCGGGGGTCATTGGCATGTACAGGCCAATGGCGTCTCCTTTGCCCAGCCCGGCGTTACGCAAGGCCGCAGCCACACGGTTAACCTGTCGATACAGGTCGCGGTAGGTCAGTAATCGCACCGCGCCTTCTTCGCCCTCCCAGCGCACGGCCACCCGATTTTGGGTGGGTGTGTCCATCCATTTATCCAAGCAGTTATGTACGATGTTCAGCTTGCCTCCCACACACCATTTTGGCCACGCAACCCCCTGCGACAGATCTACCACCTGAGTGTACGGTTCGTAAAATTCAATGTCCAGGTCTTCAAACACGGCCTCCCAAAACCAGGCGATGTCGGTAGTAGAGCGTTCCATCAGCGCTTCAAACGTGGGCAAGTGATGACGATCCATAAATCGTTTCAGCCGGCTGCGACGGAGCACTGCTTCGCTGGGACGCCAGACAATGGATTGATTGAATGGGAATTGTTTTTCACTCATAATTGGCCTTCTTTGAAAGCTACCAGCGGTCAGTCATCAGTTGTCAGTCTGAGATGCACCTGCCAACAACTTTAAACTGATGACTGAAACGCCTTTATTCCGCCAGATTGAAGTAAATATCGGTGGGTTTGAATTTGGAGTTGCGCAAGAAACGGCCTTTTACTTTTTTGCCAATCCAGGCCAGGCCGGAATCTGCCGGGTCAACCCCTATCAATCGGCCCAGGAAGAGGGTGTCGCATTCCTCGAACTCAACCAAAATCAGGGTGAAAGGCGTTTCATCTAAAAACGCCTCTGAGCCAAAATAGCAGGTGGTAAAGGCGTGAATATGGCCTTCTGGCTTAATTTCAATCCATTCATTTTTAGTGCCGGTTGCCATATCGTGCCCGCGCGGGGTAGCGTAGGTGTAGCCTGAATTGGGGTTGCGACTGACGATGAACTTTTTGTTCGACAGGGCGGCAAAGAAAGGTGAATCCTGAGCGTAAGAGTAGTTGTAATCAATGGCATATCGTTCTTTCAATACGATAGGGGACATATTTTGCAACACAGAGAGGTCGCCATCGGTGGGGAAAGGGACGGTGAAGATGGTGCGTCCATCCATGGTTTCCTCGATGCGTTTGGGGAATTCTTTTTCTGACATTTTATTGGCCTCCTAGTCTTCTTTTTCCAGAATACTGACGGTAACGTACGTGCCGGTTCCGGCGTGCGAGTGGATTACACCGCGTTTGGCGTTGGCCACCTGCAAAGTGGGGTCGCCGAAGTGTTTTTCCACCGTGTTTTGTAATTGCCACATTGCAAATACAGCTTGCATTAAGCCAGTTGCGCCGACAGGGTGTCCGCAGGCAATCAAGCCGCCAGAGGGGTTCACCGGGCAGGCGGATTTTTCTGGCAGGTTAAGGCCGTATTCCACATTGGGCATAAAGGCTTTGCCGCTTGCGGCAAAGGGGCCGCCTTCGCCGTAACGGCACAGACCCATATCTTCATAGGTTTGTACTTCAGAAGAGGTGAAAGCGTCGTGCAATTCCACAAAATCAATCTCTTGCAGAGGATCGGAAATGCCTGCATTTTTGTAGGCTTGCACAGAGGCCATCCGTCCGGCACGAAAAGAGTGGACGCCCGGATACCGGAAGCCTTTGTCCCATAGCTCTTTATAATAAGCGCGAGAATCATCGTTCATTTCGTTGGGCAGGGCGTTATATTTGTAAAAATCTTCGTAAGACTGACGCGGACGGTCGGCCATCCGCATCGCGTCGGTTCCGCGACCAATGCCTGTAACGCGCACGCGCGGTAATCTGCGCCCGGCTGCTTTTTCCAACCTGGCCAGCCCCTCCTCCGAGCAGAGGATGGTGGCAGCAGCGCCATCGCTCATCACGCAAATATCGTGCCGGGTGAGCGGCCAGGCCACCATTGGCGATGAGCGCACATCTTCAATTGTTAAATGTTTGGGTTTTTGAGCATAGGGGTTGTGGAAGGCGTTGGCGTGATTTTTTATGGAAACGTGGGCCAGTTGTTCCACGGTAGTGCCAAATTCGGCCATGTGGCGGCTGACCATCATGGCGTAATAGCCGGAATAAAACCCGCCGACGGGATAATCAAACGACACATCAGAGGCCAGGGCGATAAACTCATTCCCTTTCCAGGTTTCAACATTGCTCATCTGCTCAAAGCCAAAGGCCAGGCAAACGTCCATGTAGCCCGAAGCAACGGCTTTCCATCCTTCCTGGAAACAAACGCCACCTGTTGCACCGCCTGCTTCAACACGGTGAGAGGGTTTGGGACACAAGCCGAGGTAATCGTGGGCCATAATCCCGGCCATTAGCTGGCGGGAAAAATGGTCGGAGAAATACGACGCTACCGACCCATCCACCAATTCGAGAAACTGCGCGTGTTCAATTCCCAGATCGGCCAGAGCGTAATCATACGCCTCTTTCACCAAGCCGGAAAAGGTTTTGTCGGGGCGAGCTTTCGCAAATTTTGAAACCCCGCCGGCAACAACATAAACAGGTTGCATAGACTTACCTCCTTTTAAAACTATGAGTAATAAATATAGAACGACAGGTTGCCACAATGACCTGCCAATTGATGTATTTAAATGTGCGCAAAGTGGCTGAGATGTATTATAATAGGTCTCAGGAATTTATAAAAAATTGATGGCACGTATAATTGAATAATGCCGCGTTTGCCGTTGGTGAGCCAGTGCGGATCTTTTCTGGAGAGGGCGGCGACCTGCACTTTTGGCAATCCCGCCGCCAATTCTGATTTGAAGGTGCGCAAGGCAACCAGCGGTGCAGGGAAATAATTTACAATATCAGCAAAGGGCGTGTGATACGGCCAGTGACGATCACCCAACAAACGGCGGTAGTTGGCATCTCCTTTGCTGATAACTAAATTTGCATTCGACAAGGATTGAAACACCACAGACGGCATTTCCCGGAAACCCAGTGGCGCTGTCCAGAAGAAGTGATGACGCAAACGCAACGCGCCTTCGTTTAAGTGATGCTGCAATCGCAATCCCAGCGCCCGTGTTTCAGCATTGTCAGCACCTGCTAACACAGTAATGGTTTGTTGAACATCGCCAATCATTGCATCAGAAACAAATGTGGGATGGACCTTGAGGTTGAGTGTAACCGTTGTAACAAGGTGACGGCTGAGCAAAAAATCAACCAGGGCCAGATCACACACCAATTCAAAGCCAGCATTATCCACCAGAAAATGTACTCTGGGCGACGAGGCTTCCAGATTGAGTAAGTACTCTGCCACCACCGGAGCGTGATTGATCAACATGTGCGCATGATCAGCCGGGTCGTGTTCAGGTAAAGCGGGCGCGCGTGCTGCGGATTCTCCTGCGGGCCACAGGCTCAGATCGGCGCGATTGCCCCACAGGGCGATTGTCAACAACCGCACAAGCGCCTCTTGAGCCGGGAAATCCGGCTTCAGCCAGCGGGCAAGCGCTGCGCTGAGGGCATGAATAGCCGAGCGTGTTGTTTCCAGGCCGCGACGTTTTTGCAGCGCAAACGGGTCAACCTGCTGACCATTGCCGGGGCCAAAATAGCCGGTTGCCTCCAGAATGCGGCGATAAAAATAGGCTTCGGCAAAATACCAGGGCACATCCAGCCAGTTGTGCTTGCGGTGAGGCGTAATGT
>CAYPUV010000301.1:0-3989 GCA_964413895.1 uncultured Anaerolineaceae bacterium
TTTGTGAGATTTCTCGTCTGTAATACTTACGCAAGAGTTTTTTAATTCAAAATCTTATGGATCACTTAATAGTAAGGAGGTACTATGTCTAAATTAGTAGCTGTAGTTGGATTGCTGGTGCTTGTGTTTTTGGCACTTATCGTTCCAATTGGTGTTCAGGCCAACGATGGATTTGAATGGACCGGCACTATCGAAACCCGCCCCACCGGCGTGGTGGGCACGTGGGTTATTGATGGTAGAACGTTCCAGGCGAATGCGTCAACCGTGACCGAGGAAGAGGATCACGCCTTAACCGTGGGCAGTTGCGCCGAAGTGAAATATTATGTGAGTGGAACTACCAACATCGCCACGAAAATCCAGGATGAGGAAGGGTACCATTGCAATGGCGGTGGTGGTGGCGATGATCAGGAGCACGTTAAACTTTACGCTCAATTGGATGCTGCCCCTCCTGCCGATATTCACAATGGAACGTGGCAAATCGGGGGGAAAATCTACACCTCTGACGCCAACACCACCTTCGATTTCACGGACGGAGAACCGGCAGCAGGCGTCTGCGTCGAAATAGAATATGCGCCGGCTACGCCCACGCTGTTGAAGTCGTTGGAAACGGAAGCTGACTACAAGTGCTCCGCCAGCGGTGGGGGGGGAGACCCGGAACACCCCTACACGCAGGTGTACGGTGTGCTAGACAACTTCCCGGCGGAACTGGTTGGCACCTGGACAGTGAGCGGGATAAACTACGTGGCTGACACCAGCACCCGTTTTGAACAGGAGCACGGCGGATTTTTTGTGGGCGTGTGTGTGGACGTGAAGTTCCAAAGTACAAATGGGGTGAACAACGCCGTTGAAATTAGTGTGGCCGATTCATACAACTGTGGCAACACCGGTGGCGGCGGGACCGACCCGGTGGAAGACAAACTGTACGCCTTGATTGACACCGTGCCCGCCTCATACACCACTGCATCGACAGTTTGGACAATTGGCGGCGCGCAATTCACCAGCAACCCCGGTTCCACCGAGTTTGAGGAAGAACATGGCGTATTTGCTCCCGGCGTTTGCGCCGAGGTGGAATATTACACTGATAATGGCACCAAAAGAGCCACTAAAATCGGCACAGCGGAATTGTACAAATGCAACACCAATACATTTGTTAATGAAATCTATGGCAAAATTGTCACCTTACCCGATGGCCTGTACGGCTCGTGGGTTATTGCCAGCAGTAATAGCATCACCGATACCTACAACACTGGCGCTTACACCAAATTTGAGCAGGACAATGGCAATTTTGCCGTAGACTCCTGTGTAAAAGTTAAATTCTTTGTTGAAAACGGGGTGAATAAAGCCGTTAAAATTGAGACGGAGAGCCTTGAACACTGCGGTGGGCAAAGCGGGAATGAGCCTCCCTCTCTGCCCGGCGATAGCAAAGTGTATGCCTTGCTCGATAGCTTCCCCGGCGGCACGTTGGGTTCGATGAATCTGGGTACATGGATCATTGGCGGCGAAATCTACACCGCCGACAATGCCACTGAATACAGCGCCGAACACGGCGACTTCGCTGCCGGCGTGTGCGTAAAAGCCAAATACTACGTCGAAACAGGTGGCAGCAAAATCCTCACCGAAGTGGAAACTGCCAATCCCAAAAAGTGCCAGCAAGCAGGTGGCGGCAGCGACGAGTTCCGGGGCTACGGGGTTATCGAAACGATGCCCACAATTTTCTCCTCGCCAGGCACGTGGACAATTAGCGGGATTGACTATGAAACTACCGTTAGCACGCAATACGAACAAGAACACGGCTTCTTTGCTCCCGGCGCTTACGTCGAAGTAAAATACACCGCTGCCGGTGGCGTGAATACCGCTACCAGCATCGAAACTCATGTGGCGCCCAATGCCGGGCTGGATACTACCATCGGCACCTTGCAGGGACAACCCGATCTCGACGGTGACGGTTGGGATGATTGGACAGTGGACGGCAGCAACTTCTATTCAGACCACGCCATCGAAGTTAACTCATCGCTGCAATCCGGCACACCCAGAGTCAGTGGGGCAACCCCGGTGAAGGTGTTGCTCAATACGTACCTGGGGCTTGACGGGAAAACCTACGTCACCTACGCTGCCAAAGTGCAGCAGGTGTACCTGCCGGTTATTTTCAGATAGCAGGCCGGCACTATTGCCAATTGCCAACAAACCTCGCTGCCTGAGTACAATTTTGTGCTCAGGCAGTTTTTTTTCTAATACAGGATTTACATTTTTATAGCGCAAATCTAATATTTGCCCGGTACACTATAAGCGTATTGAACATCGGCAATGGGAGAAATTGCCGTTCCGTAAAAATTTGTTTGCTAAAGGAGGTTTGTTACTATGGTATGGCGAAGATACGCTTTTGGGTCACCGTGGCGTGAATTTGAACGCCTACAGCGAGAGATGAATCGCCTGTTTTCTGATACGGCATCTAGTATTATGCCGCGCGTAGCACCGGGATATCCGGCAATGAATATTTGGACCAACGATGAGGGCGGCGTCATCACCGCCGAATTACCCGGCCTCTCGCCGGACGAAATTGAAATTTCGGTGGTAGGTGAAACCCTGACTCTCAGCGGTGAACGCAAGGCAGATGCACCTGGGGACGATGTGCACTACCATCGACGCGAACGCGGCTACGGCAAATTCAGTCGCACCATCCAACTCCCGTTCCAGGTTGACGCCGATAAGGTGGAGGCGCTCTTTGAAAAAGGGGTGCTGCACGTTTCGCTACCCCGGGCAGAAGCGGACAAACCCAAGAAAATCACCGTGAAAGCCGCCTAATCCGGCCTGTTGTTTGATTACTGTTCACCTGTTAATTGTGGAGGTGTTGCTATGACAGACGAAACCTTGCAAAAAGTAGAAAAAAAGGAAGTAGAAGTTGTAGAAGGGGCCGAACGCAGTCGTTCTGGCAAAGCGTATGTCCCCAGAGTAGATATTTACGAAGATGACGAGACCGTGTTTGTAGTAGCAGACATGCCCGGCGTCGACGAAAAATCGGTGGATATTACGCTGGAGAAGAATGTATTGAGCATTTATGGCTATGTAGATTTCGACCGCCCCGACAACTATAGCCTGGTCTACGCTGAATACGACGTGGGCGACTATGAGCGAAAATTTACGCTCTCAGACGAAATTGATCGCGACAAAATTGAGGCTACGGTAAAAGATGGCGTGTTGCATCTGGTGCTGCCCAAAGCTGGGCCAGCAAAAACCAGACGCATCGCAGTGAAAGCAGCTTGACAGTTGTGCAATAGTGTCACCAGTGGAAAGGAGGTGCGAATTATGGCTTTAACCAACCTGATCCCCTGGAAACGCAGTGAAAAACAATTGACCGTACACCGTGAACCACAAGATCCCTTTTATGCGCTGCAGGGGAGAATCAACCAGTTATTTGATGAAATTTTGGGGACCCCCGAAGGATTTGGTTTTAGACTCGCAAATCTCGCCGACCGGTTTGGGGAATTTTCGCCGCAAGTGGACGTGATTGAATCGGAGAAGGCAATAAAGATTACGGCAGAACTGCCCGGAATGGATGACAAAGACATAAATGTCACCTTCGCGCACAACACACTGACTATTAGCGGCGAGAAAAAAGAAAACAAAGAAGAAACAGATAAAGGGTATTACTATGTTGAACGCTCGTATGGGTCATTCCAGCGTAGTATCCCCATCCCCACCGAAATTGAATCTGACAAAATTGACGCCACTTTTAAAAAAGGTGTGTTAACAATTACATTGCCCAAAACCAAAGCCGCACAGGCTGCGTACAAGCGCATCCCTGTTAAAAAAGCGTAAAAAAGTATCGCCGGCAAAGGCAAAGGCGAGACAGTGTAAACTGTCTCGCCTTTTTATTCCCACCTGTGCCTTTTGGGTGCTCCCCCAAATTTTGGGGGAGGGGTCGGGGGAAGGGGGCAAAAAATGTTATCTTTAGCTGTCTGTGAGCAATAATATAATTTTCGCCAAACTCC
>CAYPUV010000302.1:0-3960 GCA_964413895.1 uncultured Anaerolineaceae bacterium
CCCAAAGACGGGTCGGTTGTGGCCCATAAGCCGTGAAGCAACGGGGCCATCGGCAAAAGCTGCAACGTGCAGCCGATGCGCTTGCACCGCAGCCAGAGGCAGTAAAATGTCTAGCGGTTGTCCAATAACTTCTTCGGCACTGTAACCAAAAATTTTTTCTGCCCCTTTATTGAATAAGATGATCCGTTGTGCTTCGTCGATGGAAATGATGCTTTCTGGGGCAATATCTAAAATGTCGGCTAGGCGGGCCTCGCTAATGCGCAACGCCTCAATAACCTGGTCGCGTTCCGCCGCCACAGCATCGAGCTGGGCCGCCCGTTCGCGCATTTCGGTTAACTCGGTGAGCAACTGCTTGTTTGTTTTTGAATTGGTCATAATAATTTTACAGGTGCTAATGTGAATAATTCAACATTTTTAAAGTATAGCACAAGTTGAGACAACCCATAAAATTAACGCACCTGTTTGAGGTATCTCAATGACTGCTGGCATCTATTCAAGATGGAGAGGGCGCTACTGAGGCATTGAAAGTGTTGTGAGCGTTTGCGGCGTCCCTGCAAGTTGAATGGTTCCTGGTTGGGGTTGTGTGTAGAGCCCCACCGTGAGCGTATATTGTCCAGGCGCGAGGCTGCCGGGGAGCGAGAGGGTGTGACGGTCGCGCAGCGTTTCGCCAGGTTGCCACAGGCGGGGGGGGTAATACACGCCGCCGGGCCGGTGGTCACTTTGGGTTATGCCGTTCCCCGTCGAGTCCACCAGGTGTACAAAACTGGTGTAATTTTGAGAGGGCGATGTTGTGCCAACGCGCCAGTAAACATCTATGGTCAGTACGGTTGTGGTACGAGTAATGGTGTACCCTGTTACACTCAGCCCATCGCCCACAGCAAGCGACACGGCATTCGCTGCGGTCGAATCTATCGGCGTTGCTTTTACCAATTGTGCGTGCGGCAGGGGGGGGAGCAGCGTGAAATTTGCCTTCAGCGCCAGCCCGTCCATCGGCTTGATTAAGTAAACCGGGCGCTGGCTGGCGAAGGCCTGGTCCAGCACCCGCCCCACATTGGCGAATTTCGGGTTAGGAGTGATGAGGGGGAATACCCCCAACAGGTCGGGACGACGGTGTTGAACCAATTGATAATACCACATCGGCATCAACTCGTTGCGATCGTTGCTCAATAAAATAGCGTTTTGTGGCAGGTCGGCGGTCAAGATTTCTTGCCAGGCATCGCGGGCAATGGTGTTCTGGTGTTGATTGACTTCATTGTACCGTGTTATCAGCAGCGTCAGTGGCAAAGTTAACCCCAAACTCACCAACCCTACGGTTAAAATATGCGCGATGCGCGTTTCCATTTTGCGGATGGCGTTTGAGAAAATCGGCCCATCGGTGAGGCGTGCCTGTTTGCGAACGATAATGGCACGGGTGATGGTTGTGGCAATAGTCATAATGCCCACGCCAATCCACAGGCTGAGAATTAGCCAGCAGGGAATAAACAAAACGTATACATCGCCAACAAAATAGACCCAATTGAACGCCAGAAATCCAACAAAACTCCCCAGCGTTACCCACAGCAGTGCCGGGTACTTGCGCAGGTGATATAATCCAACCAATCCCAACCCTGCCCCCACCCAGCCAACTTGCTGGCGCAAAAAGCCGACACTCAATAGCAGCCTGTCTACTCCAACGCCGGTGGGTTGCACATCCGCCGAAAAGACGCTGCCCATAATGTGCGTCACAAATCCTGATAACGTATTCTGGTACAACGTGAGCGTTTGCGTGGGGCTGAGGATGATTTGGGTGTACGGCACGTGCGGCACAATGAGTGGCAGGTACAGGTACAGCGTCCCCGGCAACACAAAAACTGCCGCCACTTTGATCCCATCGCGCAGCGACACACGTCGCCACCCACCGAGCCACAGCCCCAACAGCAGCGCCGGGAGCATTAATACCATTGTGCGGTGATGGGTCAGACTCAGCCCAAAAATAAACGCCAACGCTGCGCCCGATTTAAACGTAAGGGTGCGTGCGGTGCCGGTGTGGTTTGGCAAAAGGCGCAGGGCTACCCACAAAACCACCGCCACAAACAGGGCATGCAGGCTGTAAACTTCGGCGATAATGGCCTGGCTCCAAAAGGTTTGCCCAAATGCAAACGTCAGCGCTCCGGCAGCGGCGCTCAGCCGGAGGGCAACGTTGGGCGCGTTGGGAAACGTGACCGTAACCATTCGCTGCGCCAGCAGGTAACCCATTGCCACAGCGACGGCCCCCGTCACTGCCGAAAACAGATTCAGCCGCCAGGCAACTTCTCCAACAGGCAGCATGTGGCTAAACAGCCAACCCAGCAGCACGTACAGCGGGTATCCCGTGGGATGAGCGATGCCGGGCAACCACGGTACAAACTGAAACTCACCGCCGTCGGCAAAAAGTACGGTCGGGGCCAGGGTGGCCGCGTACACGGTAAACGAACCTATCGCCAGTGCAGCGCTGATGACGTATTCTGTTTTGGGTGTGGATTCGGTACGGTGCATTGTGGTTTGTAGCCCGTCGTGAAATTTGCGTCAACTGACTTGCAATTGACGCCCGGTGATTATAACATACCCCTCGCCGGAGAAAAAAGACGCGGCACATTTTAATCTACCGTTTATTATAAGTTCAGCTTGAATTAATGTTTTTGTGGTATGTTATGATGATGAAACGAAGACTCAAGAAATTAGTTGCCACCTTAAGTGTAATTGGCTTGCTCACGTTCACGTTTACGGCTGGTGTTTTAACGGCACAGACAGGATTGCTGCCACAGCTTGTCCCGGCCCACGCTGCCGGAACGCAGCAGGATTTGAGCGTATTTTGGGAAGGCTGGAATTTGATTAAGGCGCATTTTGTCGACCGGGCCGTTCTGCAGCAGCCCAATGCATTGGCGTATGCCGCGCTGAAGGGGTTGACGACGGCTCTGGGCGACACCGGACACACGCGCTTTTTGACGCCGGAGGAAGCACAAACGCAAAATACATACCTGGAAGGTCATTTTTTTGGCATCGGTGCGTATCTGGGTATTGATGACCAGAACCGCCCGTTCATTATCAGTCCTTTTGATGGGTCTCCGGCACAACGAGCCGGGTTAAGGGCTGGCGATCTATTGCTCCAGGTTGATGGGGTTGATATTTCAAATGAAACGCTGGACGAAATTGTTGGCCAAATTAAGGGCAAAAAAGGAACCCCGGTTGAGATTATGGTGCTGCACAAGGGCAACGCTGCTCCGGAAACCATTACGGTTATTCGTGATGAAATCAATATTCCCGCCGTAAGTTGGGCGTTCATCCCAGATTCCAAAATTGCTTTAATTCGATTGAATCAATTTAGCGCCTCGGCCAACAATGAGCTTGTGACGGCGCTGCAAAAGGCACAGGCGCAAAAAGCTACCGCGCTGATTGTGGATGTGCGTGGCAACGCAGGCGGCTTGTTGAAACAAGCGGTCGATGTGAGTAGCCAGTTTCTGGTGGACGGAAATGTTTTGCAAGAGGTCGACGCTCAGGGGCGGAAAAAATTCTACCCGGTGCGGAAAGGGGGCGTAGCGCTGAAGGTACCCCTGGTGGTGCTGGTAAATGGCGGTACGGCCAGCGCCGCAGAAATTTTTGCCGGCGCTATTCAAGACCACCGGCGTGGACAAGTCATCGGTGAAACTACCTTCGGCACGGGGACGGTGCTCACACCCTTCACCCTCAGCGATGGGTCGATGCTGCTGCTGGGGACCTCGGAGTGGTTGACGCCCAACGGTCGCGCCATCTGGAAACACGGCATTACCCCCGACATTGAAGTGCCGTTGCCGCCAGACAAGCGCATTTTAGCGCCCGCGGACGTTAAGCAAATGACGGAAGAGGAATTGTTCCATGCGGGCGATGCACAACTATTGACAGCGGTGAAAAAGCTGGAAGCGCAATAGTTCACCGAATTTGTTTGCGCCCTGGGTAACGTGTCGA
>CAYPUV010000303.1:0-3944 GCA_964413895.1 uncultured Anaerolineaceae bacterium
CATTGGCGCACTGCCGCTGACGTCACTAATCAGCGGGCCGTGCCGGGTGCTGCGCGCTGCCCACAAAATCGGTTCATCTTTCCCTTTGACGTAAATTGGCTCTTCCACAATATCCATATCAACCCATTTGCCGTTTACTTCATACTGATTCAGGTTTTTGGGGTTGATGCGTTCCAGGTACAGGTCTTGAACATCTGGCCCTAAATTGGTAACACCCCAGGCGATGTGTTCATTGTGCCCAATGATGACCGAAGGCAGGCCGGGGAATGTAGCACCGGTAACGTGGAGTTTGTCGCCCTGCATTTCTGCCAGATACCAGATTGAAGGGATTTTCGCCCCCAGGTGGGGATCGTTTGCCAGCAGCGGCAGGCCGCTGTCTGTGAGCTTGCCGGACACAACCCAGTTGTTGCTGCCCATATCCGTCCCGCGCAGGCCGAAGTTCGTTTGCAGGGCGGTATCGATGCTTAGCAACATGTCAGCCATTGGCGCGGAAACGTTCTGCGCCGCCAGAATGGTGGTTCCATTTTGGGGAAAGGCTGGCACAAGTTGAGCAGCGCGTTCCGCTCCCACAGCTTGCGTCAGGCGGACCCGCAAAAGTTCCTGGTCATAATTGCCACCCAGGTTCCACGACATCATCTTGGCCCACACCAGCGAATCATACACCGTCCACGGCTCAGGCTTAACACCCAGAATCAAAAACTCCGGCGGCAAGGTGTGTCCCTCGTTGAGCCAGGCATTTACGCCAGCCGCGTATGCTTCCAGAGAGTCCTGTCCTTTCTGATCCAATGCGTTCCAGGCTTCTTTGGCCGAGCGATAGAAGCCCATTGTGCGCAAAAATTTATCGGTATCAAGGGTGGCGTCCCCCAAGATTTCGCTCAATCTGCCTGCGCCCACCCGGCGTTGAAATTCCATTTGCCACAGTCTGTCTTGGGCGTGGACGTATCCCAGTGCAAAAAACGCATCGTGATCTGTGGCGGCGAAAATGTGCGGTACGCCGGCCGTATCACGCACAATCTCAACTTGTCCATCCAATCCGGCCAATTTGACTGTCCCCTGGGTTTTGGGCAAGCTGCTGCGGACATACACAAATTCACCCACCACTACCAAAATGAGCAACAGTACTACAATAAAAATGATATTGCGGATGAGACGCACCGGACACCTCCTCTGAAAGTTTCGAGTTTAAGGGGGGAAATTTTTGACCATTAATTACAGCGCGGCAATTTCTAATGGCTAATTGATGAATAACCAATGGCGAATGTGAAGCCTCAAGATAACACAAGCGAAGTTGAATGTCAAGAAATTTGGCGATGCTCCCTGGCTCTGATATAATAGCTCCCTGCCAGCCCGATAGATGTGGACGGGTTGGTTATTTTTTGAAGCAGACGTTGGGCCGCCTGTTTCAAATGGAAGGAGATGCAAGTTTGAGACGCAGTTTTGGTTTGTTGCAACAGGCCAAATCGATTCCGGATCGCCGTGGGCGAATTGGTTTGGCTGCTTTAATGATTTTAGCAGCGCTACTTACCTGGGGACTCGCCGGGCCACAGCAGCCGGTGTATTCGCTGTTCCAATCATCTATTCAGCAATCGACGGTGGCTACGCCAACGCCTGCCCCTCCGCCAACGAACACGCCCGCACCGCAGCCGCCAACGGACACGCCTGTTCCACCGCCAACCAACACGCCGGTTGTGGCTGCGCCTGCCGAGCTGCCTGCCGAGGCTCCAACGCCCGCGCCCAGCGAAACGCCCCCAGAGATACCGGGTGGCGCCGTGCCAGAAGCTCAGCCCCAGTCAGAAACGCCGCCGGCCACGGAATCGCAAGCGGTACCCGTTACCACGCCATTGACAGCCACAATTCCGCAGCAAGAAAATGCTGTCCCTGTCGGGCAAGCAACCGCGGTAACTGCTTCCGCGTTGGGACCGCTAGAACCGGCGTCCACAACACCGGGCAGTGGATTGGTGGTCAATGACGCGAAATTGATTGATGTGCTGGTAGAATGGCTGGCGTATGGCTGGATGTGTATTGGTGGTGGGGTATTGGTGCTGGTGGCGTTGATGTTCCCGCTGTTGCATATTCGCGGCAAGCGATTGAATCGAGATGAGCCACTGTAACACCTCCTCATTAATCGTTGATCCCTAAAGCCGGACATTCTCCGGCTTTTTCATTGTTCGGTGCGAGTTTAACTGTTGCATGAATGGTAGAATGGAGCAAGTGTGGTGATGCGTCCGGCGGATTGGCCAGCAAAGGTCAAAGGGCAACGCGCAACCATAGCCTGGTTGGCAGTGACAATCCTCATCGCCTTTGCCTTGCGGGTATTTCATCTGGACTACCAGAGTCTGTGGCGCGACGAAGTGGATGCCATTCGTTTCTCCACGGATGCGCCGAGCGTTTTATGGCGCATGATGCTTCGGCAGGGGCACAATGGCCCCTTGTATTTTTTGGTGTTGCACGGGTGGCGTGTTTTAACCGGCGATAGTGAATTTGCGCTGCGGTATTTATCGACAGTGGGGGGGACTCTGGCCGTGGCGTTGACCTTTCAAATAGGCCGCCAATTTCGGTTGGGGCGGCGGGCGGCGCTCATCGTTGCCACGCTGGTTGCCACGTCACCTTATCTCATCTGGTATTCCCAAGAAGCCAAAATGTACAGTTGGCTGTTGTTTTTAGTGTCGATTGCCGTGTACGTTTACCGGCAGGCGCTCAACGCACGGAAGTCAACCCGTTGGTGGGTGATTTTTGTGGTAGTCACCAGCCTGTCATATTATGTGCACATTTTGGCCCCTCTGATGCTGGCTGTGTACGGTGTATGGGCACTCATTGAATGGGAGCGCGTAAAAACTCGCTGGCGGGAGTGGTTGTTGGCAATGGCGTTCTTAACCGTGCCGTATTTGCCGCTGTTGTGGTGGGAAGTTCCATTGTTGCAGAACGGGTTCAACTCAGGGCACCCCTTTTACCCCCTGCGAGAACAGCTCTGGTTGTTGCTACATTTTTACAGTGCCGGTGTTCTGCGGTCGCAAGTGGCCGTGGCCCTGATCGGCGTGATGATTTTTCTGGCATTATTGGGTGTATTTTATCCCCTCCAGCGCCCCAAGCAGCGGTTGGCGTTGTTGCTCTGGTTTTTCATTCCGGCTTTGTTGGTAAATTTCATCTCGTTGCACATCCCCGTATTTGAAGATCGGTACGTTATTTACCTTGCCCCCGCGTTCTACTTGCTGGTTGCACTGGGCATTTCTCTGCTTGTTGACCATGCTCGCTGGGTGGGGGTGGGGGTGATTATCGCGCTGGTGGCCTTCAATTTGTGGGCGGTTTATCGGCAAGATACCTATCCCATCAAGGCCGATTTTCGCGCTGCGGCCCGTTACATTGCAGAGCACAGCGATGCCGATGCTACACTTCGGCGTCAAATCCCACCCGCTCCGTCCGCGGCCCCTTCGGCCAGCGCCCCACATTCCATTTACTTGCCGCTAATTATGAATAACCGTTTGCCGGTTGTGATGCTCCAAATGCCTTATTTGCAATACACATTTAACTATTATTTTGACAGGCCATATTCCTCGCTGGAGGGGCTATGGACCAATGATGGCCGCTCTCTGGCCACCGTGGATGAGGAAATGCGTCGCCGCACAGCAGGCGTGCGTGATTTGTGGCTGGTGGTATCGGAAGAAGACCAGTGGGATAATCGACATCTTACCCGTCAATGGCTGAACAACCACGCCATTCTGCAAGCTGAGGCGCATTTTACGGGGGTGGACGTGTACCGCTATCAGATGGGCGGGCAGGGAGCAGATGGGGAAATCAAATAGAAGCAGAGACGGTTTTGTGCGCTGTTTCTATCCGCAATCTGACTAATTGACTTTGCCAAACAGTGGTGAAAGTGTTAAACTTTATGTGAGCCCCCGTAGCTCAGTGGATAGAGCACCGGCCTCCGGAGCCGGGAGCCCGCGTTC
>CAYPUV010000304.1:0-3843 GCA_964413895.1 uncultured Anaerolineaceae bacterium
GCTCGATATCGTGCTTTTTGTTTTTCGCCAGTTTGAAACGCTGGTCAAGGTCGGTGGTCACGCCGTCGATGCGGGCGCGGGTGAAGCCGTCGGCGCGGGCTTGCGCCAGCGTGTCTTCGAATGTTCCCTTCCGTTTGCGGGCGATGGGCGCCAGCACCTGCAACCGTTTTTCGGCGGGCAAGGCGGCAATTTGCGCCACAATCTGCTGCGCCGATTGCGGTTTCACTTCGCGCCCGCAGGTGGGGCAGTGGGGCGTTCCCGCACGGGCAAAGAGCACCCGCAGGTAATCGTAAACCTCCGTCACCGTGCCCACGGTAGAGCGGGGATTTTTGCTCACCGCTTTCTGCTCGATGGCGATGGCGGGACTCAGCCCGCCGATGTAGTCCACTTTTGGTTTTTCCATCTGCCCCAAAAATTGGCGGGCATACGCCGACAGCGATTCGACGTAGCGACGTTGGCCCTCGGCATACAGCGTGTCAAACGCCAGCGAGCTTTTCCCGCTGCCGGACACCCCGGTGAAAACGATGAATTTATCGCGGGGGATGGTGAGGTCGATATTTTTGAGGTTGTGTTCTTTCGCGCCTTTTACGGTAATTTTGTTCAAAGCCATGGGGGATAATCCGTGTTTTGTATTGCATATTTTGCGTGGCAGGGGAGTCTACCACGGAATACGAAATACGCAATAGAAATAATGTTCTATTTTTATGGTGGGATTGTATCATAAAACAGGGGGGTGGCAAAATTGGGGAGGCACGGGTTTACGTTGGGGGGATGGATGATGCAAGACGCTGATAAAGCTCGCGGTTTTTTATAGTCACGGCATCAGTTTTTGTAGCTCGCTCTCAAACACCCGGTATGCCCGCCGACCGAACAGCACAAAGCGCACCACTTCGATTTCCGGGTGCGATGGCAGGTATTCGATGGTGGTTTTTAGTGCGATGTGTGCCGCGTCTGCCATTGGATAACCGTACACACCGGTGCTGATGGCGGGAAAAGCGACTGATTTTGCCCCGTGCTCCGATGCCAGTTGCAGGCTGGCACGGTGCGCGCTGGCAAGCAACCCCGGTTCGCCATGGGTACCGCCGCGATAGATGGGTCCCACGGTGTGGATGACCCATTTGGCAGGCAAGCGAAACCCGGGGGTGATGCGGGCTTCGCCGGTGGGGCAGCCGCCCAGCGGACGGCACGCCGCCAGTAACTCCGGCCCCGCCGCGCGATGGATGGCGCCGTCCACCCCGCCGCCGCCCAGCAAGCTGCTGTTGGCGGCATTCACAATGGCGTCCACCGCCTGCCGGGTGATATCGCCTTCAACCAATTCCAGGGTGGATTGATTGATTTGTACGTTCATCTTTCCCCTCCCTGCTGTCATTTCTGCTACCTATTATAGCTTGTCTTCACCTGTTTGCCCATCGCACGGCAGCGATTTTTTTCATTTTGACAAAGCGTTTGATGTATGCTACCCTGATTATGACCCTGTCGTCGAATTGAAAACCTTCCGGTTGTGTGATGAGTGTGACACGCACCGATCCAACACCCATTGATTGCGTTTGGTGTTGTCATTCATTTTATTTTCATTATGAGAGGAGGCATAAATGACTGACCCATTGGACCCTAACGTCCATCCCGATGCAGAACGCGAAACCGAGATTCTTTCTGCCGAAAGCGAGGTGTATCCCCCTCCCAAATCGGTAGTGGAACAAACCAATGTTCCAACGTATCTTGATTTGCGAAAGGAAGCGCTTGCAGATGTTGAAGCCTATTGGGATGCTCGCGCCAAAGAGTTCATTGATTGGTATGAGCCATATGAAAAAGTGCTGGATGACAGCGGTGCGCCTTTTTTCAAATGGTTTGTGGGGGGCAAAACGAATATCGCCCATAATGCGCTTGACCGACATGTAACAACCTGGCGGCGCAACAAGCTGGCGATGATCTGGGAAGGTGAAAACGGCGAGCGGCGCACGTTCAGTTACTATCGGTTGTGGCAGGAAGTAAATAAGTTCGCCAATGTGCTGCGCAGTATGGGGGTGAATAAAGGGGACACCGTGACCATCTACATGGGGCGTGTGCCGGAGTTACCCATCGCTATGCTGGCAACGGCGAAGGTGGGCGCAATTCACAGTGTGGTGTACGGAGGCTTCAGCGAGCAGGCACTCGCCGACCGCATCCACGATGCGCAGAGTAAAGTCCTCATCACCTGCGACGGTGCGTGGCTGCGCGGCAAAACCGTTAACCTCAAAGACATTGCCGATGAAGCCATCCGCCGCAGTCCAGTCGTGCAAAACATCATCGTCTTCAAACGCACGGGACAAAACGTACACATGGAACCGGGCCGCGACTTTTGGTGGCACGAACTGATGAGTCTGCCCGTTGCCAGTACGTCATTTGAAACCGAGCCGATGGACGCTGAAGACCCGCTATTCATTTTGTACACCAGCGGGACCACCGGCAAACCAAAAGGGGTGTTACACACGTGCGGCGGGTATCAGGTTTACATTGCCACCACCCTCAAATACGCCTTCGACTTGAAAGATGAGGACCGCTGGTGGTGCGCCGCCGACCCCGGCTGGATTACCGGACACAGCTATATTGTGTATGCGCCCCTTATTTTGGGGGCGACCGGCTTCATTTACGAGGGCGCTCCCAACCACCCCTACCCCGACCGCTGGTGGCGCATGGTAGAAAAATATGGCATTACCATTCTTTACACGGCTCCCACCGCCATTCGCGGGTTGATGCGGTTTGGCGACGCTTGGGTCAATCGGCACAATTTAGCAAGTCTGCGCCTGCTCGGTACGGTGGGCGAACCCATCAACCCCGAAGCCTGGCGCTGGTATTATCGCGTGGTGGGCAAAGAACAAAGTCCCATCATCGACACATGGTGGCAAACCGAAACGGGCGGCTTTATGATTACCCCCACCCCCGTTGTACCCCTAAAGCCGGGCAGCGCCACGTTGCCCTTCACCGGCATTGATGCCGACGTGGTACGCGAAGATGGCTCACCCTGCAACCCCAACGAAGACGGCTACCTGGTGGTGAAAAAACCGTGGCCCGGTATGGCACGCACCATCTGGGGCGACCCCGACCGATATGTGCAACAGTACTGGTCAGAATTTGAGGATCAGGGCTGGTACTTTACCGGCGACAGCGCCCGCAAAGATAAAGATGGCTATTTCTGGATTATCGGCAGGATGGATGACGTCATCAAAGTGAGTGGCTACCGACTGGGGACGGCAGAGGTGGAAAGCGCGCTGGTCAGTCATCCCGATGTGGCGGAGGCGGCGTGCATCGGCGTGCCGGATGCGCTGAAGGGGAATGTTATCCACGCCTTCTGTATCCTAAATGCCGGTACAGCAGGCGATGATGGGCTAGTTGATGCCCTGAAAAAGCACGTCCGCACCGAAGTGGGGCCTATTGCCATCCCCGCAGCGATTGAATTTGTGGACAGTCTGCCCAAAACTCGCAGCGGCAAAATTATGCGCCGCCTGCTGAAAGCGAAAGTACTCGGTCAGCCATTAGGCGATACCAGTACCCTGGCAGATTAACAAGGTGAGGAAGAATCCCCGCTGCAAAAGCGGGGATTTTGATTCTCTATTCCCTTACTGGACTTTGGCGTTTTTGGTGCCAAAGGATTGATAATGGTAACTATTCAAGTTGTCATTGCGAGGTGCGTTTTTTGCGCCGAAGCAATCCCCTGTTTGTAAGGACGGTGATTGCCCTTCGGCAAGCTCAGGGCAGGCTTTCGCTGCGCTCGCAATGACACAAGCGGTGAATGGATATAAATTTCTCGCCTGACGCAGTTTAAAATTTGACAAGATTGGATGTTCCAAACTTGGGTGTTTTCAT
>CAYPUV010000305.1:0-3814 GCA_964413895.1 uncultured Anaerolineaceae bacterium
AGGTTTCAAAAAATCGTTGTTTTTCCCCCATCCCCCCTATTTCCCCCCTTCCCCTCAGGGGAAGGGGGGAGTGCACCCAAAGGGCACAGGTGCAACAGCCGTGTTGCGGCCCCCCAGGGCATTACTCCAGCGATTCTCGTTTTAGTGACTCGAAATCACTCCTGCAGGGCGGGAGTCTGAGCTGCAGGGTTTTAATCGCGCCATATTGAGAATTACTGGCGTACCCAACCGGCCTTTGACAGATTCCAAGACGGCCTTATAATTGGAATGTACAGCATATTTCTGCCCTGGGGAAAATGTTGTAAATGGAGAGGAGAGGAAATGGATATGGAGTTTGCGACGCAACGTATTGTGCTAACGGAGCGTGAGTTTGAGTACCTGCAAAATATGCTCGACTTTGGCTCCACAATGGAACAGGCTTTGCTTGAGGTGCGCCCCGAGTTGGGTGATGCCCAATGGCGATTGGAGGATGTAATTATTACTGTACGCCGCCACCTTGTACTACAGTAGCTGTTTCGTAAAATTTTATCTCTTCTAGTTTTACAGCACAGGACATCCGCTGAATTTTTTTGATAACAGCGATGGTTATATCGCCATCGCTGTTATTTTGCCCCATTCCCCCTCCTCAAAATTTTGGGAGACTAGGAGAACTGGGGGTAAGGGGCAAAAATGCCGATAATATGGGTGAGCCAACGAAAGCGCGCGCCATCCTGCCACTTTGCAACTTTGAACAAGCCAACAACTGATTACTGCAAGTGTTTAGTTTCCCAACAGATAACGCAAAATAAGAGCGTGGAGAACCTGTTCCACCGGTGCTTTATCATCGGTGAAAGGCGTCGGGCAGGTGGTGGGGAGCGCCGGGGGTAAATCGCCCACGCCGGCGATGAAAGGCGTGTTGGAGCGGCAGGTGATTTCCCACACCCGACTGTTTAGGGTGCGCTGAGCAACGTTTTGCAGCAGCTCGTGACGCATCAGAGGGGCATTCACCAAAAAATTGTTCAAGCGGGTTGGCTGTTTGGTGGCAACAACCAGGCTGTTGCCCAAGTCAATGCCACCGTTTGGGGTGTCGATTACGTAAACGCTGGGGAAAACTGTTTTCATTGTGCTGCCCAGCGCAATCACCAATGAATAATCGGTAGCGGTGCGACCGGCGTTAATGGCCATCACCCCATTGTCGTTCAAATGATTGTAAATTTCCTGAAAAAATTCTTGTGTGGTAAGTTGAAAAGGAATGTAAGGGGGGCGATAAGCATCCACACCGATGACGTCATACGTTTTGGCTGTGGTGCGCAAAAAGTAACGGCCATCTTGATTGATGGTCGTTAGGTTTGGCTCGTCCATTGCAAAAAACTTGCGCCCCACAGCGCTGATCCCGGGGTCAATTTCCACCCCATCAATGGGAATGGGACCGTAAACCGCAGTGTACAGCCTGGGGACAGTTCCCGCCGCCGAGCCGATGAGCAGAAAATTGTGCACCATATCCTCGGTGTAGGGGGGAGGGTTAAAATACGGGGCAGCCAAAAAATAATCCCAAATGCCGTAGGAAAGCAAGACATTCGGGTTGTAAACGGAATGAATACCCTGCCCATCATTCAATCGTAGCAGAATATCTTCGCCAATTTTCTCTACTTGAATGTAATTGTAGCGAGATTCTGTTTCATAAATGGCGTTCTCGCTGGCTTTGATGGGGCCTGCCGTCCAAAACACAGAGAGCAGTGCCAGCACAATCAGCAAACTAAGGTAGAGCAATCCCCGTTTGCGCGAATACTGAAACAACCCGCCAATGGCGACGATCAGCAAAATTACGGCAAACAGAAAAAAGGTGCGTCGCGTGCCGATATTAGGGATGAACACCAGTACTGGCAAGAATGCGCCCAGAATGCTGCCCAAAGTGCTGAGGGCATAAATTGACCCCGCAACCGCCCCCGCACGGTCAACATCGGTAACGGCCAGGCGAATGGCAAACGGCGACGCCATTGCCAGTAGTGTCATCGGCACGCTAAAAAGCAGCAGTACGCCCAGCAGCGACCCAATGAGGATGCCGGCATCGAATGTGGCAAAGCCATTTAAGCTCCAGCGCAAAATTGGCTGGGAAACCAACGGAATCAGCCCTACCAAAAATGCACCCCAGGCAATAATTTGAAAAAACGTTGCGCTGCGCGGGTCTTTATCGGCCCATTTGCCGCCGAGCCAATATCCTACGCTCAAGTAAATAAGCACCAGGCCGATTAAATTGGCCCAGATAATGAGTGAATTGCCAAAAAAAGGATCGAGCAGACGGCTGGCAGATAGTTCAACTACCAGCACTGTCATTCCGGAAAAGAAAACCGTGAAGAGTAAGTAACCGTTTTTTTTCAATGCTGATTCCTTTTACAAGATAGTTGTTCCCACAATTGCCGCAACAGCGAAGCCAATGGTCAGCCCTGTCACCACGTCGCTAACGTAATGAATACCAATTACAACCCTGGCGACGGCAATCATTAACGCAATAACCGTCAGAATCGCGCCCAGGGGTAAGTTAAATAACAATACCGTCCCTGCCAGTGTGCTCATTCGGGCGGAATGTCCAGAGGGGAAGCTGTATTTATCGTACTTAATGGTGACAAAGCCACGAGGGTCGCGGGGGCGTTCTCGGCGCAGGGTGTATTTTATGCCGAACACGACAATGGCGGAGATAATTAAGCTCAGCAGAATGGTCAACACTGCCGACTTGAGGGCCGGGTTATGAAATTGCCACCCCCACCAGTACAACAGCGCCAAACTGCCAAAAATAAGCGTGCCATCACCCAGATGTGCAATTTTTGCGGCAAGGCCCCAATGGGGGTGTGTCTGAGGCAAGGTCAAATGATTACTGAGGGTTGTATCGAGGGTAGCCAATTTGTTCACGCCAGCGTTGCCTCAAGTTCATTTTTTACCAGAATATATTGATGGAGCTTGTCCACGTCCATTGCAACTTCTGCGCGGGGATAATCTAGCGCACGACCGTTAAGATTTAATACCTTGCCGGCGCGTTCGGCGGCTTCGTCAAGATCCATCATGCGAAAGATGAATCTAAAAATGAATCCGAAACCGACCATTCGAGCCTGGGCAAAAAAATTCTTCCGCTGTCCGGTCAACGCCCGCAGAAGTTCCATGTTTACCTTGAGCGCTGTCTTGTGAACTAGAAAAATGTCGCCGCCAGTGTAACGTCCGCCTTTCATTGGGGTGAAGGTGCGTTTAGAATTAGGGAAGCGTTTTTCCATTACCTTTTGTTCAACCACGGGATAATAAATCTCGTGGTCTGTTTCCTGGCATATTTCCACAAACTCATTCACCAGATTACTGGTGAGCAAAGGAATGTCTGATGAGCAAAGGATGACTTTCTCCACGTTTGGATTTATCTCTTGCACAATCTTCATTCCGGCCAAAACGTTGTCAACAATGTTGCCCTGAGTTTCCGTGTAACGGACGGGCAGCGAATCGGCATCAAAGTCGCCGGGTTTCAACCCCACAATAACCACCCCATCGATGTATTTGGAGTCTAACAGCGCTTCAACAATCCACTGGATCATCGGTTTGCCGCCCATTGGCAAAAGCGCCTTTGTAGCAATTCCGGTCTCTATAAACAAGGGGTTGTCCGCTTTGAGTGTTCCGCCAGCAGTAACAATGGCTTGCATTTATCCCTCCAACCGAATTTTGATTTGAGATTATTCTTTATTGCAGCAAAGGCATAGTTTACCACCACCTGCAAGGGGACGCAACATGGTGCGCCGCGGGGCCGGCTGTTGCACCTGTGCCCTTTGGGTGCACTCCCCCCTTCCCCTCAGGGGAAGGG
>CAYPUV010000306.1:0-3802 GCA_964413895.1 uncultured Anaerolineaceae bacterium
AACAAAAAACGCAATAATGTCAGGAGTAACAAACGATAATGCTATCTATTGTCCCTTTTGCGGCAATTGTGGGCCAGGAACGGATGAAAAAGGCGTTGATCCTAAACGCTGTTAACCCCCAAATCGGGGGTGTGCTCATTCGCGGTGAGCGCGGTACCGCCAAATCAACCGCCGCCCGTGCCTTGGCTGCGTTGCTCCCCAAAATCCGTGTGGTAGCTGACTGCGCTTTCAGCTGCAACCCGGACAACCCCGACCGCCTGTGCGACAACTGTCGCGAACGGGTGGAACACGGCGAAACCCTGCCGGTGATTGAACGACGCATTAAATTTGTCAACCTCCCCGTCAGCGCCACCGAAGACCGGGTGGTGGGCACGCTGGACATTGAAAAAGCTATTAAATACGGCGAACGCCATTTTGAGCCGGGTGTACTGGCCAGTGCCAATCGCGGTGTGCTGTACGTGGATGAAGTCAACTTGTTGGATGACCACGTGGTAGACCTGCTCCTCGATTCGGCGGCGATGGGGGTGAACGTGGTTGAACGCGAGGGCATTTCCTTCAGCCATCCCGCGCGCTTCGTGTTTGTGGGTAGTATGAACCCCGAAGAGGGGGACTTGCGCCCGCAATTGCTAGATCGGTTTGCCCTGTGTGTGGATATTCATAGCATTAATGCCTCGGAACAACGGGTAAAAATCCTGGAACATACCCTTGAATTTGAGCGTGACGCGGAAAAATTTTATCAAAAGTGGGTTGCAGAAGAGAAAAAACTCTCCGCTGCAATTGCCTATGCACGTGAACTGCTGCCTGCCGTAACCTATACGCCCTCTGATTTGCAAACCATTGCCGGATTGATGGCCGAAATAGAGGTGGACGGGCATCGGGGCGATATTGTTATTTTAAAAGCTGCGCTGACCAACGCTGCCTTTGAAGGTCGCAAGACCATCAATACACACGATATTCTTGTTGCGGCAGAATTGGCATTGCCCCACCGCCTAAAACGACGTCCCTTCCAGGAAACCGAGGTGCAGCTAGAAGCCCTGGCCGATCGATTGGAGCAAATTCAAGCTGATGTAGAAGAACAAGCCCAGGCTCAGATTATGGGCAGTGACTCTGCTGCGCCAGCTTCCCAGGAAAAAAAAAAGAACGTGACGAGCTAGATGCAGAAGCTTCGGAAGCGCCACCCCCGCTGGGGACACCCCCCCAGGTCGATCAATCTACCCGCTCCGATAGCAAACAACATCCGGCCAACAAACCGGTTTCCGTGGGCGACGATTTCCATGTGCGGCGATTACAGACCCCGCTCGACAAAATGACTCGCACCCACGCAGGAAAACGGAGCTACACCAAAACCGACCGCAAACGCGGCCGCTATATTCAAGCCCGACCTGCCAGGGGCCGCATAAAAGATGTTGCGTTTGATGCAACCTTCCGCGCTGCCGCCCCCTACCAACGCGACCGCGAAAAACACAATCGAGCCTTTGCCATCGAACACCAGGACATTCAAGAGAAGGTGCGCGTGCGCCGTACCGCCAATCTCATTCTATTTGTGGTGGATGCAAGCTGGTCAATGGCTGCTGCAGAGCGCATGGAAGCGACCAAAGGCGCAATTATGAGCCTGCTGATGGATGCCTACCAGCGCCGCGACCAGGTGGGGTTGGTGGTGTTCCAAAAAGAAGAGGCACGGGTGGTGTTGCCGCCCACTTCGAGCGTTGACCTGGCCAAAAAGGCCCTCAAGGATGTGCCGGTCGGGGGCAAAACACCGCTTTCGGCAGGGTTGTACCTGGCACACCAGGTTATTGCTCGTCACCGCAACGCGCATCCAGAAATGCGTCCCATTATGATCCTGCTCACCGATGGCGCGGGGAATGTATCTATGTCTAACCTCCCCGCACAGGAAGAAGCGCATCTTGTTGCGCACACAATCGCAGAAGATAACATCCGCTCGGTGGTGATTAATATGGAACACCCCAGCTTTGATCGAGGGTTGGCGCGGGCGCTTGCCGTTGAATTAGACGCGCCGTGCTACGCCCTGGGCGATTTAAAAGCAGAAACGCTTTACGAAACTGTGAAAGAGGAATTAAAATAGGAGATCTTCGTGAAACCAATGACAAAACGCACCCGGCTGGAAGCCGCCATCATCAGCGCGCCGGTTGACCGCCCCCCCATTGCCCTGTGGCGCCACTGGCCCGGCGATGACCAGCGCACCGACGACCTGGTTTGGGCAACGCTCACCTTTCAACAACTATATGATTTTGATTTTATTAAAATTTCGCCTGCCAGCAACTACTGCATCGCAGATTACGGGCAGGGATCACACTGGATGAGCAATGAGGAAGGCACCCGTCAGTGGGATAAACGCCTCATTCAACAGCCGGATGATTGGTTGAAGCTCAAACCACTCGACCCGCAGCAGGGATTGCTGGGCGAAATCACGCGCGCCGTACACAAAATTGGCAAAGCCACCGCTGCACCCTTCATCCCCACCATCTTTAACCCATTGGCGCAGGCGAAAAACCTGGCCGGCGACAAGCTCATTCCCCATTTGCGCCAATATCCCGACGCGGTGAAAACCGGCCTGGCAACCCTGGCCGAAAGCACACTGCGGTTTATTGAAGCCGTGAAACCTAGCGGCATCGCTGGTATTTTCCTGGCGATGCAACACGCCACTTATAATCTTATGACCGAGGCAGAATATCGGGAATTTGAAGTTGAACACGATTTGCGCTTGCTTGCCGCTGCCGAAGGGTGGCTAAACGTTGTACATCTGCATGGAAACAATATTATGTTTAACCTGGCAACTTCGTATCCCGCGCAAGTCATTAACTGGCATGATCAGGAAACGTCACCCACGCTGAGCGACGGCAAAGCGCGCTTCAACGGTGCCGTGTGCGGCGGTCTCCGGCAATGGGAAACAATGGTGCGCGGCACGCCCGATGCCGTGCGGGCCGAAGTACAAGCGGCGATTGAGCAAACGGATGGCGTAGGATTGATCATCGGGACGGGGTGCGTTACGCCCGTCACCGCACCCATATCACACCTCAGAGCAGCGCGCCGCGCCGTGAAGGAAACTGATGGAATATAAATATTGCCCTTTGTGCGCCACCGAATTGGTTTACCGTGACATATTTGGCCGTCGACGTCAACAATGCCCCAATTGCAGGTGGGTTCATTTCAAAGAATTAAAAGTTGGCACCGGGATCATCGCCGAGAGGGATGGCAAAGTTGTGCTGGCTCGCCGGGGAATTGAACCGGGCAAGAACAAATGGTGTTTCCCCTCTGGCTTTGTGGAATACGATGAGACACCTGCGCACGCAGCGGTGCGGGAATTTAAAGAGGAAACCGGGCTAGATGCGGAAATTACCGGTTTGGTGGACGTGGTTTATTATAACGCTGATTTTCGTGGCGCGGGGATCATGGTGCTCTATCGGGGAACCGTGGTTGGCGGCGAGCCTGTGGCAATGGATGATGTGGTGGAAGTCGGTTTTTTCAGCAAAGAAGATATTCCGCCAGATAAGGAAATCGCCTTTGACTCAAACCGCGTCGCGTTGGCACAGTGGAAGAATGAACGCAAATAAATTACTGTCGGCCTTTTAACCACCCGTTTCGCTTCAAAAGAATTAGATGCGTTCGCCCTGATATTGATAACTCACCTTACGCAGACGAGAATTTGACAAAACCGGAACTATCAGATTTGTAGTCAAACGTCTAAAATTTTGGATGTTCCCCATCCCTGTATCCCCCCTTCCCATAGGGAAGGGGGGAGTGATAGAAAGCGAGGGGGACGAAGTCCCCCTCGCTCACCCTC
>CAYPUV010000307.1:0-3617 GCA_964413895.1 uncultured Anaerolineaceae bacterium
AGATAGGAGGAATATTGTGTCAACCAGGGAAACACAACTGCAACATTTAGGGGACAGTCGTTCAAGACACTGGGGCGCCATTAGCACACCGGTGTACCGCGCTTCGTTGTTTGGATTTGAAAGTTACCAAAGTTTTCTGGACGCCACCCGTCACAGAACGGATGCCCCGGTTTACAGCCGCACCAGCAACCCCACCCGCAGTGCGCTGGAAACAAAACTTGCTTATCTGGAAAGAGCCGACCACGCCATTGCCTTCTCAAGCGGGATGGGTGCGATTACGGCCGCGCTGCTTGCTTTTGTGCAGGCCGGCGACCATATTCTGGTTGTGTCGTCGGTGTATGGCCCTACCCGTGAGTTTTGCGATACGGTTCTTGCGCGCCTGGGTGTAGAGGTAGAATATTATCATCCAGGGGAATCAACCGCATTGGGTCAACGGCTTAAACCAAATACGCGGCTCATTTATTTGGAATCGCCCGGCAGTCTTACCTTCCAAATTCAAGATATTCGAGCAGTCACCCAGGTGGCACAAGCGCAACACGTTATCACCATTCTTGACAATTCCTGGGCCACGCCGCTTTATCAGCAGCCCCTCACGATGGGTGTAGATGTGGTAGTTCATTCAGCAACCAAATATATTGCCGGGCATTCTGATGTAATTGTGGGGTTACTGGCCTGTAATGACGAGCTGTACCAGGTGATCAAACCGGTGGCCAAATTGTTGGGAGCCGGCCTGTCGCCGGATGATTCTTACCTGGTCACACGAGGACTGCGCACGCTGCCGGTTCGATTGGCTCAGGAAGAAGCTTCCGCCCTGAAAATAGCACACTGGCTGCAAACCCGCCCTGAAGTTCGCCAGGTGTTGCACCCTGGCCTCCCCGATTTTCCGGGGTACGCGCTGGCACGCTCGCAGATGCAGGGGTATTCCAGTTTGTTTGGATTCAAACTACAGCCCGCTACAGAAGCCGCCCGGCACGCATTTGTGGATGCGCTAAAATTCTTTTCTATTGCAGTCAGTTGGGGAGGATTTGAAAGCCTTATCTTGCCGGTGGGCCACGTTTTTGCCGATCAACCAGACGTGCGCAAGCAGCTGGGGCTTGATGACGATACCTTCCGCATTAGTATTGGATTGGAAAACGCCGATGATTTGATTTCAGATTTGGAAAATGGTTTGTATGCGTGGCGCAGGGAAAAAGAGGGCGGAAAACAGGAACTGCAGTAAAACATCAACCTCTGCAAACCGGGAGATTAGAGATTGGCGATTAGGATATTCCAATCACTAATCTCCCATTTTCGTGCGTGAGCTTGTTTTGCAATATCACCTGTGTGCTGTCACTGTTTGTTCTTACGTCTGCTGTACGGCCTGAGCCAATTTTTGCAAATTGGTCACAACATCCCCATTAATGTGGAAACGAATGACGCGGCGCTGGCGTTCCAACAGGGCGTGATAATCGCCCAATGCCTGCGCAGCAATCAACACGCCAAAGGTGTACGGCTCGCCGGGCACGGGGAGATCGAAGGCGGGGTTGTGTGTAATTTGAATAAACAACCCCTTATTGTTTCCGCCTTTGTGCAGTTGCCCCGTGGAGTGCAGAAAACGTGGCCCGTATCCTACCGTGGTAGCGACGTTGAGCCGGTTACGCAGCGCTCGGCGGAGTAACTGCAATGCCTGATCAACTTCTGGCGTGGCGGGAAGATAAGCCATTAACGCCAAATAAGTGCCTGGGTCGGCCAGCCCCAAAAAATTTGTCAGTGCATCGGTAATCGTAGTGGCATCGCCAACCTGTCCAAACACCCGTACATCATCTTCGGCAAAAGCAGGTGTATCGGTTGGAATTTTCCCGGTTTGTTGATAATCAGCCATCAATTCCCGTGCTTTCACTTTGGCAGCTTCAACATTAGGTTGGTCAAAAGGGTTAATGCACATTACTGCTCCGGCTGCCGCCGTTGCCAGTTCCCAACGGAAAAATTCTTGCGCCAGGTCATAGACATTGTGCAGTGTAATTTCAATGACAGGGCGACCGGCCACCTTCAACGTATCAATCGCTTTGTCTAGCAAATCATTGTCGTCGCCCTCAAGCCGCAAGTAAACAAATACTCTGTCGGGACTGTAGCGCTTGGTCTGCATCAATGGCTCGTCGGCCACAGGGAGGATGCCGGTTTTGCGCTTGCCGGTGCTTTCGGCAATGAGCTGTTCAACCCACACGGTAAAGGGAGCAATGCCGGGCGAAGCGAAAAATGTGAGTTTGTCACGCGCTGCCAGCGCCAGCTCACCCAGAGCCGCGCCCAAAATAAGGCCGGGATTGCGTGGCGCAGAAATATTGGGGCCACATGCTTCCGCCATCGCAATGGCCCGTTTCAGTAGTTTGTCAATATCAATCCCAATCAGAGCCGCCGGGACCAATCCAAAATAGGTGAGTGCCGAGTACCGTCCACCCACTCCCGGCGGCGATGGGAATATCTGCCGGAAGTTTTTTTCTTCCGCCAACTTTTCTAACTTAGAGCCGGGGTCGGTGATGGCCGCAAAGTTTTCGCCTGGATAAGATTTGGCCTTGCTAACAGCACTAAAAAAGTATTTGTACAGGGACAGTGTTTCTACAGTCCCTCCTGATTTACTGGAAACCAGAAAAAGTGTTTGGGTAACATCTATTTTGTCGGTCACCGCCCGGATCACTTCTGGATTGGTGCTATCTAACACGGTCAGGGGAGGATAGCCGGGCGCATTGCCAAACACTTTCATCATCACCTCTGGGGCCAAGCTGCTGCCGCCCATACCCAGCAACACAATATCTTTATAGCCAGCCTTTTTGATTTCGGTAGCGAATTGGGTGAGACTGTCACTCACGGCGCGCATTCCTTGAGCAATGGTCAGCCAGTCAAGGCGATTGGTTAGTTCCGGGGTGCTGGCTGCTTCAACGGGGTTTGTTACCCACACCGTACTGTCTTTGTCCCAAATCCGCCGGGAAACTTTTTCTTCTGCCCACGCATTCAGGCGTGCCTCAACCGCCAGGTCAAAGTTCCCCAAAAACAATTCCTGTTTCGGTAGTTTCATTGCATCATCTCCTGTCTTTCATGAAAATTAATGTCTTCCAAACTCCCGCGCCAGTTGATAGGGGGACAGGTGGAGCATCGTCGGGCGACCGTGCGGGCATGTGCGCGGATTCTGGCTCACTTCCAACAGCCGAATCAGCTCCCGCATTTCTTCGTCCGAGAGGGATTGTCCGCCTTTAATTGCAGCGCGCTTGCACACAATAAGCGCAATGCGTTCATGCGTCTCGCGGGCCATTGGTATTGCTCCCTCAGCCATCTCGGCCAGAATATCCAAAAAAGCAGCTGTGGGATCTGCTTGTGCCAGTATTTCTGGCACTGCCAGTAGGCGGTAGCTGTGCCCGCCAAAAGGTTCCAGTGCAAAACCCACCGTCGTCAGCGCGTCAAGCTCCGCTGCAACGATAGCGTACTGCGCCGGGGTCAAGTTTAGTAGCAATGGGGTGAGCAATTGTTGGCTGGTGACGGCTGCCGCAGTATGTTGGGCCATTAATTTCTCATACAATACGCGCTCATGCGCAGCATGCTGATCAATCAGATAGAGTCCATCCGGCCCTTCTGCAACAATGTACATC
>CAYPUV010000308.1:0-3601 GCA_964413895.1 uncultured Anaerolineaceae bacterium
CCAGCTCGCGCCCATTAGGCGAGATGCGAGCGCAGCGAGCGTCTCGCCTAACGGCAAGCGTCAGGGGCGGGCGGCGCTTCCGGTCTCCGCCCGAGGCCCGAGCCGCCGTCGCGCCCACGATCACGAGATTAAACCGCGGGCGGGAGCCCGTCCCCTGGACGCAGATGTTAGCCTTGCCGGGGTGGAAGAACAACGGTGCCAGCAAGATGCCCGCCCGGCGCTGTCTGTGCCCAGCCAATCTGTGGAATTCACTCTGCACCCAAACGCTTCAAAATTTTTCGCGCCAATGGCTCCTTGATTTCCTTGTGCCGCGGGACCGCTTCCACAACGCCAGTTTTTGGATTGATCCAAAGGGAATGAGAGGCCTCTCCTCTTTTCAAGTAACACCCAGCCATTCGCAATTTCCGCTCCAGCTCCTTTCGCTTCATCCCACAACAACCTTCTCCAGTATGACATCGCTCGGCAGGCCGCGAAGCATCTCTTCTCGCCGATCTTCCAGGATCAACTCGATAGCCTGACGCAAACTTTCTTTCGCTTCCTCGATGGTTTCGCCTTGCCCATTGGCGCCCGGCACTTTCGGGCAAATGGCCCAATAACCCCCTTCGGGCGCGGGCTCGATAATGGCTGTGAATTCCGATTTCATAGCAACCTCCTGGTGGCAAAGTGGATGCCAAGCAGCGCGTATTGTATCAATCTCAGCCCAATACAGCAACTTACCGCAAATAAAGCCCCGCATTGATGAACTCGTTGGATGAAGGCCCGAGCCGCCGCCATATCCGAAATCGCGGGCTGAAACCGCGGGCGGGAGCCCGTCCCCTGGACGCCAGTGTTAGCCTTGCCGGGGTGAAAAGACAACGGTGGGTCAGCAGGATGCCGCCCGATGCGAACAACCTGCCGCCACGGGCCGACGCCGGGCCAACGCCAAGCCTTCGGTGACTTTATAGGGCCACTTTTTGCATTTTTTGACAGTGGTAATGTTTCTATCGGAAATGTGTACTCTGCAATAACGTGAACCCGGCTCCCATCATAATTACAACTGAAAGTACAATCATTGCCAATTTTTTTCGTGGGGGAGCATCTTTAAGTGTCCACAGTATCATGCTAAAAAAACCCAGGATTATTGCCGTTACACTTACAACTTTAGTAAATAGTTGTTCCATTCTAAAAAACCTCCTTAGGAGGCACCGTCCTGCACGACGCCTCCTAAATCCTGAGATCATTGATAGACGATTAGAGTCTTTGTGCTATTGATGCCACATCCACCCAAATTGTCCCCACCAACTTGTTTGGAAATATACACCGCGATTTCCTCCCCAACCATCTACAGCTTGGATGGCGCCAGCGCCTATCGCCAAAATTCCTCCAATAAGATCTGCTGGAACGTCAACACCAAAGAAACTTGCTATTGCTGCTGCCCCTGCCCCCATCCATAAAGCACCTTCCAGTGCCTGAGTTTTGCACTCATCGAGATAGTATCGCGGTCCGTACCAAGTATATATGACTCCAGTCCACCCTGCACAGGTCACGCCCATAGCGGACATCGTTTCGGGAGAAAGCACATGGACCGGAGCCTCTTGGCCCAGTAGATTCATGCCATTGCTCAAAGCAATATCCTCGATCTGCAAATCACCAGCCAGGATGTGGGCATTCGCTATAGCTAGACCTGAACTTAATTCCTGGAAAATATCATCGGGCACGCCAATAGTTTGTCCCGAATCTACATCCAGGTGCAATAGACCATCAACACCCAAATACAGGTGCGGCTCCATCTTCTGGATGGCATCTTCATAGGCTTGCTTCGCTCCCAGATTCAGAATCCACTGATCACCTGCTTTGGGTAAGTCTGGATACGGATTTGCCTTGTCCGGCGTAGGCCCGCCCTCGGCAAACGCGGGTGCTGCAAAAGTCAAAAGCAGCGCAACCACCAACAGCAGATGAAGGATACGATAGGAAGAACGTTTCACAATACACCTCCGTTAGAAATACGAAAAAAGAAGTTGACTCCGCATAGGCACCTATGCATATTCCATTTTAACGGGGGGGGGGGATTTGTCAATACGTAGACCTACGTATTTTTTGCTTTTGGCTCATATTCCAAGTCTGTGCATTTTGTTTCCCTATGTGGGTTTTACATACTCCCCGCAGGGCAATCGCATCTAAATGAGCCCTGAGCGGAGGATTTTTTCACGGTAACGGTCATCCCAAGCGCACCTGAGCCGCTTGTTTTTGATACCACCTTTCACCGAACGATCCTGTTTCAACATATTCACAACCATGTGACGGAGCACCGCCATGTTTTCAGGCGCATATCCCGTGCGAATGCGGGAATCGTCTTCTCGAAAAGCCACATCCAGCACCCAGTGGACTTTGTTTTCGATCCCCCAATGGCTCCGTGTTCCCTCCAGGATAGCCTGCGCCTGCGGTGGAAGACTAGCGATGTAATAACGTGTTTCTCTGGTGGCTTCCTCACCAATGCGTCGCTCTGCACGCACTAAACTGATGCTTTGCAAGCCTTTCCAGGCGTCGATGGTGGAAAACCACTGGGGAAATTGATGAGGATCGATGCTCAGGCACATCCGGGTTTCTTCTCGACCATGACCACGCTCTTGAATTTCAACCCAATCGGGCTCTACATCCAATTCGCCCTGTTCCAGTTGCGTGAAAAACCAGGCTGCTTGCTCGTGTAAAAGGCCCTGATTCCCTTTCAAAGCCAAGATATAATCGCCTCCCCGGTCGATGATCTGTTTTGCAATCCCTGTTTGTGTTCCCATGGCATCGAGGGTCACAATACAGCCTTCCAAGACCAACATTTCCAACAACGCAGGGATGGCCGTGATCTCATTTGATTTCTCCGACACCTTCCGTTGACCCAACACCAGATGATTCTGCTCCGCCCAGGCGCTGACCATCACAATCGCACCTTTGCCCGTGGTTCGATCATAGGAATGACGCAAGGTCTTGCCATCAATGGCGATGACGCCCTCAATCGCTCCGCTAATGGCCCTTGTCCAATCGGCGAAGGCTCCTTGAAACGCCTCTGGATCGATCTTGCTAAAGACGCGACCAAAGGTGTCATGGGAAGGAATACCTGCTTTCAAGTCTAAAAAGTCCTCCAACCAGGCCTTTTTGGCATGTCCGAATGCTTCCACCTCGGTCCATGTATCCGCACCGCTTAGCACAGCGCAAATGGCGATGGTGATGACATTGATTAACGGATGATGTTTTGTCCGATCCACTCTCGGATCAGGTATATCAGAGAAGAAGTCCATGATAGTTTGTGGCGCTTGTTGAGTCATCATTTCGGCGTATCCTTTAGCTGAATTTACCTGCCAGTTTCTCATAAATCGTTCCATTCTGGCAATTCGCTAAACATAATTAGATGCGATTGCCCTGATACTCCCCGCAGATGAGCTTATTTTTAACTGTGGCCAGTTTTTACGTTGTTTTTAAAGACTACCTGTTGCTGGCGTCTCTGCCTATTTACATTAAAAAATGAAGGGAAATGCCTTAAATGCGGTTTAGCTGCCCGTATCCTACCGGGATTGACCGCGCTAATGGGCGCGAGCTGAGCGGAACCCCCAAGGTGCGGATGAGCCGCAGG
>CAYPUV010000309.1:0-3599 GCA_964413895.1 uncultured Anaerolineaceae bacterium
TTCCAAAACTCCGAATTTCCCCTTCCTCAGCGCTCTAGAGGCCATAGAGCATGCGCATCAGCGTGGTTTTCCCCTCGCCATTTTCGCCCAGCAAGGCGTGAATTTCACCGCGCCGTACCGTGAAATTCACGCCATTACTGGCTACCACCGCGCCGAATCGTTTGTAGATGTTGTACATTTCAACGGCGTTTATTGTACTCACTGGCAATCCTTTTCTCTCTGGTCAACACCACTGATTCTTTCCACAGAACGCAAGATGCAGGGGCGACCACACGGGTCGCCCACCGTGGGTTGAACGCATTTTGTAGTGACAGAGCAATACTCTGCCACTACTCCTACTCCAGTGCTATTGCCCCGCTTTGGAAGATGCCGGCGGTTGCGCCTCGTCAATATCCACGCGGAAAAGACCGCTTTTAATTTCTCCTTCTTTGGCTTTTACTTGCTCAATCAAATCAGCAGGCACGCCGATATCTCCGTTGATGGGCGCTAAACTCGCGCCGCCTTTGGCGACCATACTGAAATCTTTCAAATCTTGCGCGGTATATGTGCCACCGGAAACTTGGCTGATGATATAATCAACGGTTGGTTCCATACTCCACACAGGACCACTGACCACACTTTCGGGAGCCAGTTCGTGTTGGTCGCTCATATTGCCAAACGAATACAGTCCGTGTTCGGCGGCGGCTTCAATCACACCAAATCGTTCGGCAAACAACACATCGGCGCCGGCGTCAATTTGCGCCAATGCCGCTTCTTTTGCAGCTGCCGGGTCGAACCAGCTATTGATGAATGTTGTTTTCACGTCCACATCGGGATTCACTGATTCTGCCCCGGCGATGAACGCATTGACGATGCGATTCACTTCGGGCACGGGCATTCCACCCACCACGCCGATGACATTACTTTTGGTCAGCCCACCCGCCAGCATCCCGCTCAGGTATGCTGGCTCATGAATCCAATTGTCGAACACCGAGAAATTCGGTTCAACGGGGCCACCACCAGAGCCAAACACAAACGCGATGTCGGGATAGTCTTTCGCCACCCGCCGCACGGCTTCTTCGTTGCCGAAGGCATCGCCAAAAATGATGTTAGGTTTGGTTTGCTCGGCGACTTCGCGCAGAATGCGTTCCATATCGCCCGAATATCCAATATCATCCGTATAGGTGTATTCAATCTTCCCGGCTTCTTTGGCTTTGGTCAACGCCCCATGGATAACGCCATCCCACGGCTCTTCAATCGCGGTGGCGTATGCCCCAAAAACCACAGGTTTTTCGTTTTTGGTCGCCTCTTGGGGTTTTGTTGTGCCGCAAGCCGCAACAACGCTCATCATCAATACTGCAATCAACAGTAATCCTAATTTTTTAAACATTTGCTTCCATCCTCCTTGCACAATTCATTGTTAACCGACGTTTTTCGGGTGAAGAATTCTCGTTACGGTGCTACACCTCCTTAAAAAAGATATTCAATGCACGCATATCGCTGTCAGTGTTATTTTAATCGCCTTACGCGCCGGTTGTTGTTTGTTGCAGAAAACAGAACATCGCAAATTTATTCCTCTTCCCCCTGACCCACCTGTGCTCTGCGGGTACTTCCCCAGATTTTGGGGTATGGGGAGATGAGGGGGACATAAAAGGTTATTTTGGGATGTATTTTGATGTGTAGTTTGTACTAATTGCGTAAGGTGAGTTATTTTAAACGATAGTGAAAAACCATAACGAAACTTGTGGGTGAGCCACAAAATAGTTCCGCTGGCGGCAACCATTATTTGCAGAAATAATCCCCATTGGCTGGAGTTTTATTCAATTGTGCAGATGAAAATGTTAATGTTGATGATACAATAAAAATATCGTATCATCAAGTTTAGATATGGCCGGTTGCAAAAAGTTTCTGATGCTATTTATAGGTGGTAAAAATGCATAATGAACTCCGAAGCGTTAGTATTGTCGGCATTGGACAAATTCCTGTGCAAAAAGAAAACCCCAAAAGTCTGCGCAAAATGGGTGCAGAGGTGCTGCATCTGGCAATGGAAGAGGCCGGTATTGATGCGATTGACGCGCTGTTTGTAGGCAATATGCTGGCAGATGAATTGCAGGGGCAAAAACACGTGGCAACACTGATTGCCAGTGCTGCCGGGATACGGGGCATCGAAGCATTGCACGTGCGGGCGGCAACGGCGACGGGTGCAGCCGCGCTGCGAATGGCATATTTCGCCGTGGCAAGCGGCGAAGCACGATTGGCGGTTGCGCTGGGGGTGGAAAAGATGAGCAGCGGTGATGCGACACCTGCGCTTGCCAAAGCGCTCGATGCGGAAACAGAAACATCCGCCGGGGCAACACTTTTGGGACAAAATGCAAAACTGATGCAATTGTACATGGACACCTACAGTGTGCCAGTTGACGCATTTAACAATTTTCCGCTGGTGGCGCATCAAAATGCCCGCACAAACCCCAATGCACTTTTCAAAAATAAAGCGGTCACGGAGGCGACGATTCGTGATTCGCGTGTGATTGTCCCCCCGCTGCGATTATTTGATGCTTCCCCGCTGTGTGATGGTGCGGCAGCAGTGGTTTTAACCCGCAGCGAAGAGGCTCGCGCATACACCCACCAACCGGTAAAAATCCTCAGTTCCAGCGTTGCCACCGATTGGATGCGCATCGCCGACCGCAGCGCGCCATTGCGGTTGTTCGCGGCGGAACGTTCGGCGCGTGAGGCGTTTCGCAAGGCGAATGTGCACCGCACAGATTTAGATTTTGTTGAAATGCACGATGCGTTCAGCATTATGAGTTGTATGGCGTTGGAGGCTATCGGCTTTGCCAAACCCGGAGAAGGCTGGCGGTTGGCGGCAGAAAATCAAATTGGGTTGGCGGGGGCAGTCCCCATTTCAACTTTCGGCGGACTAAAAGCGCGGGGACATCCCATCGGGGCAACGGCAATCTACCAAACGTGCGAAATTGTGCAGCAATTGATGGGCAAAGCCGGAGAAAATCAGGTGAAAAATGCCCGATTGGCGATGCTGCTCAGCATCGGTGGGGCGGGGAGTACCGCATTGACACATATTTTAGGGATGTAACTGGCCGCCAGAGGCATTGTGTTGCACCAACAACCAGAAACAGCGGGAAGGGGCAGTAATTTTGTCTCAAAAAAGAAAAAAGTGCGTCAAAACCTCTCAACGCACTTTTAGTATTGACTCTCCGGTTATTATACCAGGGTAACGTTCTCGGCTGCGGGACCTTTTTTCCCTTGTCCAAGGGTAAACTCTACTCGCTGGCCTTCTTCCAGGGTACGAAACCCTTCGCTGTTAATTGCACTATGATGTACAAAAACATCTTGGCCGCCTTCTTGCTCAATAAACCCAAAACCTTTTGTTGGGTTGAACCATTTGACGGTTCCATTTACACGATCTGCCATGATTAAGAAACTCCTTTCTTTATAAGATTTTTGTCTTGCCAGAGGCTCAAAATCAATTTCAGATCGAAATCTTGCTTTAGATTAGAACAACTACTAACAATAACAAACGTGAGTCTATCACTGTTTCAAGTTATTGTCAATTATGAGTATTCTTGGAAAAACGAAGCAAATTAATTTGAACTACAAGGGCG
>CAYPUV010000310.1:0-3596 GCA_964413895.1 uncultured Anaerolineaceae bacterium
CAGTTCTGGATAACTGAGGACTAAAGCACATTATGCAAGATATGCAGCTAACCGGAATACAAAAAGCCGCGGCTCTGTTGATAACTTTGGGTACCGAATCTGCCTCTCACATCCTGAAATATTGTTCGGATGATGAAATTGAACAGCTAACCTACGAAATTATGCAAATGGGCACGGTTCCCGCCAGAGTTAAAGAAGCAGTGGTGCAGCAAACCTACCAAATGTCGTTTGTTAGTGATGGGGTTGCCAGTGGGGGTGCCGAATATGCGCGCGATATGCTCTCGCGGGCAATGGGAACGCAAAAAGCACAGGAATTTCTGGAGCGTGTTCGTATGCGTACCCAGGGTTCACCCTTTGATTTTTTGAAGGATGCCGATCCCTCTCAATTAGCCAACTCCATTAAAAACGAACACCCGCAAACCATTGCGTTAATTATAGCCCACCTTCAAGCGAACACCGCAGCAGCGGTAATAGCCAACTTGGATGAGCACCTGCAAGGAGAAGTTGCCAGTAGAATTGCAGCGATGGACCGGGTTTCACCCAATGTTATTAAGGAGGTGGAGGCCGGCGTAAAAAGCAAGTTGTCATCACTGCTTACACAAGATTACTCTAACACCGGCGGCGTTCAATCGCTGGTTAATATTTTGCACAAGGTAGACCGTTCCACCGAAAAAGTCATTATGGATGCGCTGGACGAAACGCAGCCGCAGGTGGCCGAAGAAGTTCGTCAGAAAATGTTCGTCTTTGAGAATATTGTCACCCTGGACGACCGCAGCGTACAACGTGTTTTGCGCGACGTGGACAGCAAAGACCTTATTTTAGCGCTTAAAGGCGCCAGCGAAGAAGTTCGCTCCCTTATCTTCCGCAATATGTCCAAACGTGCGGCACAACTGCTGCAAGAGGATTTAGACATTACAGGCCCCGTACGCTTGCGAAACGTGGAAGAAGCACAGCAACGAATTGTAAATGTCATCCGGCAACTGGAAGCCGCCGAAGAAATTATTGTGTCGCGGGGCGGTGATGACGACATTATCATGTAGGTTTTGCTGAGTCAATATGTCAAAGGTTCTCAAATCTGCCAAGTTCGACCCCCAAAACCGGGTGCAAGTTTCAGCGGGGCCGTTTGCTCTGCCGTCTGAGCAGGCCAACCCGGCAGCGTCTGGTGGCGTTCCACAAGCCGCAGCCCTAAACCCCCAACAACAAGCCGAAGCGATTTTAGCTACTGCACACCAACAAGCCGAGATATTGCTCTCCCAGGCCCAGGCGCAAATAGAAATCTGGCAAAAGGAAGCGCAACAACAAGGTTGGCAAGCAGGCTATACCGAGGCCAAACAAGCAGCCGAAGCCGAATTAGCCGATACGCTAAGGCACGTGCACAAATTGGCTCAATCGGCTGTAGAAGCGCACAATCAACTTTTGGCCAAAAGTCAGGCAAAATTAGGAGACCTTGCGCTGGCGGTGGCAAGAAAAATCATCAGCCAAACATTAAAAGCCACCCCAGAAATCGTTTCAGATGTTGTTGCGGAGGTTATTGAAGCAGCAAACATTCATGGGGCATGCTACGTACGGGTAAATCCAGAAGATTACACCATTCTGCAGCCTCATTGGGATGCCGTGGCGCATTTGCAGCAGCCCAATGCCCCGTGGAGATTGATCCCTGACATACGCATTAGCCGGGGCGGTTGTATGATTGACGTGGAAGGTGGAACCATCGACGCGCAGGTAGAAACAAAACTGGCGCAGATAGAAATGGCATTTGAGCAAACGTCAGAACAACAAGCACGTTAACCATCTAACGTCGCTCTCACTTTGCGTATCAATTCAACGGCAGAAAACGGCTTTTGGATAAAATTAGTTGATCTTGCCTGCAAGTTCCGCCGCAATTTTGTATTGAGCACCTGTCCCGACATAATCAGCACTTTCAAGTCAGGATAGTGATTTCGCAATTTGTCGGCCAGAGCTACCCCCCCCAACTCAGGCATAATCATATCTGTCAATAGAACATCCAGCGCGCCGTGATGAGATTGAGCCACCTCAAGCGCCATTGCCCCGTCTTCCGCTTCAAGCACGGTGTACCCGTACCGCCCCAGCAGCCGCACGGCGAGATTGCGAACAGCCGGTTCATCTTCTACCACCAAAACGGTTTCCGTGCCGCGTGGAAGCTCGTTGGCTTGCACCCGCTTGGGCACGTGGGTTACTTTTTCGTACACTCGCGGCAAATAGATGTTAAACGTCGTTCCTTTTCCCAGCTCACTTTCAACCTCAATGTGACCTTTGCTTTGTTTTACAATTCCAAAAATTGTCGCCAGACCTAACCCAGTGCCTCTCCCTTTTTCTTTTGTCGTGAAAAAGGGTTCAAAAATATGGGCCTTCACATCGTCGGCCATGCCCATTCCGGTGTCGCTGACCGATAACAGTACATATTCTCCAGATTGCGTTTCCTGACTAGCGAGGTTCCCATTGCTTAGCACGACATTCGATGTGCCAATCTTCAACCGACCACCATTGGGCATTGCGTCTCTGGCATTTACGGCCAGGTTAACAACAATTTGCTCAATTTGGGTAGGGTCAATTTTAACAGGCCACAGATTCAGTGCGAAATTCGTTTCCAGAGCAATGTCACGGCCAATAATTGGATCTAACATTTTGCTGATATTGGCCACTACTTTATTCAAATCTACAACCTGAGGATTTGTAGCCTCTCTCCGACTGAAGGACATTAATTGGTCAATCAGATCGGTTGCGCGTTGCACGGTGTACCCAATTTTATCGGCGTATTCGTACAGTGGATCGCCGGATGTTATTTGCATTTTTATGCTTTCGGCAAATCCGTTGATGGCGGTGAGTAAGTTGTTAAAATCGTGCGCGATGCCCCCCGTTAAACGCCCAATGGCATTCATCTTTTCGGCCTGGTAGTATTGATTTTCTAATTGCAATTCACGCGTTACGTCTCGTTGTGAGCTGATGTAGTTCACAATTTCGCCACGTTCGTTGCGAATTGGCGCAATGACGGTATCTCCCACAAAATGCGACCCGTCTTTTTTGCGGCTGGTGAGTCGTCCCTGCCAAACGCGCCCGGCGTGCATCGCATCTCTAACCTTTTGGTAAAAATCGGGGGGATGTTTCTCGCTTTTTAGCAAAGCAATCAAATCCTGATTAATCACTTCAGCGCGGGTGTACTGCGTAATCCGCTCAAATGCAGGATTTACATAAGCAATACTGCCGTTGGCTGTGGTGATGATAACGCCTTCAGTGGATTGCTCAATAGCAGTGCTCAATTGACGACGTTGCTTGTTCCAGCGGGCGCGGGCCAGTGCCCCAGAAACCTGATCGGCTACCCGCCAGGCTAAATCCACCTCATCAGAGGAAAAGCGCCGGGGATGCACATCGCGCAGACTCAAACATCCCACAATTTCATTATCTACCATAAGTGGCAACATCAGCAACGAAACGATATTGTGTTCCTGCAACCAGGGCCTGATTGATTGTAATCGCGGGCTACTCTCAATATTATCTACTACCAACGGTACTTTGCCTTCTAACAAGTACTGCAAAGTAGGATCGTCAGCAACCGAAAACTGGGTTATGCGTATCGG
>CAYPUV010000311.1:0-3571 GCA_964413895.1 uncultured Anaerolineaceae bacterium
GGAAAAGAAGCAATGTGGGCGGGGGGAAAAGGGACGGTTGGAAAAGGAGTATGGAGATGATGAAATTAACCAAAGATGAGCTAGGCGGCGAAGTTGACGAGGTTGTGGGCGCGATGGAATTCATGGAACTGAGCGAAGGCGCGCAAGTGCTGTTTATTTAATAACCCCACCCCCTGTCTCGCGGCGGAATGCGTAGGGGCGGGCTTGTCCCTGCCCGGTTGCTACGGATGAACAGATATTATGGAGAAATGTTGTTGTAGAGACGCGCTATTAGCGCGTCTCTACTCTACGGGGCATACCCTTGCGATATGCCAGGATTGTTACAATAATTTGGGAATATCCAATTTCTCCGGAAATCACGCAGGGACACGCGGTAGCGTGCCCCTACTTTTTTCACCCCAAATTCTGCCGCAACCAGCGTTCGGCTTCCGCCACTGACCACCCTTTGCGGCGAGCGTAATCTTCCACCTGGTCGCGCCCGATTTTCCCCACGCTGAAATAGCGTGCTTCAGGGTGGGCGAAATAGTACCCGCTCACCGACGCGGTGGGGTTCATGGCGAAGGTTTCGGTCAAATGCACGTCGATTTTTTCCGGCACTGCCAGCACATTGAACAGCGTGCCCTTTTCGGTGTGGTCGGGGCAGGCAGGGTAGCCCGGCGCGGGGCGGATGCCGCGATACGCTTCTTTTACCAACGCCTCATTCGACAATTGCTCATCAGCGGCATAGCCCCACAGATGCGTCCGCACTTCGCGGTGCATCCATTCCGCCAGCGCTTCCGCCAACCGGTCTGCCAGCGCTTTGACCATAATGGCGCTGTAATCGTCATGGTCGGCTTGGTAATGCGCCACCAACGCATCCACACCGATGCCCGTCGTTACCGCGAAAATGCCCAAATAATCCGCCACCCCGCTTTCTTCCGGCGCGATGAAATCCGCCAGCGCCAGATTGGGGCGGCTTTCCCCTTTGTCCGCTTGCTGGCGCAGGGTGTGGAGCACGGTCAGCGGCTCGGCGCGCGATTCATCGCGGAAGAGCACAATATCATCGCCGTGACTGTGGGCAGGATAGAATCCCACCACCGCCCGCGCCGATAATTTTCCGTGTGCGATGATGTCTTTCAGCATTTGCTGGGCATCAGCAAATAATTTGGTCGCTTCCGCGCCTTTCACCGGGTCGTTTAAAATTTGCGGATACGCCCCGCGCATTTCCCACGCCCGGAAAAACGGCGTCCAGTCGATAAGTTCTGCCAATGCGCCCAAATTCAGATTATCGAACACCCGACTGCCCAAAAAGGACGGTTTTTCAATGGGTGCGATTGCCCAATCGAGTTGCAAGCGGCGGGCGCGGGCGGTTGCCAGTGGCAGCAGTTGCTGCGCTCGCCGTTTGTTTTGATGGTTTTCGCGCAGACCGGCATATTCCCGGCGAATTTCCGCCGTGAATTGCGCCCGCGATTTGGGGTTGAGCAGTTTTTCCGCCACGCCCACACTCCGCGACGCATCGAGTACATACACGGTATCGCCGTTGTACTGCGGCGCGATTTTCACGGCGGTGTGGATGCGGCTGGTGGTCGCCCCGCCAATGAGCAGCGGCATGGTCAAGCCAAGCCGCTCCATTTCGCTGGCAACATGCACCATTTCATCCAGCGAGGGGGTAATCAGCCCGCTCAAGCCGATAATGTCCACCTGTTCCTGTTTTGCCGTTCCCAGTATTTTTTCGGCGGGAACCATCACCCCCAAATCAATCACGTCATAATTATTACACGCCAGCACGACCCCAACAATATTTTTGCCGATGTCATGCACATCGCCTTTGACGGTTGCCAGCAAGATTTTCCCCGCCGATTGCCCGCTACCATTCTCGGCATTTTCCTGCTCGATATACGGGGTCAAATGTGCCACCGCCTTTTTCATCACCCGCGCCGATTTGACCACTTGCGGCAGAAACATTTTCCCCGCGCCGAACAAATCGCCGACCACATTCATCCCGTTCATCAGCGGACCTTCAATCACATCCAGCGCCCGCGCCGATTGCTGCCGCGCTTCTTCGGTATCTTCCACAATAAAATCGGTGATGCCCTTCACCAGCGCATGCGCCAACCGTTCGCCCACCGGCAGCGCGCGCCACACCTTGTCTTCCACCTTTTTCGTTTTCCCCTGCCCCTTCACCGTTTCGGCGAACGCCACCAGCCGCTCGGTGGCGTCGGGGCGGCGGTTGAAGAGCACATCTTCCACCCGTTCCAACAAATCTTTGGGAATATCATCATACACCGCGAGCTGCCCGGCGTTCACAATCGCCATATCGAGCCCGGCTTGAATGGCGTGATACAAAAACGCGGCGTGCATCGCTTCGCGCACCACATTATTCCCCCGAAACGCAAACGAAACATTGCTCAACCCGCCGCTGATCTTCACGTGCGGCAATGTTTTTTTGATGATGCGCGTCGCTTCGATGAAGTTGACGGCGTAATCGGCGTGCTCCTCAATGCCCGTGCCAACGGTGAGAATGTTGGGGTCGAAAATGATGTCCTCCGGCGGGAAACCGATTTCATCCACCAGAATATGGTAGGCGCGGGTGCAGATTTCCACTTTCCGCTCGACGGTGGTCGCCTGCCCCTGCTCATCGAACGCCATCACGATGACCGCCGCGCCATAGCGTCTGATTTTCCGCGCGTGCGCTCTGAAAACGTCCTCACCTTCTTTTAAACTGATAGAGTTGACGATCGCCTTGCCCTGCACGCATTTCAGCCCCGCTTCGATGACTTCCCATTTGGAGGAGTCAATCACCACCGGCACGCGGGCAATGTCCGGTTCGGCGGCGACCAGATTCAAAAAGCGGGTCATGCACGCCACCCCGTCGAGCATGCCGTCATCGAAATTCACGTCAATCATCTGCGCGCCGTTTTCCACCTGCTGGGCGGCGACGCGCAGGGCTTCATCGTAATTTTCTTCGTGGATGAGCCGCCGAAATCGCGCCGACCCCGCCACGTTGGTGCGCTCGCCGATGTTGATGAAATTGCTGAACGGCGTGATCGCCAACGGTTCCAGCCCGCTGAACCGCGTTTCGGGCGTGTGTTCCGGCACGAGGCGCGGCTGAAATTTCGCCACCGCCTCGGCGATGGCGCGGATGTGGTCGGGGGTGGTTCCGCAGCACCCGCCGACAATGTTCACGAATCCGTTTTGGGCGAAATCGCGCAACTGCGCGGCGATTTCATCCGGCGTTTGGTCGTACTCGCCGAACTCGTTGGGCAGCCCGGCATTGGGATAACAGGAGACGTGGGTATCGGCGACATTTGCCAACGTTTCCAGATACGGGCGCATTTCTGCCGCCCCCAGCGAGCAATTCAACCCCACGCTGAACGGTTGGGCGTGCATCACCGAGTTCCAGAAAGCTTCGGTGGTTTGCCCGGAGAGCGTGCGCCCACTGGCATCGGTGATGGTGCCGGAAATCATCACCGGCACGGTTTTGCCCACTTCTGCAAACAGCTCATCCACCCCAAAAAAGGCGGCTTTGCTGTTCAAGGTGTCAAAAATCGTTTCGATGAGCAACAGGTCAACCCCGCCATCCAGCAATCCC
>CAYPUV010000312.1:0-3566 GCA_964413895.1 uncultured Anaerolineaceae bacterium
TATTAGCATATTGGACGGCAAATTGTGTGTGGTCTCAAACTCTTGCACGTATTGCGTAAAGTTAGGGGCAAGCCCCAGATAGGCGAGCATCATTGGGCGCAGTTGGAAGATGTATTCTCTGATTTTTGGAAAAGTGTCATTCACTGCATTTTGTAGACTGCCCAGTTCTGTTTTGGCGCGCGAGGGGTCTTTGTCAAACAAACGCTCGCAGATTTCAGCTTGCAAAATCAAATTAGTTAATGATTGCGCGGGACCATCGTGGAGTTGCCGGGACAGGTGCAGCCGCTCTTGCTCTTGAGCATTGATGATGTTCATAATGCTGCTTTCCGTTGAAATGCCCTGGTGGGATCCACTATTGGCACTCCTGCTACTACGGGTTGTTGAATCTTGGTGGTAAGCATCGATCATTTGGTGCAGGCGATTAGCGTACCGTTCCAAATACTGTTGTTTACCCTGTAATTGTTCAACCTGGCCGCGCATCATAAACAGCCGGCTTTGAGTATCTTGCGCGTGTTTATAAATTTCTCTAATGTCCTGGCGAGGCATTGTGTCCAGATTGCTTTCCATAAGCCGGAGTTTGTTGCTGATTTGGGCATTTCGGTGCGCCAGTTTTTCAACCTCGTCCGTACTTTGGCGGATAAGGAGGGCGATTTCTTTTAACTCTTTCTGGATCTGTTCGTATTCAGTTTCTGAATCTTCCATTACCTGATCAAACGTAACGGGTTGTTTTTCTTCGTGCAAAGTTTCTGCGTCCATCGGGTTCCCCCATTGGTTTCAACAGGGAGGTTGGTTGTTGGAGATTAAAGATTTTAACTCCCAATTAACCAACCTCTATTTTCATTTATTCATCTTGCAGGCGGATCCAGCCACGTTTTACGGCGTACAGAGCGGCTTGCGTTCTATCGTTCACCGCTAATTTGCGCAGGATGCTGGTCATATGATTTTTTACGGTTTGGCGGCTAATACCCAGTGTGTAGGCAACTTCCTTGTTGCTCTGACCTTTAGCAATGTGTTGCAAAATTTCCATTTCACGGGGCGAAAGGGGCGCAAACATTTGATTCGGTTCACCATCGACATAAGCAACATGGTCGAATTGTTGCAAAAGCCAGGTGGCGGCTTCCGGTTGGTCAAACACTTCATCGTCAATCACATAATTCCCTTGACTAACCTGCCGAATAGCTTCAACCAGGCGACGCGGTGTCACGTCTTTAGGATAATAGGCGGCTGCCCCGGCGCGAATAGCGTGAAAAATTTGTTCATCATCGTGGAAAGCAGTGAGCATAATAATAGCGATTTCGGGATTGGATTGTTTTAGCTCGCGAGCAATTTGCAGGCCGTTCATATGGGGGAGGTTAATGTCCAGTAGAATCACGTCGGGCTGGAGCTGTTTGGCCAACCGCAGGGCTTCTTCACCGTCAGCTACTTCCATTATCACTTCAAGGTCGTCTTCGTGTTCTAAAACGCGCCTCAACCCCTGCCGAAAAAGCGGGTGGTCGTCAACGAGCATGATACTTGTGGCCATAAATTCAATCGCCTCCCTGGTCGTAAGTTTTCAGAATTTGGGATACGGTATGGTTAGAATTACTTGTGTGCCAACGTTCTCCTGGCTTTTTACCTGGAGCGTTCCTTGCAGCAAATTGGTTATTTCTTTGATGCTCACCAGTCCCAATCGACGTCGGGACTGCGGGGACAGGGTGGGGTTGATGCCAATGCCATCATCCAAAATACTGAATTGTAAATTACTGTCTTGCTCCGAGATTGTTATTTTTACCATTGTGGCGTTCGCGTGCTGCCGTGCATTTTGCAACGTTTCTTGAATAATGCGGAAGATGGCCGTTTCGATGGTGTTGGGAAGTGGCTCCACAAGTGTTTGCACGCGCAGCTCGGTTTTAAGGTGGGTATGGTGCTGAAATTTTTCCAGATACCGGCGTAGTCCCGCTACCAAGCCAAAATTACCCAGCACGGTGGCAGGTTCAAGATCGGCAATCAGAAACCTCAGCTCAGCCAGTCCTTCTTCTAGCTCCTGTTGGAGTGCATTAATTCCCTCAATAACTAAATCCAAATTTTGCTCATCAAGAATGAGCTTCTTCACTGCTGCCAGTTCAAATATAGCATTTGCCAATAGTTGCCCATTGGCATCTTCTAGAATTTTTGCGGTTTTAGCTCGTTCTTCTTCCTGCCATTGCAAAAGCTGAACGGGCGAAAGAGGGTAATCGGTAGCCATAGCGTTTTGAAAGAGTGCCATTTGTATGTGCGTGCAATTGTCCTGGAGAGTGGTTACTGGAGATTTTCTCGATCTTTAGTCGCTCATCTCCCCACCTCTGCGTTTGGTGAGAGAAATTATTTTTCCACAGATTTAACTGATCTCTCCCAGATCAAGCCATATGCATCGCATAGAGACAGTATCAGTACCAGGGTACGGTATAAGTATACCATAATGTCATGAGTTGGTGCAAAGTTGTTTTGTCAGATGTTAGATGGCAAACATTGACTCCCGTTTCCCAGCGCTATTTGATGCTGTACACCGCCAGATTGTCATGCTTATGTTCCCGTGCCCATGCCGACTCTGTGCTGTACACCAGCGGCAGCGATGCGGTGATTTTGGGATACCAACTGGGGAAGGTGACCAGATATTGCGCCCCCTGCGACCGGGCAAACGTCAGCAGCGCGGCTTCATCTCTGATGAAAGGGATAACCGCCGGTGTGACCAGTCCCGCCAAATCTACCAGTGGACGTGCGGTAAAATAGCCAATCGCGCCGATGTCGTGCGCAGCAATGGTGGCGTGCGGGTCGGTATTCTCATTCAGCCAGCGAGCGGTTTTCACCATTTCCGTGTCGATGAAGGTCACGTCGTTGGCGTAACTTTGCGCACCGAGCAGCACAAATGCCAGCATCGCTGCCCCAGTGGAGACGATTGCCGCCCGGCTGAACACGCGCGCCCATCGCGTCGCGTGGTTCGGTTTGAGTAGTTTTGCTGTTCCCCACACCCCAAAAAATATCAGCCATGGCAGGGTGGGCATTTCATATCGCCCGTGCTGGTATGTCACCGGCAAGCGCACGGCGTACAGCGATATATGTGCCAGCCACCAGCCTGCCGCCACTATCAGCGTGATATTTTTCCGCCGAAACGCCATCGCCACCGCCCAAATTGCGCCGGGTAGCAGCAAAATTTGTCCGCCGACAAATTGCACGCCCGCCACCGTGAGCCAGCGTTTCCAGAGGGGGATATTTTCCAGCAGGATGGCATACTCGCGCTGTTTGGCGTAAAATGTGTTGGGGAAAATCAATCCGCTGGTGATGATATTGAACGCAAAATAGGGAATGAGCGGAAAAACTAACCCGACTCCGAATGGAAAAACAACTCGCGCCATTTTCCGCACGGATGCCCGATGTTGCCAGAGTATCGCCAGCCCGATGAGTCCCGCCAGCCCGATACCTTCCGGGCGGGTGAGCGTCAACAGCCCGCCGATGATGCCAAGTAATGCAATTTCACCCTCCCCCTGCCCCCTCCCTGTGAGGGAGGGAGGACGCAGCGCCCTCCCCCTTTTAGGGGGAGGGTTGGGGAG
>CAYPUV010000313.1:0-3500 GCA_964413895.1 uncultured Anaerolineaceae bacterium
TCAGTGTATCTTTGTGTTTTCTCCGTGTTTCTCTGTGTAACTGAATAGATACAACAATTCTTAGTATGACCAGCCCTGACAACCTGAACTTGAAAATAGCACACAAATGAAACGGATTTTCACGAATTTTTAAACTTTTGCGGTGAAAATCCGTGAAATAGAGAAAACAAATTAGTGTCGTTAATGCAACTCTAGTGGTATAATCAACGTATGAAAAATATGTCCCGTATATTCGCATTTATTCTCGGCACGTCGTTTGTGTTGGCGGTAATGGAAGTGCGCACAGAAATCGTCCTCGCTTGTTTAGGCGTGGGATTGGTGGGGTTAATCGGAACGAAATTTCTGGCGACCCGACAGTACAGCCGCGCGTTTTATCGGATGGTCGCAGAATATGCCCACAGCGTGGGGTTGACATACAATCGGCAAGAACGTCAGTGGGAGGACAATCGCTTCGCGTTTTTAATGGTCGGAGCATTTGTCATCTTTGGCGTAGGGATCGCTTTAACCATCTGGTCAGCAAACCCCATCTTCATTTTGATAGGATCTATCCTGATATTGATGATAGTTGTTGTTACGGCGCTGGGTCAACGATCGGATCAGAATGAAGCATGGCAAAAACTGGCGATTGAGAACAATTTAACCCACGAATCCACCGGCTCTGGGAATGGTAATGTGCGTGTCCACGGGATGTATCGCGGACGGGAAGTGCTATTGGAACTCTACCTTACGCGAGAGTTTTATTTTAGCAAATCGAAATATGGGTCGCGCATACGTTCCATCCCCATCACCAATACCCGCATCATCGCAACGGCAGATATTCCTCCTGATACGCATCTGTTCATTCGAGGTTCCAAGCACAAAAGTCGTCCTCCCGAACTGGTGAGTCATCTTCTGGAACGAACCACGTTGAAAGAAAGATTGGCTGCTGTTTCCACTGCCAAGATAGAACTGCACGACCAACAGCTCTGGTTCGTTCAACGCGGCGCGGTGAACAATGCCGTCGAGCTTCAGTTTTTGCTGACGCTGGTTTGTGACACCGTCTCAGAGGTTGAAGCATTTCGCGGGTGAGGAAATATGCTTCAGGATGATAGGCACGTTACTTGCGACGTCAGGTGACTCAGCGCAAAAGAGCGATTTCGGCACAGCGTGCACTGAAAAAGCTGTGAGAAAAGGAAATTCATGCCCAAGATTCACGTAACGGTTATGCTGCTCATTGTGTTCGTTGCGCTTGGTTGTAAGGGGAGCGAAGGGAGCCTGGTCGGAATCGTATTCAACAACGGGACGGAGTGTCTCGGGAATGAGGCTCAACCGATTGAAGGAGACACTATCTATGTAGCACCTGATGGCGATGACAATAACGCTGGGGACACACCTGAGGCTCCGTTGCGCACGCTCGCTCAGGCGCTCTGTAACGTTCGCCCCGGTCAGACCGTGTACATTATGCCAGGAACGTATCGGGAGTCGATTGTTATGGGCGCCTTCGGTAGCAGTTCCGCGAGAATCACCATTCAAGGCGTGTCCGACGGCGAGCAGTTGCCTATTCTTGAGGGAGAATCGAATCGAACGATGGGCCTGGCGCTGGTTGAGAGTACAAACATCGTCGTCGAGAATCTTGAGTTTCGTGACTACTCGGACGAGGGTCTCTTCGCTTTGCTGGGTTCCGACATCGTGCTTCAGAATAACCGCTTCATCGCCAACGGTCGCGCCTCAGTTGATCCAGATACGCACGGAGAAGGGTTCGGCGTCAGAATTGAGGGGACCCAAAGGGTCACAATCACCGGGAACGAGGCCGCGGAGAACGGCCCAGCTGCTGACCGCGTTAAAAAAGGCATCCTTGGCACTGGTATCGACACATTTGAGATCCAAGAGGCAGTCATTCGCAACAACCACGCACACAACAACATTGGAGGCGGCATTCTGGTTGAAGACGGAAGCAACGTGATCGTTGAAAACAACCAGATTGACAACAACGAGTTAGATGCGGCCGGCGACTACTGGGACGGGGGAATCTGGGTCGACGGCGGGCATGACGTCGCGCTGCGGGGCAACATCATCACCAATAACCATGGTGCCGGTATTCAGGTCAGCGACGAGGATGTGCAATACCCTAACGCCTCCTTTGGCTATCACGTTGAGGGCAACGTCATCACCGCAAACGTATTCGGCATCTATCTGTGGAATTTCGGGAAGTGTCCTTTCCCCGATCCGGAAATTGTCAGCTTCTCGAAGAATGTGATCCAGGATAACGCCAGGCAAGACATCTGGTGTGAGGAATGGGCATGCGGAGAACAACAGGCGTGCGAGTAATTGGCCGAACTTGTGCTCTGATAGACGTATGTCCTCAGCACGCCACTTGTTACTTTGACAGATAGATGTTGTCGCTGCCCTCGTCCTGATGTAAAATTCCTACACTGCTGTAGTCGCAATAGCGTTATGAGCACAACAAAAACAAGGAGCATCGACGATGAAAGAACAATCTCTGCAATCCTTTTTAGACCTGCTAGCCAGCAACACTCCGACGCCAGGTGGGGGTGGCGTGGCAGCCCTGAACGGGGCAATGGGTGCAGCGCTGGTGAGTATGGTGTGCAACCTTACCATCGGCAAAAAAAAATATGCTGCTGTGGAAGCGGAAATGCAAGAAATTCTGCAACAATCAGAAGCGTTGCGCGCCCAATTAACAGATATGGTGGCAAAAGATGTCGCTGTTTTTAACAAAGTAATGGCCGCCTATGGCCTGCCCCGCCAAACCGACACCGACAAACAAGTTCGCAGTGATGCGATTCAGGCCGCACTGAAAGGGGCAACGCTGGTGCCGTTGGAAACTGCCCGCGCCTGCGCCAAAGTGATTGCGCTGACAAAGCCGGTAGCGGAAAGAGGAAACATCAACGCAGCCAGCGATGCAGGGTCGGCGGCGCAGGCTGCCCTTGCCGGGATGAACAGCGCCGCGTTGAACGTGTACATCAATCTCGGCAGCATTAAAGATGGCGCCTTTGTGGCCGAAAAACAGGCCGCATTGGAAAAAATTCTAAAAAATCAAGCTGACCGCGTGGCAGAAATTTACACGCTGGTGAAATCAAGGTTGTAAAGTGAAATTTAGCGATTAGAGATTGGAGCTTGATGAACAAATTCTTATCCAACTCAAAATTGTGGCAAATGGGGGGTACGTTTGTTGTGGCGATGATCATTGTCGCTGTTTTAGGCTGGGGGTATCGCACTCAACAACAGTCTTTGCAAACGCCGACGCAGGAAGCTACTTTCGCAACAGCGAATGCATGGCCTACCCCGCCGCCTACCTTCACCCCCTTCCCATCTACCACCACAACAACGGCCCCCACCGTCCTCCCTACCCCGTCACCAACCCCGCCCCACACCCCCACCCCACCACCACCGCACCTCGCTCCTCGTTGGCCCCACTTACGCCACCACACCAACCGGACCGACACCATCGCAACCGCACACACCGAAACCCAACAGCACAACGCCGTCCCTCGCCACAGACA
>CAYPUV010000314.1:0-3473 GCA_964413895.1 uncultured Anaerolineaceae bacterium
GGGTTAGGGGGAGGGGGAAATACCACAGTTGGTAGCATCTTAAATTTGTCAAGGTTTAAACTGCGTAAGGTGAGCTATTAACTCAACCAGCGTTTGCGCCGTTTGTAGTGTTTTACGTCGCGGTAGCTTTTGCGCTGACCCACTTCAGTCAGGCCCAGATAGAATTCGCGCACGTCGGCGTTTTCTTGCAATGTTTCGGGGTCGCCGTCCAGTACAATGCGTCCGCTTTCCATAATGTAGGCATAATGTGCCACGTTCAGGGCCAGGCGAGCATTTTGCTCTACCAGCAAAATGGTGGTTCCCTGCTCCTCATTAATACGCCGGATGATGTTGAATATTTCTTGCACCAGCAAGGGAGCCAATCCTAGCGAAGGTTCATCGAGCATCACCAACTTGGGCCGGGCCATCAATGCACGGCCAATGGCTAACATTTGCTGCTCGCCGCCGGAAAGGTACCCCGCCACCTGTTTGCGACGTTCTCGCAAGCGAGGAAAATAACTGTACACCATTTCAATGTCACGTTTGAGATTGTTTTTATCTGACCGCGTATATCCCCCCGCAATAAGATTTTCTTCTACGTCGAGATGTTCAAACACGCGGCGTCCTTCCATAACCTGAAAAATACCACGTCGCACAACGTCTTCAGCATCTAACTCGTGGATGGGTTCGTTTTGAAATTGAATGTCTCCGTCTGTAACTTCCCCGTTTTCTGGTTTGAGCAAACCGGAGATAGCTTTCAGCGTGGTAGATTTCCCCGCCCCATTTGCGCCGAGGAGCGCCACAATTTGTCCCTCTGGAACGTGCAGAGACATTCCTTTCAACACCAGAATGACTTCATCGTAGATTACTTCCAGATTATTCAGGGTAAGCATAAACACAACCTCTTGTTAGCTGTCGGCGTTCAGCCATCAGCCATCAGTCTGTTGCCAGAGCTGATGGCCGACAGCTTGTGGCTGAACACTATTTTATTTCGATGCTCGATTCGATGTAGTCGCTCATTTGGGCCCACTGGCCGTTCTCAACTTTGAACAGGCGTAATGCTTTGTTGCCCCGGTGTTCGGTGGGGGTGAAGGTGATGGGCGCGGTGACGCCGCCAGTATCAAAGTTGCTGATGCCTTCCAGCGCGGCACGGATATTCTCGCCGGTGAGCGGTTTACCCGCTTTCACCACCTGGTCGATACCTTCGGCCATTACAGCCATGGTCCACCAACCCTGGGTGTAATGGAGACCCAATTTGTTCAGGTCCTGGCCTTTGCTCTCGGCATATTTGCGCACGTCATCGTCGCCGGGGACGTCTACACTTGGTGGGGTGAAGGGCATGGTGCCGATGACACCTTCGGCAGCATCTCCGGCCAATTCAATCAGGCTCTCATCGGCGCACCAGTTCAGGCAGACGAACTGAACGCCCATCCCCAGGTCTTTAGCGTTGCGAAGCGCCAACGCTGCCGGGCTGGACACGTTTTGAATGATGATATATTCAGCGCCGAAGCTCTGCACCTGGCTCAGTTCGGGGGTTAGGTCTGTTGCGCCGCCGGGCATTGCAATGTCTAACACGTCTATCCCATTGGCCTGAGCAAAATCTTCGCCATCGGGTACGGGAGACTGTCCAAAGGGGCTGTCGTGGTGCAAAATGGCGATTTTGCTACCGCCCTGGTCTTTAATCCATTGCATCGCAATGACCATCTGGTCAGAGTAACTGGTGCCTACCAGGAAGTTGTACGGCGCTTTATTAATATCCACCAGATTAATGGAGTATGAAGCAGACATGAAGGGGATTTTGTCTTCGGCTATTTTTCCGCGCAACGCCTCCGTGTCACCTGTTCCCCAACCCTGGAAGGCGACAATTCCTTCGTTTACATACTGGCTGTAAAGCTGTTCTGCATTGGGTACTTTATAGCCATAATCTTGAGAAAGCAGGTCTATTTGCCGCCCTTCAATGCCGCCGTTCTGGTTCCGCCAGTCCACATAGGCTTTAATGCCTTCGCCGTAGGGGGTGCCGGGGCCGGAAGTAGGCCCGCTCAAGTCGAAGATCGCGCCAACTTTGATGGGGCCAGTATCACTTTTGCTTCCGCCGCCACCACACGCAGTCACCAGCGCAAGCGTTAACAACAAAAGCATTGCTAAAACAAACCGTTTTTTCATAAAGCTCCTCCTTGAATTGACTACGCCTTTTCAGGCTCGTTAGAATTTTAGGCGTCAGACCCTTGATTCTGCCAGTCTTCGGCCATACGCTACAACCATCTGCTTCTCACTACTACCCACGTTGTCTTGCCGATAAGTTCACCTCCCTTGTCCCTCGTCAATATGAAAATGGCCATAATCGAAAATAATCTTTAATGTTGCGCCAAATTTTTACCAGTCCTTCCGGTTCTAAAATGAGGAAAAGAATAATCACAATGCCAAACATACCCTGCTGAAGAAAAGGGATAATGCGATCCATCATCGGAACACTGCCGCCCAGTGAGCGCCCAAGGTTATTGAGAAGGGCGGGCAGCAGAACCATAAACGCTGCACCATAAATTGAGCCAGACACTGACCCCAACCCCCCGATGATAATCATTGCCAGGTATAAAATAGACGTGTCAATGGTGAAGCGCTCCCAAGAAATGATGAGCCGATAATGAGCGGTGAGTGCTCCAGATAGCCCCACAAAGAACGAGGAGGTAGCAAACGCCAGTAGCTTGTATTGGAACAGGTTCACGCCCATCACTTCGGCGGCAATATCCTGGTCTCTAATGGCAATAAACGCCCGTCCCACCCGCGAGCGAAAAATATTGATCGTAAATATAATCGTCAACACCAAACAAAAGAGGATAATCCAATAAAAGCGGAAATCAGTGTTAACTCGCTGTCCAAACAGCGTGGGCGCATCGATTACCAGCGCATCCACGCCGCCCGTCATATAATCCCAGTGAGTAATAATCCACTGGATAATTTCTTGTGCGGCCAGGGTAGCAATTGCCAAATACAACCCTTTTAATCGTAGTGAGGGGATGCCAAAAAATGCGCCGATGGCGGCAGCAGTGACACAGGCGATGGGGATTGCCACATAAAAGGGTAAGCCCAAGTTTCTGGCCAGCAAACCGGAAGTGTACGCTCCAACGGCCATAAATGCGCCCTGCCCCAAACTAATTTGTCCTGTAAATCCCACCAGGATATTCAGGCCAATGGCGCCGATGGCGGCAATACCAATTTGATTGAGCATGGTTAGCTGATAGTTGTTGGCAAACCAGGGTACAATCAGGGCGAAGGCGATTGCCAAGTACAAACGCACCTTCTCTGCCGGTGTGCGTCGCAAGCCCATATCTTTGGCGTAGTTGCTGAAGAAAATTCCGCTTTCCATTTACATAAATCTCCAATCTCTATTCTCCATTATTACCAGAGAATTTATTGATGGCGGGCCTTGCTTCCCTTTTACTATCTTCAGAGAAGGGGCATCTTCTCTTGGGCGAGCCGGCGTAAGACCGCATCTG
>CAYPUV010000315.1:0-3429 GCA_964413895.1 uncultured Anaerolineaceae bacterium
CTGCATGCAATAGAGCGTGCTGTTGCCCCTGCAATAGCGAGCCAAGGTACTTTGCCAAAAACCCCTCCAGCGGGGTGGCAGCTGTGGGCAGCGTGAAATAGAAATCAGTCTGGCCGTCACTGTCGTTGGCTACAGCGGTGAATGTGTATGTGCCGCCTCCCGTGTTCACTTTTACGGGTTGTAGGTTTCCGGTTAACAACAGGCGATAGGCGGCTATTTCCGCTGCAAATTCAAACGTCACGTTCCCTTCTGGCGGGGTGATGAGAATTTGATGTTGCTCGTCGGCGGTGGTGAGCCACGTTAGCGCGTTTTGTTCTTTGGTTGCCCAGAATGCCGGGGTTGGCGTGCCATCGGCTTTCACCGGGGCCTGCATTGCCCACCGGAACGACGCGCCCACATCCGCCGGGTCGTTGGGAATCTGTACCCCGTGCGGGGGCGGCGCGATGGGGTCGGCAAGTGGCCATCCCTGCTCTTTGAGCAAAGATTGGTACGTTTCCAGAGCGTGCATTTTTGTCTCGGTGGTAAATGCTTGTACGTCGGCCTGAAAAGCGGCGGCTTCCAGCGAGGCAGTCAGCTTTACTTGGCTGATGTTGTGGAAGGGGGTGGGCGGGGCATAGGCTGTATTTAGCGCCTCTACGCCGCCTTCTGCATAGCGTTTCCGCAGCCAGATGGGCCAGCGCACGGTGGCTACATGGTCGTTAAAATCGAGGGGCTGCTGGGAGAGGTTCACCTGCACTTGCAAGGTTGCGTTGGCGGAACGGTTGCTCAATAGTGTTTGCGCCAATGTTTGCCACCAGCGCCCCAGGAATTTGAGCAACGTTGGATGTTCCCAGGTGGGAGTATTGTAGAATTCGCCACGTTTGTTTTGGGCTCGAATCTCCGGGTGTTGGGTAAGCAGCCAACCAGGGAGGCCGCCGTTGAGCAGGTCTGCATCGCCGGGCACAGGGGATAGATCGAGTACGACGGCAAAACCCATCGCCGCGCATAATTCCACAAATCCGGCAAGGTCTCGGCGCGGGTTGGTCAGCCCGGTCAGATCGAATTTGCCGGCTGCAAACTCGTGGAATCCCCACGGCACAGGGGCATAAATAGTATCTGCCCCCAATTGACGCATACGGGTGAGCATTAATTCCCATGCCGGTCGAGCTAATCGAAAATAATGCAGAGCAACAGGAGTAGCCATTGCTGTCCTCCATAAATTAATTATACAATTTGCTTGTGTGGCTGCGGTAATAGAAGAATGAATGGAATTGCTGCCAGGGCGATGATAGCGCTCCAAAAATAGGCTGTGGTCAGGCCAAAATGATCCCCCATAAGTCCATTGCCAAAAATTGCAATGGGACGGACCAGGAAAGAGATGGCAATAAAAATTCCGTTGGCCATTGCGCGGTTATTGGGCATTTGTTCTTGCACAATTGCCAACATAACGGGGCCAGTTGACAGGCTGGTAAACCCCAGTGCCAGCAGAATGGGAACCAGCAGCCAGCCGGCGCTGTTTACAAAAATTAACATTAAGATGGATGCGCTGATGCTGCTAAAGAGCAAGATAGTTTTGCGTCCTACTTTATCGCTGAGCGTGCCGCCTGCCAGTGCCCCCGCTACCCCGGCGGCCTCCAGCACAGACAACGCCGCGCCGGCGATCCACAGGCTGGCGCGGCGTTGACTCATGAACGTGGGCAAATAGACGGCCAGGGCTGTCATTAAGAACTCGCGTGGCAGGCGGATGCCCAACAGTGGGAGGAACAGCCGGCGTGCGGTGGGGAATACGGCACGCAGATTGGATGGTTGCTCTGAGCGGGCGGGAATGGTGCGCAGTCGCCAGTACAGCACGATGGTGGCCGCCCAGCCGAACACGACCACGCGGTAAAAGCCATCAAGTGTCCAGGTAGACACGGCCCACACGGCAAGCAGCGGCCCAACGGTTCGCCCCAGTTCGCCCCCGGCCATAAACAGGCTCATCCCTTTGCCTACTTGTTTGCCAGAGATGCGTCCCACCATCGCCGGGGCAGGCGCGTGGAAGCACGCCACGCTCACGCCGGTGGTCAACAATAAAAGAACCAGCGTTGTGTAATTGGGGGCAATGCCCAACATGCTGATGAGGGTTGCGGTAACGGCCGGGGCCAAGATGACAAAATAGCGCAGGCTAACTTTGTCTGCCAGGTAGCCGATGAAGGGGTTCAACAGGGCGGGGATTTGAATAAACACTGCCAGCGACCCCGCCAGGGTGAGGGATAAGGATAGTTTCTCCATAATCAGGGGAAGCAATGGAGCGACAAAAGCAGTGTAGGTGTCGTGGGTAAAATGTCCCCCAACAATGGTCAATACCTGTCCGGTTTGAAATTCTTCTTCAACTTGTTGCGATGAAGTGCGTGGGAGTGTCTGAGTTGTCATTGGTTGCCTGTTGGGTGTGGCTGGCTATTTTTTGAATGTTTCAAAAACGCCGGTGAGGGTTAAGTGTGCCAGTGCTTCGTCCACCGAAGATCGTCCATCCAAAAACCGCACAATTTCTGGCATCGGTGCGGATACTGTGCCCATAACATTCCCCTGTTTGTCTTTTACAATCAGGTCGGCGGCATCCAGATTGGCTTGCATATCGCCTTCGCTAAAAGCGCGGATGGTGCGGAGCGCGTTTCCTACTTCCAGCACAAATAATTTTAACAAAAGTTGATTGTCTTGGAGGTTATATTTGGAAACGATGGTAATGTGCGCCACGCGTTCGCCGCCGCTGGCCCGATTATCTTCAATGGCAACCGTTGCTTTAACCCCCGCACTGCTGATTGTGCCGGCCATCAGTTCGGCCAGCGTTTCATCATCGAATATTGCCTGGCGGGTGAGGGGAGTTGAAGTTGGTTTGGGGGTGGAAGTCGGCGGGATGGAGGTTGGTGTGCCCAGGCGCGGAAAGTTGGTTGCCGTAGGGGCTTTGGGAATAATTACGATTTCTTTTTTGAGGGAAGCAACGTTTTCCGCCGTCGCTGGTTTTTTCGAGGCATTACAGGCGGTTAACGCAATTAACACAACCAAACAGAACGCCAGCAATTTTTTCATTTGGTATGCTCCCCGCGGGAAAGGTAAAAAAAGACTGACCAGCGATAAAGCTGTCAGCCAGATTTAAATTAAAGGCGACGGCCGGATTCGAACCGGCGAATAAGGGTTTTGCAGACCCCTGCCTTACCACTTGGCTACGTCGCCGTATGAAACAATTGAAAAGAAAAGACGTCAAAAGAAAAAACCCAATAAAGAAAACGACAGAGAAAGCCTCACGAAAAAAGTTTTTTCATTTTATAAAAAGATTTTAGCACAATCACAATATATGAGCAATTTTAGCTCATTTTATTGTTGCTTCCTCTAGTGCAATTCCAAGAGACATTTTCAGAGACACATACATTGTTTCAAAATAATGTAGTGACAGAGCACTGCTCTGTCACTACA
>CAYPUV010000316.1:0-3395 GCA_964413895.1 uncultured Anaerolineaceae bacterium
CGGTACACCTGTTCAAACAGCTACGCCCACCCAAACCCCCACGCCCACCCAAACCCCCACCCAGACGCCGGTTAAGCCCACCAGCACCCCCACTCCCATTGATGAACCCACGCCTGTGCCGCTCTAATTCTTGTTTTTGACTCTACTGCTGTCCCTGTCCGTCTGTAAACCGATTGGTGATGGGGAGCCGTCGATCTTTGCCAAATGCCCGCGGGGTAATTTTTACCCCCGGCGGCGACTGGCGACGTTTGTACTCATTGCGGTCAACCATTTTTATGACTCGTTGAACCGTGTCCGCATTGTGTCCCCGCGCCACAATTTCATCGAAACTAAAGTCGTTTTCTACATACGCTTGCAAAATATCATCCAATACGTCGTAGGGCGGAAGTGAGTCTGTGTCAAGTTGGTCGGGGCGAAGTTCGGCGGAAGGCGGCTTGCTGATAATATTCTGGGGAATGACCGGGCTGATCTGGTTACGGTATTCCGCCAGCCTGTAGACCATCGTTTTGGGTACGTCTTTAATGACGGCAAAGCCACCTGCCATATCGCCGTACAGGGTAGCATAGCCCACGGCCATTTCACTTTTGTTGCCGGTGGTCAACACCAGCCAGCCGAATTTGTTGCTCAAGGCCATCAAAATATTTCCCCTGGCGCGGCTTTGCAGGTTCTCTTCGGCTTCGTTAGGGGGGGTGCCTGCAAACAGAGGGGTGAGCGTCTCCAAATAACTGCCGAAAATCGGTTCAATGGGGATGCTCTCATAGCGGATGTTCAAATTTTCGGCCAATTGTTGGGCATCACTTTTGCTGTGGCCTGATGAGTATCGAGAAGGCATAGACACGCCCACTACATTCTCTGCCCCCAGCGCATCGACGGCAATGCAAGCGACTAATGTGGAGTCAATCCCCCCAGAGAGGCCAATCACTACTTTGTTGAACCCATTTTTGTGCAGGTAATCGCGTGTGCCCATCACCAGCGCGGTGTAGATTTCCTCTAGCAGGGGGTGCAGCGGTGCGACGGCCGGTTTTAGGGGGGGCTGGGACGGTGGCGCGAGTGGAGCCAGCGGAAGGGGGCGAAGCTGTTTGTAATCAACATGATACGTGAAGCTTTTCCGGCGGCGCGGGTCGCGGAGGCGTTGCCGGAGGATGCTGCGCAGGTCAATATCTGCTGCCACAAAATCTTCGGCAAACGATTTGGCGCGGGCAATAGTTTTGCCCCGCTCGTCAATGATGACGCTGCTTCCATCAAACACAAGTTCATCCTGCCCGCCGACCAGATTGCAATAGGCAACCACAGCAACATTATCGGCGGCGCGAGTGACAAGCATTCGCTCTCGTTCTTGAATTTTACCGACCTGGTAGGGGGAAGCAGAAATGTTGAGCAAAAGCTGTGCCCCGTTTGCCGCCTGGTGTTCTGGGGGGCCGGCGGGGTACCATATATCTTCGCACACACTAATGCCCAGCGGTACAGCGCCTAATTTAAAGATGGTCTCGGTGTTGCCCCGGCGGAAGTAGCGCTCCTCATCAAAAACGCCGTAGTTGGGAAGCAAAAACTTGCGGTAAATTCCTGCCAATTCCCCATTGTGCAATACGGCAGCTGCGTTGAAAATGTCGTCCGCGGCGTCTACAAAACCGACAATGGCGGTTAGTCCCTGGCTGTAGGGGAGCAGTTTTTCAAGAAAGATACGATTTGCATTGATGAAGCTGGGCTTTAACAGCAGGTCTTCTGGGGGGTAGCCACAGATTGTCAACTCTGGGAACAGGACGATTTGCGCGCCGATTGCTTTCGCCTGGTCAAGTGAAGCAATTATTTTTTGGGTGTTGCTCGAAAAATCGCCCACGATGGTGTTGATTTGGGCCAGTGCCAAACGTATCGTGTTCATTGAGGGTATCCTATTTTTGGCTTAGTCTGTTTAGCGTGGCTTCGTGAGCCATAATAATGGCTTCGGCAACGGCTTTCATTGGGCGGCGATTATCCATACTCATTTTTTGAATGGCCCTAAATGCTTCGGATTCAGTGAACCCTTTGGTATCCATCAAAATTCCTTTGGCGCGGTCAACCAATTTGCGCGTTGTTAGCGCATGTTGCAGGTCGTCTACTTCCTGCGTCATTTGCTTGAACTCATTAAAACGCGCCAGAGCTACTTCAATGGCGGGACTCAGGTCACTCTCTTTAAAAGGTTTGACCAAATAGCCAACCACACCTGCTTCTTTGGCGCGGTCAATTAATTCTTTTTGACTGTAGGCGGTTAAGAGTACCACCGGAGCGATTTTTTCTTCGGTAAGAATTTTGGCGGCATCAATGCCGTCCAGCGCCGGCATCCGAATATCCATAATAACCAAATCCGGCTTCAGTTCGCGGGCCAATTTCACTGCGTTCAATCCGTCGCCGGCTTCGCCCACCACCAAATAGCCCAAATTGGTGAGCATTTCTTGTAAGTCCATGCGAATGAGTGATTCATCATCGGCTATGATGATCCGTTTGCGTTCCATCCTTGTTCACCTCCAAAGAGTGCCTTGGGAAACGTTATGGTGGCCGTAAGGCCGTGGTGATTAGAAAATGTCAGTTCGCCTTGCAGGTCTTCCGTCACTAGGGTGCGGGCAATTTGTAACCCCAGGCTTTTTAGGGTGGTGGGGTCGAAGTTGTCTGGCAGACCGGGGCCGTTATCGCTAATGGTGATAACAACCTTGTCGCCTTCATCTTGCAGCACTACTTTTATTGTGCCCGACAGATTGTACTCAAAGCCGTGCTCCAGCGAATTTTGTAACATTTCGTTTATAACCAGTGCGCAGGCTGTAGCTTGTCTGGCCGGAAGCCAAATGGACGGCCCCTCCAGCGTAAAGGTAATGTTATCTTCCGGCAGCACAATCCCTTCTTTTGTCTGGGCGATGATACGCTGAAATACCTCTTTGATATTTATAGCCCAGGTCTCTTCATCTGACAAGAATTCATGGATAACTGCTACGCTCTGAATTCGTTTGATGGCGTCTGTTAAGGCGGACACGGCTTCTGCATTGTGAATGCGCCGGCTTTGGATGCGCAGCAGGGCGGCAATGGTTTGGAGGTTGTTTTTCACGCGATGGTGAATCTCTTGAATCATCGCGTTCTTTACCCGAATTTCTTGTTCCTGGCGTCGCTCTTCGGTGATGTCGGAAATCACCATCAATGCCCCGGTTAACGACCAGGCTGCCGGGCGATGCAGCAGCATTTTCAGCGGACGAATTGTGGAGTTGGGAACGGCCACCAGGGGGATTGCCTTGCGAAGCCAGTTGCGCCCACCGTCCTCTGATTCACACTGTACGCATTTGAGGTGTTTTATGGCACGCTGGGACAGGTTGGGGTCGTGCGTGGGCCGGGTGGTCGGGTTGCGCGCGACCGGGGGCGTGGTTCCCCGCTGG
>CAYPUV010000317.1:0-3350 GCA_964413895.1 uncultured Anaerolineaceae bacterium
GGATACATCAATGGTCCTGATAGTGTCGCCGCTTTTCAGATGTTAGTTAATATGTATAACGAAGGTTGCCTTTCCCCAAACCTGCTTGGTGGAGGCATCGGCACCGCCGATGGTCTTGCTACCGGTCTCTACTCAATGATCATTGATGGTCCCTGGATGGTTGATATCTACAAAAATGATTACCCGGACTTTGAGGTCAACTTTGCCCCCATCCCCGCCGGTCCTGGTGGAACTACCAGTTCTGTGGTTGGTGGAGAGAACGTAGTTGTCTTTGATGCCTCTCAACACAAGAAAGCAGCCCTGGCTTGGGCTGAATTCTTGCTCACCAAAGAAGCGCAATTGAAAATGGCTGAACGAGGCGTCATTCCCACCCTCAGTACTGTAATTGGCGATCCTGGCCTGCCTCCATACTTTGGCGTCTTTCTGGAACAACTCAAAACTGCCCAGGCTCGTGTCCCACACCCCAAATGGGGCGATATGGATGGTGCCATCAACAATGCCTTCCAACGTGCTCTGCGCGGTGACCAGTCTGTCCAAGAAGCTCTTGACCAAGCTGCTCAAGAAATTGACGCATTGTTGAAATAACAACCATTTACATTGTCGGGGTTTTTTACCCCGACAATGTAGTATTCTGATATATTTGTACTCCAAGACAGAAACACCGTGCAACCTAGTATGGAGGACCGAGGATTGAAGTCGATTACTAAGACAGATACCCAACTTTTCCCAAATGGGGCAAACTCCACCACTCGTAAAGCAGGTTGGTTCTATCAAATTCGTCATAGTTGGACTGCCTACCTTTTTTTACTACCCGGTTTCTTTTTGTTTGGGCTATTTGTGATCTATCCGATGCTCTATTCACTGCGGATCAGCTTTTTCGATTGGAATGTTATTAAACCAATCAAAAGTGAATTTGTCGGTTTGAAGAATTACCAAGTGCTGTTGAGTGATCCAATTTTCCGACGGGCAATTATCAATACAATCGCATATACCTTAATCACAGTCCCGATGCAAATTATTTTAGCGTTGATAGTTGCTGTGCTACTTGACCAACATATTCGTTTTAAAGCTGCTTTTCGGGTGGCTTACTACTTACCTGTCATCACCTCCTGGGTCATTGTTACGCTGATTTTCGAGTATCTTTTTAACAGCCAGGCCGGTTTTATCAACTATGTTTTGCGCGATGTGTTGCATCTGGTTGATAAGCCCATCACCTGGTTGGCTGATCCTATACTGGTGATGGTGCCGATCAATCTCCTTGGTATTTGGAAAGGGGTAGGGTGGTCAATGGTTATTTTAGTCGCTGCGTTGCAAGCTATCCCTAATGAATTTTTGGAGGCTGCTGCCGTTGACGGCGCGACGGCTTGGCAACGGTTCTGGAAAATAATCTTACCTCTACTGCGACCGACACTAGTTTTTTTGGTGGTGGTTTTGGTTATTGGAGGATTGAATGTCTATATATCCGGATTATTGTTGACTAATGGTGGCCAGCCACTCGATAAAACACACTTTATTTTGACATTGATGTATAAAGAAACGTTTGACCGCCTTGATTTTGGCGGGGGAGCAGCAATTAGTTACTTTTTAACCGCTTTAGTCTTTGTCGTTAGCGTGGTTCAATTGCGTTTGTTACAACGACAAGTGGAGATATAAAACTATGATTTTACCATTGGAACGGCGCTGGTATCATCGGGTCATAATTTATACGATCCTTCTGCTGGGTCTGCTGTTTGTAGTTATCCCGTTTCTTTTTATGCTATCCACCTCCTTTAAGACGCAACAATATACTTTTGAATATCCCCCGCGTTTGATACCCCAGCAAGTTACCCTGGATAATTATATCCGTGCCCTGAAAACAGACTTCTTCTTTTTGTATTTTCTGAACAGTTTCTTTGTGGCGTTAATTACAACGAGCGTCACAATATTGATCTCGGCAATGATGGCTTACGCCTTTGCCCGGCTTGATTTTTTCGGGAAAGAGTCCATATTTTACTTCCTTTTGATCGGGTTGATGATCCCTCCAGTAATGTTAATCATTCCGCAATTTCTGGTGGCAAAGAATTTGAAACTACTCAACACGCTGGCCGGATTGATTGTTGTCTATATCACAATGAATTTATCATTACAAACATTCCTCTTGCGGGGGTTTTTTGAAAGTATCCCTTCTGAATTGGAGGACGCTGTCCTTATTGACGGAGGAGGGCGCTGGACTATCTTCTGGCACATTATTCTTCCTTTGTCTCGCCCCGGTTTGGCTACAGTGGCTATTTTTACTTTTCTCTACAGTTGGGATGAATTTCCTTGGGCTCATGTGGCAATTCAAGAGACAGCACGCCGTACCCTGCCGGTGGCAATTGCCCTCTTTCAAAATCAGCATTTAACTCAGTGGGGGCAGGTTTTCGCTGCATCCACTGTGGCGCTCATCCCAGTAGTGATTGTATTTGTCATTTTCCAGCGTTATTTTATTCAGGGTATTACTCGCTCTGGACTAAAAGGGTAGATAACCTATGCACCTAGATATTTATCCCGATAAATCATACTATTATCCTGGCCAGACTGTTTGCTTACTGGTGGAACTGAAGGAAAACGATTTAGAAGAGATGGTACTCTTGACGACGATTTCCTATCTTTCCAAAACGGTCATTGAACTGAGGGATACTCTTCAAGTGGTAGATAGTTCATCAACGACAGCCAAACTTACTTGGTCACCGCCACTTGATGTTCCACGCGGCTACGGAGTTGACTTACGAGTGCAAGATGTGGAAGGGCAAATCATCGCTAGAGCATCAACCGCCTTTGATGTTTTGGAAGTCTGGACCCAAGCGCCGCGTTACGGTTTTTTAACTGATTTTGCCCCCGGTCGGAACAATCTGGATGAAACAATGAACTGGTTGAGCCGCTACCATATCAATGGACTACAATTTTACGATTGGATGTACCGCCATGAGACATATTTGACTTCGGAGGAACCGTATCATGACCTGCTTGGTCAGACCATCTCGCGCCGGACGATTGATGCCTTGATTGAAGCGGCTCACGCCCACAATATAGTTGCGATGCCCTATACGGCAATCTATGGCGCATCCGTTCCCTTTTTTGAAGCACATCCTGATTGGGCGCTTTATAAAGAGGACGGGAAACCTGAATTCTTCGGGGAAGATTTTCTGGTCATCATGAACCCTGACCCGAACTTACCCTGGGCAGCCCATTTAATGCGCGAATTTTCCGCTATCCTGACTCAAAGTGAATCCGACGGTATCTACTTTGACCAGTATGCCGCCACCAACATTGCTTATGATATTGATGAGTACAAGCTCGACTTGGAGAAATCAATTTACCGTTTTATAAAA
>CAYPUV010000318.1:0-3348 GCA_964413895.1 uncultured Anaerolineaceae bacterium
GGGGGAAAAGCAACGATTTTTTGAAACCTTAAAATTGACTTTGCAACAGCCGTGAAAATTCATGAGGTTAAGTTGACAAATAGAACATATGTTTGTATAATTTCTGTATCGTCCCCACCCTACATCAATAAAAATTTCTATCCCAAAAATTAATTTGAAACAGGAGGTAAAAATGACTGAGTTTAGCGCCTATGCACCCGGTGCGTTTTGTTGGACAGATTTGAGTACAACCGATGCCGAAGGGGCGAAAGCCTTTTACACGGCCTTGTTCGGCTGGGAGGCGATTGATGCCCCCGCTGGGCCAGATATGGTTTACACAATGTTGAATTTGAACGGCAAGCCGGTTGCCGCTCTTTATCAAATGGGGCCGGAACAGCAGTCGCAAGGTATGCCCCCTTTCTGGAACTCGTATGTTTCGGTGGCTAATGCCGCCGAAATGGCAGAAAAAGCCAAATCACTGGGGGGTACAGTCCTTCAGGATGCGTTCGACGTGATGGACGCCGGACGTATGGCTATGATTCAAGACCCAACCGGGGCGGTCTTGGCCTTGTGGGAGCCGAAGACGCATTTTGGATCGCACCTAGCCAATGTGCCGGGGTCATTCAGTTGGAACGAACTGGCAACCAATGACACCGTCAGGGCCAGCGCGTTCTACACCGGCCTATTCGGCTGGACGGCCCAGGTTCAGGAAGAGCCATTCTCTTATACTACCTTTTCGAATGGCAAGCGAATGAATGCCGGTATGCTGCAAATGACCGAAGACTGGGGCGATGTTCTCCCGCACTGGATGGTATACTTTGCCGTTGAAGACTGCGATGCCAGCGCCGAAAAAGTCAAACAATTGGGCGGCCAACTGCGCGTCCCCCCCACCGACATCCCGCCGGTGGGTCGTTTTGCGGTGGTACAAGACCCGCAAGGGGGCGCGTTCACCATTATTAAACTCAACAATCCTGAATAAAATCTGAAATTGAGCCCATAAACAAAAACCCTGACCCCACCAGTCTTTGGAGTTGGGGTTTTTGTGTGTTGTTATAACGGATTGACTTATCCGGCCATCACAGCTATCATCCCCCTGTATTTGATATTTTTGGAGGAGGCTAGCAACTTTTATGAATCGAGAGGAAACACTGGCCTGGATTGAAGACGTGATGGGCGCGTTAGACCAATTTGAGGTGATGGAAATTATTGAAGAAACCATTGCTGCCGGAGAAGTGACGGCGGAATTTTTTGAAACTATCGCTGCCGAAACCGAGCGCTTGAAGGCTGCGGGAGACGCCCAAACCTACAATCGCCTGCTTGAAATTGCCCGCACAATTGCTATCGTCCGACAGAACAGGAAAGAAAACTTGTAGAATAGTGGCGTTCAATCTAAACAAAAAGCCTCACTTGCTTTGCTTAAACAAGTGGGGCTTTTTTCATTTTAATCTTAATCCTGTTTTAGTGAGAAATAACCAACGCCAAAGCAATCAACCCGATGCTCACTACCAGGCGCCACAAAAATGTAAAATAGGGGGCCAATACTGTTGTGAACGATGCTTGCTCGGTGCCGGATAAGCTTTTTCCCATAGAAAAACCCTTCTTTCTTGAGGCCACGATAAACTTAGCCTGTGCATTATAACATCCTGCCATACCTTTGGCAAACATTTCTAAACCAATTCAGCAATTCTCTTTTGTTTCGCCCAAAAACCGGCATAACTAAAAAGTCTTTGATATTCGAACGCTGAAAAGCTAAATCGCACCCAAATGAGAATTGCTGAAATCTTGCTGGGCTGCTGCAAAGTCGCTTGACAAAAAATAAGCTAACCCCCTCCCCAAAATTTGGGGGAGGGGGGAAAACAACGATTTTTTGAAACCTTAAAATTTGCTTTACCCAATGGGCACAGGTGCAACAGCTGTGTGAAATCTTGTCACTTGGGTTGACGCTCGGTGGCCCTTGAGGTATGCTTTCTGACACTAAAATTTATTCTTGAATGGGGTTAGATTATGAGTGATGCGCTTGCTGGTTCTTTACCGTTTCACGGAAAAATCAGTAGGGCTGCCGAGACCACACCCGGAAACCGCGAGCCGGTGCGATGGGTGGAAGTGACGGGTAGCTTGCAGCCAATGGAGGCAATTATCATCAAAGGTCGGTTAGAAAGTCTGGATATTCCGGCAATTGTTAACCAGGAAAGTATCGGCTCGGTAATGGGGTTGACCGTCGGCCCATTGGGAGCAGCGACCGTGTCGGTCCCAGAGCCGCTGGCCGAAACTGCACTCTCTGTCTTGGCGGAAACATTTGAGCCGGAAAGCGATGTGGAAGATGGGTGTTGAGCGTGTGAGCGCGGATGCGCGCCTGGCGGAAAATGAGTACATTGCTCCATCAGAAGAACAGTGGGTAAGTTGGTTTGAACGCCACTGGTTGTTGGTGCTCAACACTTTTTGGGGAATATTTGTTGTTACCCCGTGGACGGCTCCCATTTTTGTGAAATTGGGATGGACTGCGCCCGCAAGAGCTGTATATTTTATATACAACTTCTTCTGCCACCAGCTTCCTGAACGCTCGTGGTTTTTGTTTGGTCCCCAAATTAGCTATACAAAGCCGCAAATTGGACAAGTGTGGGATATAAGCAACGAGCTGGTGCGGCGACAGTTTGTGGGAACCCCGTCAATGGGGTGGAAAGTTGCGTGGTCGGACCGTATGGTGGCGATGTACGGTGTAATATTTATTTTGGGGTTGGTGTACGCCTTGCTGCGGGCGCGAGGAATTTTTGTAAAAGGAATACCATGGTGGGCGTTCTTCTTGCTAATTGCGCCGCTGGGCGTTGATGGCACGACTCACTTGATTAACGATATGTTTCGTTTGAGTTTTAGAGATACCAATCAGTGGGCTGTAATTTTCACAAACGGCATTTTCCCCGCATCGTTTTACCCTGGCGATATGTTCGGCTCGCTCAACTCCGTGCTTCGATTGGCAACCGGATTCCTGTTTGGCCTAGGCACAGTGTGGTTTATGTGGCCGATAATGGAAGAAGAATTTGGCGTCGAATAGAACTTAGTGCAATTCCAAGAGACATTTTCGGGGACACATACATTGTTTCAAAATAATGTGGGGACAGAGTACTACTCTGTCACTACTCTCGGAAATGTTGCACCCGTGCCCAAAAGCCACTTGATGACGGGAAAATGGAATGGGGTACAGAGGTAACAACCCTGCTCTCCAATTTGGGGTCTGGTCACCGAAAAGCTCTATAGCAACCGTATCAATAGTCTGGGGATATTGCTTCTAATCCTGATGGGTTTTTAAGACTCGTCAGGGTTTTCCCCACATAATTGAGAAGGTACGTTTTATGTTATAATAGAGTTGAGAGA
>CAYPUV010000319.1:0-3336 GCA_964413895.1 uncultured Anaerolineaceae bacterium
TTCTCGGCGTGGCGCTGGCGGGCATTTACATCGTGCCGGTACTGCTGGAACAGCAGTACATCAAAATTGAGCAATGGACAAGTGGCAGTTACGATTTCGCCCAGCACTTTGTTTACTTTTCGCAATTTTTATCGCCGTTTTGGGGATATGGTTACGCCGGACCGGGACCGGTTGATTTTATGCCGTACCAAATCGGTATTGCTGTTTTTGGATTGATGACCGTGGCGGCGGTGGCACTGATTGCCTTTTCCCCGCAGATGGGGCATCGCGGCACAATGGTGATTTTTCTGGTGGCAACCCTCTTTTCTGTTTGGCTAATGTCGCCGCTGGGAGAACCGATGTGGCGCGCGCTGCCCATCGCCGCGCTGGTGCAATTTCCGTGGCGATTGCTCATCATCACTATGCTGAGCGCGAGTGTGGTTATCGGCGGGGGAATTACCGCCCTGAAGCTCGATGGCGCGCCGTTGATGATGGTCACGCTGGTGGCAGTGCTGGGGAGCTATCAATATGCCCAGCCGCAATACACCCCCATCCCCGACTGGGCAGACACGCCCCTGGCGGTCATCAACTGGGATGCCGGTTCCATCACCGACCGGGTGGGCATGGTCTCGGTGACGGATGAACAACCCACCACCAGCCCGATGGAAGCGCAGTACCGCGCCGGTGAGCCGCTGACGGTGGCGGGGGTCATCGCCGGGGATGCAACGGTGGAAACGGTGCATCACGGCGGCGCATCGGATACGGTGGAATTTTCCGGCGACGCGGCAACCGTTCAATTTTATACCTATGATTTTCCGGGCTGGCAAGTGAAAATTGACGGGCGACCCGTTCCCCACCGCGCCGAAAAACCGTTCGGCTTGATTACGGTGGATGTGCCAGCCGGCGCGCACACCGTTTCCCTGCGGATGGGAACCACGCCCCCCCGCGTCATCGGCGGGTTGATGAGCCTGCTCGCGCTGGGGGTGATTGGGTATTGGTTGATTAGAGATTGGTAATTCGTCACTCGTCATTTGTAATTCGTAACTCATATTGCGTGAAACACAATCACTGAAAACCGATAACTGAAAACTGACTACCGAAAACTAAATGAAACACTGTACAAACTGTGGCGCACAATTGAAAACCGGACAAACCCGCTGTGATGTCTGCGGGGTAGCAACCACCGCGTGGCAAACACAGCGCGTCTGTTTGAATTGTGGCACGCCTGCCGCCAAAGATGCCACCACCTGCCTGATGTGCGGCACTCCTATTGACGAATTGCCGGCGCAAGCGGGCGTATTTGGCTCGTCGTGGTTGGGCATTTTGGTGGGATTAGTAATCATCGGGGGGCTGGTGTTTGCCTTTTTCCAACTTCGACCCGCCACCACCGTCGCCACCGCACCGACCGTCGCACCAACACACATTTTCATTCCCCCCACTGACACGCCCACGCCGACGGCAACCGCTACCCTGCCCCCCACGGCAACTTTCACCCCCACACCCACACCGACTCCCGCGCCGCTGTACCACAAAATTCGCACGGGTGAAACGCTGGAATTCATCGCCAAAAAATACGGCATCACCATTGATGACCTGACCACTGCCAATGGCATCACCACCGATACCATTCTGCGAGTGGGACAAGATTTGCTGATCCCCAATAACTTTTTGGCATCCACCGCACCGGAGGGCGCGGTGCGCGAGGGTCCCGTTATCACCTACACGGTGCAAAGCGGCGATACACTCAGCGGGATTGCATTTGCACACGATACCAGCATGTCAGCCATTGAAATTGCCAACCCGGAACTTGACCTCGACTTGCTATCGGTGGGGCAGGTGTTGCTCATTCCCCTGCGCCCGCCGACCGCCACCCCCACCCCGACCATCACCCCCACGCCGACATTCACCCCGCAGCCGCCGTATCTCACGCCGCAGTTGCTGCTGCCCGCCGACGACGCGCTGATTGAAGGCAAAAATACTTCGGTGCTGTTGAGTTGGACTACTGGCGGCTTGCTGAATGATAACACGTTTTATGTGATTTATTTGACGGATGAGCACGGCACGCTGCGCACGTTTTTCACGCAGGCAACCAGCTATCGTTTACCGAACGACCTGCGTCCGGCAACGTTGACGCGGTTTACATGGTATGTGGTGGTAATGGAAAAAATTGGGATTGGGGACGATGGGATTTTTTACGGGGAAGCGATGAGCAATCGCAGCGCAGGACGCTCATTTCGGTGGCGGTGAGAGAGCTACAAGCTAACACTACCAAATAGCCCGATTGCAGATAATACGTGGTGATGGTGAGCGCACTACCTGTGATTGAAGTCGAGTCGCTTAAGCGAACCAAGATTAGCACATTCGGCTTCATTTGGGCAGAAAGCATCAACTTATCTAGAAAAAACCGCTATACCCGCGCTGAACAACGCCATGATAAATCCAGTTAATCATAGATATAAAATCAAATACGGGTAACTTGACAGCTTTCTGAACACTCCAGGCAAAGGGTGGCAAGTCACTACATTCGAGTAATATTGCGCCCACATTGGGGTTTTCAGTAACTAATTGTTGAGCGCGACTTACCACTTCCGCTTCAAACTTGTCGTAATGAAATTGTCCTCCATACTCTAAGATATTGCGAAATTCCGGTTGATCTTCCATTCCCAGGTAAGCAATAGGAATGTCAGCGGTGATACCGCAAGCTTCAAGCATTGTTTGCCCCACTGCTTTGGCATTAGCAACTAGTATGCCTACTTGCTGTTCGGGCTTTAGTGCGCGATAAATCATTGGCGCTTGCAGTAAACTAGAAAGAAAGACAGGGATGTTCAGAGCCGCAGCCACTTCCCGTTGGTAGTTGGCAAAATAGCCGCAAGCACCCACCATTGCGCGAACACCCTCTTGCTCAAACTCATGACCCGCCTGGATAATCATGTCAAGCAGAACGGGGTCTGCGCGCATAATGCGCTCTACCGTAGCTTCGCGCAAAATCTTGTAACGCACCGGAAAATCGAATGTAGTGGCGTTAGCTACGTTGCCAGGCAACAATGGGTACCATGTTTCCAGCACCACAATACCAATGGCATGTCCTGCTATAGATTGCCTGTGCATCGTAAGTTGTTTTCCACGCACATCGTTTCTGTTGAAGGGCGCATATTCCATAATGGTACATATCCTGCCGTGTGTAAAATTCTCTAAAGTCAGTTTTTTTGCGTGCTAACTATCTTATTCAGCGAACGATAGTTCGCTTTTTCTAACTTGTACGAACAACAGTTCGCTCAAGGTAACAATATGCACCTTATATGCAGCACACTTTGATTTAACCATACTTTTTCATTTCTATCAAACAACAAAACACAT
>CAYPUV010000320.1:0-3310 GCA_964413895.1 uncultured Anaerolineaceae bacterium
TACATTGGCAATTCTTCCATCCCTTCATCATCTGCCCTGTTCTATCTCCCCCTATACACTGCTTTTACCACCTCGGCAATAATGTGCAGCCCCGGTTCCACCACGCTTTCATCCAGTGCGTAATTGATGCGGATGCATTCTTGTTTATGCTGCCACGCTTCTTTCAAGCCGGGGAAGAAGTAATGGCCGGGAATAATCAGCACATGCTGTTGTTTTAGGCGCTCGTATAATTCCTGGCTGGTTATCGGCAAGCCTCTAAACCATACCCACAGGAAGAATGCTCCCTCTGGCTTGTGAATGTAAAAATCAATGTCTCCCAGTTCGTTTTGTAGTTGCTCGACAGCCTGCAAGGCTTTGCGATAATAATACGGCTTAATTATATCGCGGCTTAAGGTGATGACTTCGCCACTTTGCACCAACTCCAGTGCCAATCGCGCGCCAATGCTGCCGGGAGCGAGGCTGGTGACGGCGTTCAGGCGGGTCAGCGCTTGAATTACCGCTTCGTTAGCAATGACAATCCCCGTGCGCGCGGCAGGCATACCCAATTTTGAAAGGCTCATACTCAATATGATGTGCTCATCCCACACCGGTTCGGCATCAGTGTAGATAATTTGAGGGAATGGTGTCCCGTAGGCGTTGTCAATGATAAGGGGGATGTTGTGTGCGCGCGCCAATTCAGACAACTGCTGCACCTCTGTAGCCGTCAATACATTACCTGTGGGGTTTGTGGGGCGCGAAATACAAATTGCGCCAATATCATCCGACACTGACAGAGTGTTAAAATCAATATGGTATTTGAAGGTGTGCTGGTCAATAAACTCAATTTCCGGTTTGAATGACACGAAAAAATCATTGCTCAACCCCACATCGGCGTAACCGATGTATTCTGGCGCTAGAGGCAGCAAGATTTTCTTGTGCGTCCCATCAGGGAATGTCCCGGCGAATAAATTAAATAAGCTGAAGAAGGCGCTTTGACTGCCGTTGGTCAGGGCAATGTTCCTGGCGCTGATGTCCCACCCATATTCATGGTTGAGCAATTCAGCCAGCGCATTGAGGAAAGACAGCTCTCCCTGCGGCGCGGGGTAGTTGCCGACCATCTCTTCAAATGCACCCGGTTGAGCTAAAATCTGGGTCATTGCTTCCCGTAGTCGTGCTTGCAGCGCAGGAATGTAGGCCGGATTTCCTCCGCCCAGCATAAATACATCTTTCCCACCGTTGGCCATTGCTTTCCCCAGGTCATCCATTAATTGAGGCACGCCGGATGGGCCGGTAAGTTTTTCGCCGAATTGTGAAAGTTTCATGAGTTGGTATCTCCCAATAAGTTTCATTGATTATGGAGCGTAAGCCAGGGATTATTTCATTATCAATGGCAAGTAAATCTTTGTACCTCCCACCAACACTGTGACATCAATCCATTGAACATCTTCTTGATTGTCCTGGCGCAAAATAAGAATGCTCGCTTTGTATGCGCCTGTATTGAAAAGAGGTGAACCAGGATAAGTGTCGCTGAAAACAGTGGTGATGGTTGATGGTGTGGTGCCGGTAAACGCGTTCAGCGTTATCCAATCAACCGTGGGGAGTTCACCGGTTCCTTGCGTACTGTTGTATTGGATTCTGCTGGGCGTGATGGATAAAGAAAGATTGGGGTCTTGCTTGAGCATCTCCCTTAGGAATAGCGCATCCCAACCGGGCAGGATCATCGCTCGCCAGGAGATTGGCTGGTTTTGTGTGGTTTCACCGTAGATGTAAAAAGTGGTTGTTGGCACGGTTTGCGACTGGGCAACTGTTTGCACAATATTGGTAGTAGAAATCTGGTACGGCACAACCGTGTCAAACGTAACCCCCAGGTCGCCAACTGCCAATGCGCCGTTTAAGTTGCTGGCGAGGTTGAATGCCTCAAAGCAGTTTCCGGCCGTGTTGCAATCAAGATACGTGCTGTCGCCGTAGCTTCCGGCCTGCGGCTTGAGGAAAACTCGAATAAGATTGTTTTTGATGATGACCGCTTCTTTGTATGTGGTCTCGTCATCAAGGTTGCCGGCGGCCAAATTGAGCCAGCCAGTTCCCAACCCACTGACGCTGCTCCACGGCTTGAACTTGGTATCACCATCTCGTACAAATTGCAGGCTTGTGCCAGAGGTTACATTTCTTAACATCGCAACCTGATCATCGCCATCATTTCTAAAATCTGCCGTGGCCAGAAAATCAAAAGAAGTGCCGGTTGACCAAATATTTCTCGGTTTCTTTTTGCTCGTGTCCCATTTTTGGGCGAAGATGCCAGTTCCTTTTTCGGAGGCCACCCATTCCATTCGCCCATTGTCATTGGTTAAAAGATTTCCGGGTTCAATATCAACCCATTCAGAATTTGAGAGGAAGCTTGCGCCGTCGCTATCTTGCAATTTTGTGCTAGGATCATGTCCCTTTCTCAATTCCAATAAATTTAAGGAGCCATTCCAATAGGTCAGTGCATAGTCATCGTCACCGTCAGCGTCAAAGTCACCAATGGCCATATCACGCCAATCGGTCAGGAATTCTACATCTTCTTTGGGGGTGGTATCAGGTGGGGCATAAGCTACCACCCTCCCTTTGCCCGAAACACTTCTTAGGAGTGCGATTTCAAGTGTGCCATTATTCTGAATTAAATCACCGGTACGCACAGTTGTGAAACTGCCGCTGCCGCTGTAAGTGGCTTCAAAGCTGTAAACTGTGCCAACTACTTGAGGATCGTAAACCTTAATGGTGTTGCCGCCCACAGCGATGATTTCTGCATCCCCGTCGCCATTCATATCGGCGGTGGTGACCAGTTCCCAGCCTCCCTCTGGTGATTTAAATACCTGGTCGCCGTCTTTGTTGTAGGCGTACACGTATCCATCTGTACCAACCACCACAATCTCGTCAATGCCATCGGTATTGGCCTGGGTTACGGCCCTTTTAGCACCAGCCAGGGGTGCGCTTAACAACATCATTGCAATTACAGTTGTCAACACCACAATATTTAATTTGAATACCTTTGACCATATATTCTTTTCCATTAATTTTCTCCCCTCGTTACAGGACGGCTTATTTTCGCCAGAGTTCACGTGCTTTAGGTGCAGTATCATTGCAAAAAACGCGAAGTTATTTTTAGGTGCAGAGAATGATGCGACTGAAAAACTCAAAATCTCACGCGATACTCAGCTTTAGAATTTTTTGCGACTTTGCGTGAAGTAACTCTTTTTGCAGTGGAATCAGACAATTTATAGTGCGTATTGTTAGCATCTCACCTTACGCAGTCGAGGATTTGACAAAATCAAAATTATGACATCGTTGACAA
>CAYPUV010000321.1:0-3272 GCA_964413895.1 uncultured Anaerolineaceae bacterium
CCATCGCCCCCACCGCGTCAGCCACAGCGCCTCCCGTTCCCCGTACGCCCACGCCTACCCCAATAGAGGTTCGACAAATGAAAGGGAGTTTTTCCAACCAAATTGCTCGATTGGAACATAATATGCCCGGCGCGGGCAGTAATTTATTTGTGGTACCGACACAAGCGGAAATAGCTGTTTTTACTGCAATATGGCAGCAACTGGAAGCCGAAACGCCCACCGGCGCTGTTAATCTCGCAGCGCAACACGGGTATGAATTGTTAAGATATGCCGATAAAGGCGATGGGATGGCGGAAAGTTTTTTATTGCGCGAGAAAAAACCAATTCGACGGGGATGGGGTTTGTATGCCCGACGCATCGGCGCGGCAACCAACATTATCGTCGAAGCGCCGCATCCCCTGTTTGATGTAGGAACACCCACCGTCGCCCTCGACGTGTACCGCGCCCTGCACGCGAAGGCGTTATTCATTGCCGGAGCCCAGCGCAACGCCAATCAAAATGGTTCGGCAGATGTAGCGCACAATCGACAAACAATTTTTCAAGCCGTGCATCAAGCCGCAGTTGCCAGCAGCCCATCGCTGGCGCTGCAAATTCACGGGTTTGCGACAAAAAACCACCCCGGATACCCGCAAATTGTCATTGGAGACGGCAATAACACCGCGAAAACTGTGTCACAATTAGCAAATGCGCTCGTCGCGGCGGGTTTTAACGTGGGAACATGCGATACAGGCCAATGGCGCAAGCTGTGCGGTACCCAGAATATTCAGCGCAGCACAATGTCCTCCGGTGAGTTTATCCACATTGAATTAGCTGAATCGGTACGCCAGAATGACCGCGCCTTTGTGGTAGCGCTGGCAAAGGTGTTCGATGAAAATTCCGGGGGAAATTGATTGCTTGCTCATTGATACGCCATCCACCCCGGTATTGCAAGTCGCCAGTTAAGTTGGAGTTTTAGTTGGGGATAAGGATTTTGGGACACAAATTCGCACGGGTCCACTGTGGCATGCTCGTGATCCGTGTTTATTGTGTCCCAATACCCATACGTTAAGCAGTCTTGTTGTGGTTTTCACTCTTCCGGCGCCAAGAAAAACCAGCCATACCACTGGCCAGGGCCAGGAAACCGAGAACCACCAGTAAAGAAAGTGTCACCCTCTCCGAAGGTACACCACCAGTAACGGGTAGAGCAGTCGGAGCGCCTGCAAACTGGAGAGTCTCCAGTGTATCTCTGAGGTCGTGATTGTCCCCACCTGCATTGTCCATAATGGTGGTGGCAAAGAGATAACTCTTGTTCAGGTCATCAAACTGGACGTCGTCTGGGTTGCCCGTTACCAGCTTTCGCTGGTACTCGGCGGTCCAGACGCCATTGCTCCAGGTTGCAGCCTCCCGCACATCGGCGCGGCTGCCCTCCCCGGCATGCAGCACCCGTTCCGGCACAACAGCGTTGAAGCCATTGTAGACAGACCAATATTGGTCAATTTGATCGGGTGTCAGGTCAGCCACAGCAACGGCTTCCCCATTGTCCACTTCGCTTTGGTAAAGGGTCATAGCATCGATGAAGTTTTGCGGAGATTTCTCCATATAAAGCGGAGCTGTCTTGTCCGCATTTCGATTATTATCATAAGCAGACTTGCCAGCGTCGCCGTGTCGTCCTCCATCTTCCGGACTGAATGGATAGGCCGGGTCATCTTTGGCCGCCACGAGCTTATCATCGCTGTAACCACTGAGAGTAACCGTGCCCGCTGTAGCTTCATGAGTGACCAGGTCTACAACCAGGTCGCTTGATTGAGAAGCGCTGAACGCTGGTAAGGCCCTGGCCGCCTTCATATGCCACATATCCCCATATTCACCCACATTCTTCAACCAGGCTCCGGTTGCATCTCCCTGAGGCCCATGACATTTGGTTCCACAACCGTCGGTGTCAAAGTTTGAAATGTTGATATTCCATAGAAAGCAGAAGCGGTCCTCGTTAAAAGCCCCTTCTTCCACATTGGCGCTTTTAGACCAAGCACCGTCTTGCCAGTACCAGGACCCGCCGCGCACCATACTCATAGTCGGGTCCTTCCACTTGACCAAAAACGTGATGGTGTCGTTTGTGTACACAGCCTTTATCTTGGCTTCGTTCTTCAGTGTGAGTTCCTGCGCGTTCGCCTAGGCGGCGTCGCTTTCACTCCCGTCCACGGTGGGTGCTGTCGTCACCGCTGCGGCCTGAAGGACCGGGCCTTGCGCAGAAGCAAAGCTGGCAAGCATCACCGCCACCATCAGTAGCACAATTGCGACCGTCAATAGTGTTTTTGCCTTCATTTGGATTCTCCTTATTCTTTTTTAGATTTTGTGATAGTCAATAAGATGTTAGACAAAGCTACCTCACGAAGGAGGCAAAGATTAATCGCTTTTTTTAGTATTTTCGTATCTTTGCATAAGATTTCCATTGATGTACCGACGCAACATCATTTTCTCTGTTTCAAACAGCGTTCTTTTTCATGAGCGTATGTTTTGCCTGTATTACCTCCTTTCTTTTCTGTGAGTTCTCGGAAAGTGCCATGTGTCTCTGAGAATGCTTCTTCTACTGCCCAGGGAGAAACGAAACAGTCTCAAATGCCTATGCCTTGTGTTGACCCTATTATGGCAGAACCTCCCGCCCTCACTTTTTCGCTTAGAAATAACTGCGTAACCTTATGGGAGAAGAATGGCAAAGAGAATTTTATCAGTTTGGTTTTTTAGAGGATATAGTGAAGTGTAGCATGCGGACCCCCATTTTGGTTACTTGCGATGGAGTACTCCGCCTGATCGCGCCGTTGAGGAGAACCTTCTGAAGCGTTCGTGCTGGCGTTGCCTAATACCCAAAGCCCGGAATGTATTGGATAAAGTTCCCGACAGCGCACGTGAAGAGGTGAAGGCTTAAATGCAAACAGCCTGCTGTGTATCCAAGTGTATTATGGTAAATAGGATGCGTTTTTTAGCATTGCCTCGCCATTAATCATAAACGCCCCCGATTTCACTACGGAAAGATATTTTCTCTAAAATTGGCTGGTGTAACTTTGTGGCAAGCCAATCAGCGCTAGAGTGTGCTCACATAAGTCTCATCAAGTGCAGCAGTACACATCCGTTCAGTGGGAAACGAAGGTTGGGATGATGCACAGATACGCTTGTTATCAATTTCACACACATTATCATTATAACATGACTATCCCCGAAAATCAAGGTCATCAAATCAGCAACACGGCTGTTGCAAAGTAGATTTTAAGGTTTCAGCAAATTGTTACTTTTCCCCC
>CAYPUV010000322.1:0-3266 GCA_964413895.1 uncultured Anaerolineaceae bacterium
TAGCCGCAACGCTTCACGACCGCCTCGCCCCCTGCGCGAAGCGCTTCGTTCAACGCCCCCAAATCAGCCGATTGCGGGTGGTGAAACCCATACCGCAAACGCATTGACCCCCGCCCGCAACCCGATAACTGCCACGAACCGCGCTCAGCAATTCGGCTGCATTTGGCTTGTTGGGCACATTGCCGATTTATTGGGGTGGCACTTTCAACTTTTGAATTTTGGGTGATGCCCAACCACTGTTAAACCCCGTCCCATGCACACGGAAAAACACACCGCTACTATCGCTTGCCCAGCCACCGCATACTATAGCTTTTGCTTCTTCCGTGGTAAACGAGGATAATTTCTCATTATCAGCAACTTTTGCAATAGTGAGTATTGATTGCCTCTGTCTTATCACTGTATAATAATACTCCCCATCGGGAGAAATACTTTTCTCGTCCAATGCCTCTTGCGGACAACCAAATCGGGTTGGGAAAGAGGCGTAAGTGTAATCTTGCAGGATGCTGTCTAAATCCTCTACGCCTGTAATTACATAGTTTTCACTATTGGAATCAAGTATATAGATATAACCGGCATTACTTTTTGACGGACGGAATATTTTTCTTGCCCTTGCTAATAAATCACTCAAATCAGTGTTTGATAATGTCTTTATGTCGACTTTTTTCAGAGGGTCACTTTCAACGAATAAAGTTCTGGCCAACACTGTCATTCGGTTATGTCTTCTGCACAAAAGCGTTTCATCATTTAACCAATCTAACGAACAATCAATCTTTTGCTTCCGGTGGTTCGATAGTTCAACCAAAAAGTTTTCGTCTGCTTTGCTCCCGCCGTATACCAGTCCGGTCCCGTCAGGTGAGAGTTCCCAGTAACGCATCCCCGGTTCGTTTACAATTGTTTCCACGTTGGCAGGAGGTAACAGTTGACAAGCACCAAGAATAATCGCTAAAAACATTAACCCTATTGTTCTTTTGACATTCATATCTGTCCTCGACATTATCGTTTTTGGGGAAGCGGCACGGGTGAATTGAAAATTGGTCGTTGTTTGGGGGCGGCTACCGGCGAACTGAATGTCGTGCTACCTGCCGCTGGCACTATCACCGGCGCATTGGTACCCGTATTTTTTAACACCAACGGCAGGTAAACAAAAGCCGGTGCATCAAAAGCAAAGTTAAGCGTCTGCCCCGTGTTGATGGTCCCGGTCAAGGCGGCTGTCAAAGCCGGTTCCGAATTACCTTCGACCACACGCATTGCCGCTATTTTATATGCTCCTGATGCAGTGCCTGTCCCCTGCACTTGATACTGACCGATAACTTCCGGTACTAAAATAATGTGCGGTTCCGTCCCCTGCTCACTCACGATTGCCTCGGGTATTTCGTTAATGATTTGACCGGTTGTCGGGTCAAGCCCGGCTCGGCGTCCCAACGGGTCTGTCACCAGCGTATTGACCGGTGAACAGGTAACAGTCGCCCACATTTTACTCAAATTCCCTATTTCCGTGTGTGTGTCATTCCAAAAATTTTCAAATACCGTTACATCTTGTCCGGTCAATAAAGACACCAACCGCCGAATCATCACCGGATTTGACATAAGGGACATATGGTTAACTACTAGAGTTTCATTACCTGAACCTAAAATATCGCTTTCTCCGCCCTCCTCTACCCGCAGCCCCATCGGCACGCCTCACGGCTTGCTTTCCCAGTGGGAGACCTACGGGCTTACCACGTTCCGCGTTAGCACCTGATTTGAGTGGGTTAGGTTCCGCCTCTCCGCCGGGGACGCTTCGTCTACGATAGGTGATTGTAGAGCACCTATACCTGGCCCCTTGCCCTTTGGCCCAAGCCTATGATTCCTTTTGGGAACTCTCAGCACCTTTGGCTTGTTCAAAATAACGACGTTTACCAGCGGTTCACTTATGTTAACCTTACCACCTCATCCTTGCTTCCGACCACCTTGGTGCTGGCAGTCGTCACCGCCCCTTGCGGTTGGGTGACCAGTCCGTAGACTGAGGTTACATTGTTCCTGAAGCTTTCACACCCCGCCGTTACCAGCAGCGTATGTTCAAGTAGGATACTGTTGGCAAAACAACAGGTTACATCCCGTTTATTTGGTTGTAACAAATGCTATCGCGACTTCGTGTCGCACCTACAATTTTTTTGTTAGCTAGCTCTTTGGTTTGCAAGATTTCGTTGGAATAAAAATAGCATTCCTCAATCTTTAAAAATGCGGAATTTTGCTCGAATTACAACTTTATGCGACATAGCTATTTGAGGTGTGGTCATAATTTATTTTGGTACAATTTTGGCAATTCTTTCCCACATAGGGTTCAAAACCTACCCCAGGTGGGAGGCTTGGCCCCACCGCATTTTTGAAGACAAGATTGAAACTTTGAATTCTGTCGAAAACAATGCCGTTTCATCTGTTTAACAAACATGCAACGTGGGGTCCAAAGTATTTATGACCAGCCCTCAGCTATTTAAAATCAAACTTGGGAGGTCGGTCAATCGAATAATTAGTCTCGCATGTAATCGTGAACCAAGCTGGTTCGATATATGTAGCGTCTTCAGCGTAGATTCCAATGCACACATCATAAATACTTGAGGGAAGATTTGGTCCTTCGCCGGGATTAGAATCTAATACTAATCTTCCACCAGGAGTTACAACTCGTAAGCAAATTGGATACTCTTTCTCGGCTTCTTTAACTTGAGCTACATCAAGAAAAAAGAAATCACCATTCCCTTGAATATCAATCGGCCTAAAGTTATTTAGATCATTCTGCCTTGCCCAGTAAAGATTAAAAGGGTCGAATCTATCAAATCGTTTACCGTCTTTATCCCTTACCTCGACAAGTCGTCCAACGCAGTTTTTTGCTGGGGTTAGGCCATTGTTCACTATCTTCAACCTCATAAACCAACTCATTTTGGCACTATAATTTTTCACTTCATCAGAAGTTGGAGGTGACGGTTGAATATCTATCTCCCAATTTAGAGATGGCCTCATAATAAAACGTGGCCGAAGCACAGTTAAATAAAGATTTGCTCCCGATATGCCAAGAGCACCCAGACTAAAAGCAAGAGCTACCTCTTTATCCCACAGAGCGAATTTTATCGCAAACCCAAGTATGATAATTACAACAAGAAATACCAATCCATCAACTATACGTAATATCGTTTTCTTTGACATATTACCTTTGCAATTTTCAGCCAGCTAACGCAAAAAGGATTCATGCGGCGCGCACACACGCAACGCCACCGATGGCAGGCAAGTCA
>CAYPUV010000323.1:0-3262 GCA_964413895.1 uncultured Anaerolineaceae bacterium
ACTCAATGGCTTACTTCCCCGCCAATTTTACAGAACGTATGGTACACCAGCATAAATTGGTTCATTGATGCTTTGATAATGCTTTCACCAAGTCCGATGCAAATGACTTTATCAGATTATTTTCAAGACATTGGATTTACATATTTTATGATACTTCCAATAACTCTGGGATTTGGGTTCATTGCAAATCATTTTTCACAAGAAAGGAACTGATATGGAAAAAGAAGCATTATATGAAAGACTAATTCCAAAAGACCGAAACCTTGATGGGATTGCCAGAGAAGCCATTAAAAATTCGGAAATAATTTCATATTTATTGGAAGGTGTTGAGTATAAGAATGCACGAGTAAAGTTTGGGTGTTTTAATACACTTGTCCTAATCAGTGAGAATAAACCCGAACTGTTATATTCCTATTTTGATTCATTTGCAGAGAATTTAGATTCTGACAATAATTTTTTTAAACTCGGTGCAATAAAGATAATCGCCAATCTGTCTAAGGTTGACTACAAGAATAGATTTGATAAAATATTTGACAGATTCTATTCCTTCATTGCTGATCCTTCCATGACAACAGCAGCAAACGTAGTCAAAGGCTCACCAATAATAGTCAAAGCAAAACCCTATCTGACAGAAAGAATTGTCAATCAACTCTTAAAAGTTTCTCAAATCCAATACAAAACTGACGAGTGTAAAAACATCCTTATAGGGCACGTTATCATTTCACTCGATAAAATCTTTATGCAAACAAAAAACAAGAGCTTGGTGTTGGATTTTGTGAAATCCAATGTAGATAATAATTGGAAAGCAACCCGGAACAAAGCACATAAAGTTTTGAGAAAATATGGTAATACATCGCCTAACAATTGGCTTCACCTGACGGCGGGGGTGTGGCGCAGAATTCAGAGCTGGCAGCTTGTCTCAAGTTCTGTGGTTTATCAATGTTCTTTGCTCGAAATCCCGCCGCAAGTGAGCCATGCCGTTGAACGAAGCGCTTCGCGCAGGGGGCGAGGCGGTCGTGAAGCGTTGCGGCTATACTTTCTATAATCAAACAGATTAGGAGGCATAGCGATGACCCCATTGCAGTTAGTGCAACGCTGCCTGGGACACACCTCGCTGCAAACGACGACTATGTACGTGCATATGACCCCGCAGCTCCGGCAGGGCGCGGTCGAGACCATCAACCGGTTGATGACGGATTTGCCGTGACGGGGCTGGGCGAGATTATCCGCAGCTATGGTGACGCGTATCGCGCCAAATATGGCGAGCGGATGCCACCCAGCCACCGGCGAGCATTGCACGATTTGGCCGTCTGCCGCACCGCCGCACTGGGCGGGCACGTGTATCACTGCGCCACGTGTCGGGTTGACAGCTACAAATAGCACTCCTGCCGCAACCGGCACTGCCCGCAGTGTCAGAGCCGGGCGGGCGAAGCCGGGCGGGCGACACAGCAACAATTGTTGCTGCCCACGCCCTACTTTATGGTGACCTTCACCCTGCCGCAGGCGTTGCGAGGGATCACGCGCAGCAACCAGCAGGTAATGTATGACTTGCTGTTTCGATTAATCCGTTGTTTTTTGCCGATTATCTACCGAAATTTTCGCCGCATAACGTTACACGGAAAAACAAAAACCGTTTAAAACAAAAAAAGGCAGGTTAATCCCTGCCTTTTTTGTAGATGCTCAGTTGTTTGTTGCCGATAGTATCACCAGTAGTTCATCAGGAGGTAAAACAGAAATCGTTGCTGATGATACAAAATCTTTTGTATTGCGAGTAACCAAATAATCGGCAGATACAGACTCAGCCGTAGACATTTGAACGGCATCTTCAAAATCGTGCCAATTTAATGCAAGGGCATTGAGTATAATCGTGCGCTCAACCGGTGCAATTGAGAATACTTGCAACAACTTGGTAAGTGCATTTTGAACTTTTAAATGTGGTAATGCCTTTGCCAGTAAGTAGGCGATAGTAGTGATACTGTGTGCAGCCAAAACCCCTTCTATCTCGCCTCCCTCCACATAAGCCCAAATTGCCCTTGCAGCTAGAAAGTGCGGTTCTCGTCTTGCCAGCACATCCAACACAACGTTGGTATCTATCAAGACCTTTATTCTAGACGTCATACTTTTCACTCAAATACTGTCGGTAATCGGAGATGGTTGTATCGGAGGGCAAGATACCGGTTAACTCGTCTAAAATTGGTGTATTTGAAGGCGGCTCTGCTTTCTTAGTCAATGCACGCATAAAATTGGATACCAACTGTGATACTGTGGTATCGTGTTCCCGAGCATACCGCTTGGTAGCATCAATTAGGGGTTTCTCAACCCGTAGTGTCAATTTTGTTTTTTCCATTTTCTACCCCTGACGTATATTATATCGTACTTTGTACGTCTGTCAAATCAACTACCCATCAAATCCTGGCAAACATCACTCAAACCGCCGCTTCCCGCCCGGCACGGTCGTTGTCAAAGGCGGCGTAGATGCGGTCGCAGCCGCTGAAAAATTCCGCAGACGACTTTTTAAACCGTTGAACTGCGGACTTCTCACCCCGTTGTTGACACCCGACCTCACCTTCCCTCTGGTGGGTTGCTTGGGTCTCACTTCCCTACCTGTACTATGTGCTCCGCGTAGCCTGTCCTGAGCGTGACCGAAGGGTTCCCAGGCTACCCTCTTGAACTCAAGCCCTGCTCTTCGACCCTGGTGGTGTCCTGCTCACTCGCCCTATCGTATTCAGGACTGCTGCTTTCCGTCCACATGAAAACGTCGGCTTTCACGCCAAAAAAACTGACGGTTATCCAGTGTCCACAACTATACAAATTGCGGGGCTCAATACCCAAACAGCGGGCACAGGTCACGCGGTCTACACCCTTGCTCCCCCTGGTTTCGGACGCCTGTTGCCAGGTTTGCCCGCAAGGTTCACTACTGCCCTGTTGGCTAAACTTTAATCGGATGGAACTTTCGCCCACTGGCTAACTTCAACGAATTTCTATAGGCTTAGCGCCTACTTCCCATCGTTCTGGACTTATCTTGGCGCGATAACGATTTATTGGGCGACATTTCCAAAACGGCCTGGTCAAAATAATAGGAAACAATCCCTACAAAAAATAGGAAGGATACCTCTATGGTCCCTCGTTAAACTGTGTTATCGTATAACTGTGGTTGAAACAATCAAACATTTTACCAACAGTTAAAACGATTACGATTCCCAGCCCGTAAAGCCCACGAACTTCAGTCGTGGGATATAATAAGGGCTTCCCTTTCCAGTCT
>CAYPUV010000324.1:0-3239 GCA_964413895.1 uncultured Anaerolineaceae bacterium
GTACACACCCATTGTGGATTCCCCATCAAAGGGGCGCAAGACATGGCCCACGGATTTGATATTCAGGAATTTGACACAATGTTCTGGATGAGCGATATGGGCTGGATGATGGGGCCGTGGGAGGTGTTCGGCACGCTTATTTTAGGGGCAAGTATGCTTCTTTTCGATGGCGCGCCCAATTATCCTGACGTGGATCGCGTGTGGGAGCTGGTGGAACGGCACGGCGTAACATGTTTGGGCGTTGCACCAACTTTTGCCCGCGCCATTATGCCCCACGGCGACGAGCCGGTTAAGCGACACGATTTAAGCTCGCTGCGCATCATCGGCTCTACCGGGGAAGCCTGGAACCCCGACCCCTGGACCTGGTTCTTTGAGACAGTCGGCGGAGGGCGCGTGCCCATCATTAACTATTCCGGCGGCACAGAAATTAGCGGCGGCATTGTGCTGGGCAACGTGCTGCGTCCGCTTAAACCGTGCGCCTTCTCCGGCCCGCCGCCCGGCATGGCCGCCGACGTGGTAGACGAAGCGGGCAATCCGGTGCGCGGCGCAGTGGGCGAGCTGGTGGTGCGCCAACCGTGGATTGGCATGACGCGCGGCTTCTGGAAAGACCCGGAGCGCTACCTGGAGAGTTACTGGAATAAACTCCCCAACATTTGGGTACACGGTGATTTTGCTGCTATTGATGAAGATGGTATGTGGTACATTCTGGGTCGCTCCGATGACACGATTAAAGTGGCGGGCAAACGGGTTGGCCCGGCAGAGGTGGAAAACATTCTGGTTAGCCACCCCGCCGTCGCCGAAGCCGCTGCCATCGGTGTGCCGGATGAGCTGAAGGGACAGGTGGTGGTTGGCTTTGCCGTGTTGCAAGCAGACGCATCCCCCTCCGAAGCGCTGCGCGCGGAACTTAAAGAGCTGGTTTCCCAAAAATTAGGTAAGCCACTGGCTCCCAAAGCCATAAAATTTGTGCAGGCTATCCCGCAAACCCGCAACGCCAAAGTAATGCGCCGGGTTATTAAATCCGCCTACCTGGGCCAAAACCCCGGTGACCTCAGTGCGCTGGTCAATCCAGAAGCAGTAGCAGAAATTAAACGAGCAATGTAAAACGGAACGCGTAGTGTGTGGCGACCCGTAGCAAACTACGCACACTGTATTGATAATGAAAAAGGGACCCGTATGGATTTTCAACTGCTGGAAGAACATAAAATGTTGCGCCAGATGGTGCGTGACTTTGCGGAAAAAGAAATCGCTCCCCGCGCCGAAGAAATTGATGCCACCGACAAATTCCCCGCTGATATTTTTCGGCGGATGGGCGAACTTGGCCTGTTGGGCCTGCCCTTCTCCGAAGAATACGGCGGCTCTGGCGCTGATTATGTGAGTATGGTCATTGCCCTGGAAGAAATTGCCCGCGTGTCTGGCTCGGTGGCAATTATCCTGGACGCGCACACATCGTTGTGTTGCGAGCCGATTTACCTTTTTGGCACCGAGGAGCAAAAGCAAAAATACCTGGTTCCCCTGGCGCAGGGAGAAAAAATTGGCGCATTTGGCCTGACAGAGCCGCAAGCCGGCTCGGACGCTGGCGGCACGCGCACGCGCGCCGTAAAAGATGGCAACGAATGGGTGATCAACGGCCAAAAACAATTCATCACCAATGGCTCCATTGCTGATATAGTGGTGTTCACCGCCAAAACCGACCCCGGCAAAGGAACACGGGGAATCTCGTCATTCATTGTTGAAAAAGGGACCCCCGGCTTTGAGCCAGGACGCGACGAACACAAAATGGGGCTGCGCGGGTCGGTTACTTCCCAACTCTTTTTTGATAATTGCCGCATCCCCGCTGCAAACCAGCTTGGCGAAGAAAATCGAGGTTACAAGCAATTTCTCACCACTTTAGATGCGGGACGCATTGCTATTGCTGCGATGGCGTTGGGGTTGGCACAGGGGGCTTATGAAAGGTCTATTGTCTACGCGAAGGAACGCGAACAATTTGGACAACCTATCGCCAAATTTCAAGCGATCCAATCCAAGCTCGCAGATATGGCTACCGAAATCGACGCCGCCCGCCTGATGGTGTACCGGGCCGCCTGGCTCAAATCGCAGGGCCGCCCTTTTGTCAAAGAAGCCGCAATGGCCAAGCTTTTCACCACCGAAACATCCGAGCGCGTGTGCTATCAGGCCATTCAAATTCATGGCGGGTACGGGTACGTGCGCGACTACGCGGTAGAGCGTATCTACCGCGACCAGCGCTTGTGCGCCATTGGCGAAGGCACCAACGAGATTCAACGGCTGGTGATTGCCAAAAAGGTCTTAAACGGCTAGGCACACCCGCAGAAAAAACAAAAAGTGCGCGCAAGTAACATTCACTTGCCGCGCACTTTTCAAAGCTGGCCTATGCAAACCTGCGCGCCATTTCCTCTCGCACTTCCTGGAATGATTCCTCAAGCATTGGGAACATCAACCACACATTTGCCAATCCCCAAATACTACCGGTAACCGTTCGCAATTCCCAGTTGCTGAGCCGGGGGCCGGTGAGGTGAACATACATCATGCCCAGCGGGAAACACAGCACAAACAGGTAATACTGCCACTGCTTTACATTGTGCGTGTACATAATCGCCGTCAGTGACACCCACACAACAATAGAAAATCCGGTTAACCACCAGGGTGGAAGCGCCTGATACAGCGGCCCCACCAACTGCGTTCCCCCGTCCAACCCGGCAGGGATCAACGCCAGCACCCACCAGTGGAACGGCATTGACTTGAGCCTGTGCCGCACCAAACGATACAGCACGCCTGCCAGAAAAAAGACGCCCCAAATCGCTGTGCAACGATGGCACAGCGCTGCTTGATGCCCCAAAATAAAATATGAGCGCGACGGCAATTGATGGCACGTTACGCGATACGCCCGAAAAATAATGTTTGCCGCACCATCAAAACCATAATACGCCAGCACCGGCGACAAATACGGCAATCCCGCAAAAACTCCGCTGATAATATTCACCGCCAGCAGCCAATGTTCGGCAAAATACAGACTGGCCCGATTAACCCAATCTTCCAACGTGTTTTCTACTGAAGTGGGATCTTCAATGTGAGTCATAGTACCATCCAATTACCGGTTTCTCTGCATTTACATCCAATCATACTGCAAAGGGGCACGGAAAACAAAATTAGTCCCCACCTCATTAATTAACTCACCTTACGCAGTCAAGGATTTGACAAAATCAAAATTATGAAATTATTGG
>CAYPUV010000325.1:0-3229 GCA_964413895.1 uncultured Anaerolineaceae bacterium
ACTGAACCGGTGTGTGTAGCGCCTCCAGTACCGCTGGCCCCGCTTTTGAATGCGCACGGATGACATTAGGCATGCGCGCTGCGGCAGGAGCAATTGAGGGCGTGCGCATCGACCCGCAGACCAAACGCGCGCGGTTTCGGGTGATTGGCGAAGACAAATGGTCGGATATATGGCCCTTGCCTTTGGCTGATACATCGGCAATGGAGCAACCGCACTACCGGCCGGCCGGCATTTGCGGTTCGGGGATTATAGAGGCCGTGGCCGAAATGTATCTGGCGGGCATTATCTTGTCGAACGGACGCTTTAACCCTGATTGCACCAGCGAATGGGTGCAATGGGACGGGCGCCGAGGCCAATACATTCTAGCTACCGGCGAGGAAACCGGCACTGGCGAACCGATTGTCATTACTCAACAAGATGTGCGCAATGTTCAATTAGCCAAAGCTGCCATGTATGCCAGTGCAAAACTACTTATGAAACGCGCCGGAATTGAATCGGTTGACCATATTTTGTTGGCTGGGGCGTTTGGCAGCTACACCGATCCCAAATATGCAATGATTTTAGGGATGATACCCGATTGTGATTTAAATAACGTCTTTGCTGTGGGCAATGCGGCCGGCGACGGCGCACGGATTGCATTGCTCAACCGTTATCGGCGCAAAGAAGCTCAGGACATCGCCCGGCAAGTGCAATATGTAGAAACAGCCACCGACCCCGATTTCCAGACAGAATTTGTGGGAGCAATGCCCCTGCCTCACCAAAGCGACTCTTTCCCGCACCTGAAAGATGAACTACCCGTGCCGGTGGCATCTGCCAATCCATCCCCCCGGCGTCGATGGCGCAGGCGCAATAATGCAAACGTTGCCTAGGATAATATATTTAAACTCCCCAGCATTGTTTTGGGGTGAAAATCATTCTGTTTACAGAGAGGTGAGCAATGAACGATGACATCAACCTGAAAGAAATGCCCAATGAAGAACTGTTGGAGTTGATGCAGGACGACCTTTATGATGGTTATGCCGATGCAGTGAGTGCCGAGGTTAGCGAAGCATTAAGCCGGGGTCTGGCCCCCACCGATATTCTGAATGATGGCATGGTGGCCGGCATGGATGTTGTTGGCGCAGATTTTCGGGATGGTATTTTGTTTGTCCCCGAAGTACTGATGGCTGCTAAAGCAATGAAGGCTGGAATGAATATCTTGCGTCCTCTGCTGGCGGAAACCGGTGCCACAAAAGTCGGCACAATGGTGATCGGGACGGTTAAAGGTGATATTCACGACATTGGTAAGAATCTGGTGGGGATGATGATGGAAGGCGCCGGGTTCGATGTGGTTAACCTGGGAATTAACAATGATGTGGAAAAATTCCTCACCGCTATCCACGAATACAAACCAGACATTGTGGGAATGAGCGCTTTACTCACCACCACTATGCCTTATATGCGCGTGGTTATTGATGAATTGAAAAAAGAGGGGCTGCGCGATAATATGGTTGTGCTGGTAGGCGGCGCACCACTGAACGAAGCTTTTGCAGAAGACATTGGCGCAGACGCTTATTGCCGCGATGCAGGGGTGGCCGTTGAAACCGCCAAAAAATTTATGGCCATTCGGAGAGGCGCTGTAGCGTGAGCATTGGCGTATAAATTAGGAAAAGGTTATGAATAAATTACAACAATTATTGGGGATGGAAGATGTTGTGGTATTGGATGGCGGGATGGGAACGATGCTTATGGCTGCCGGGCTAGAATCAGGCGACCCACCAGAAGGATGGAATCTGTTGCACCCGGACCGCATCAGCGCTATTCACCAAGCCTACATTCAGGCTGGCGCACGGGTTGTCCTCACCAACTCGTTCGGCGGCAACCGGTTCCGGCTAAAGATGCACAATCTGCAGGACCGAGCCGGGGAAATCAACCGCATCGCAGCCCAATTGGCCCGCGCAGAAGCCGATCGCGTCCCCCATCTGGTGCTGGTTGCCGGATCAATGGGGCCAACCGGCGAAATGCTGGAGCCGTTGGGGGTGGTTTCTTTTGCAGAAGCCAAAGCTGCATTCGCAGAACAGGCTGCCGCGCTCACCGAAGGCGGCGTTGATGTCCTTTGGATCGAAACGATGAGCGACCTGAACGAAGTGCGGGCCGCCATCGAAGGTGCGCGTTCTGCCAGTGAGCTGCCCATCACGGTCACATTAACCTTCGATACCCACGGGCACACAATGATGGGCGTAACGCCACAGCAGGCAATGGAAACCCTCAGCCAGTTTGAGCTGGCAGCCGTAGGAGGTAATTGCGGCAATGGCCCGGAAGAAATTCTCGGCGTAATTGAAGCAATGCACGCTGCCAATCCTGAACAGGTACTTATTGCCAAAGCAAATGCCGGGCTGCCACGCTGGGTGAATCATGAACTGGTGTACGATGGTACACCGACCGTAATGGCCGATTATGCCGTGCAAGTGCGCGATCTCGGCGCGAAAATGATTGGCTCGTGTTGTGGCAGTACACCCCAGCATACCGCGTCGATGGCGCAAGCGCTGGGATGTGTCCTCCCCGGCAACACATTTGCAGCCTAAAACCTGAAACTTGAAACCCACATCCAACGGAGGGACACCTTTGATACCTGAAACCATCATCAGCTCAAAAACCAAAACTGTCATTATTAGTCCAGAGCGTCCCTTTACCATCATTGGTGAGCGCATCAATCCCACCGGGCGCAAAAAACTGGCCGCCGAAATGTCCGCCGGTGATTTTAGCCGGGTGATCAGCGACGCAGCAGCACAAGTAGAAGCGGGCGCGCACATTTTGGACGTGAACGCAGGCATCCCAATGGTGGATGAGCCTGCTTTGCTGGCCAAAGTGGTAAAAATGGTCATGTCCGTCACCGATGTGCCACTATCTATCGATTCTTCGGTGGTGGCTGCACTGGAGAGCGGCCTGGCTGCTTATGAAGGCAAAGCATTGGTCAATTCAGTCACCGGGGAAGATGAACGCCTGGAAGCAGTACTCCCGCTGGTGAAGAAATATGGCGCGGCAGTGGTTGGCATCTCTAACGACGAAACCGGCATCTCAGATGACCCGGACGTTCGCTTTCAGGTAGCGAAAAAAATTGTCGAGCGGGCAATGGATTACGGTATTCCCAAAGAAGATGTGCTGATTGACCCCTTGGTAATGCCGGTAGGTGCTAAACGTTATGCCGGACAGCAAGTGTTTGCCATTCTGCGACGGTTGCGCACCGAGT
>CAYPUV010000326.1:0-3208 GCA_964413895.1 uncultured Anaerolineaceae bacterium
GGAAGATGCCACGTCGGCAGAAGTGCCCGCCACGCAACCACTGTCGTCGCTGGGGGTGGGAGCGCGGGGTATTATTGCCGGAGATGCCCTGCTCGACCCGGCGACAGGTGTTTTTCTGCGTCAGAATGGGTTAACTGCCGGAACGTCGGTGCAAGTGTTGGCTATCGCTCCCGATGGGGCGCTTTTATTGGCGTTGGGGGAGCGACGGTTTCCTCTTTCGCCGCAATTGGCGGATGAGGTGCGGGTGACACCCTCCGCAAAGGACATAGTAGTAGAAAAATAATTGTACGCATAGGAGTATATCATCGTGGAAGACAGCGTGGTTGTTGTGGGTAAATCAAAAAAACAAAAAGTGCCCGGACGTAGTTTGTTGTACTTTCTTGGGGTGTTGGGTCCTGGTTTGGCAGTGATGCTGGCGGATACCGATGCCGGTAGCGTGATTACCGCTGCGCAAAGCGGAGCGGTGTGGGGATACAAACTTTTGCTGTTGCAAATTGTGCTCATCCCTATTTTGTATGTGGTGCAAGAATTAACTGTGCGGCTGGGGTTGGTGAGCGGCAAAGGGCACGGCGAGTTGATTCGGGAGCATTTTGGCGCAGGGTGGGCGTGGTTTTCGGTGGGGACGTTGGTAGTGGCAGGCATCGGGGCGCTCATCACCGAGTTTGCCGGCGTCGGCGGGGTGGGGTTGCTGTTTGGCATCCCACTCCAGGTCAGCGTAGGTTTGTCGGTGACCTTTTTGGCCATTGTCGCCTGGACGGGGTCGTATCGCTCTGTAGAACGGATGGCTATCCTCATTGGTGGTTTTGAGTTAGCATTTGTGGCGGTGGCAACGTGGGCGCGTCCCCAAGCGACGGTAATGTTGCAGGGTCTCACCCAAATCCCCTGGCGAGACTCAAACTATCTTTATCTGGCTGCTGCCAACGTGGGCGCGGTTATTATGCCTTGGATGGTGTTTTATCAACAATCCGCGGTTGTGGACAAGGGGTTGACGGCAAAAGATTTGTCCGCCGCACGCTGGGACACCGCCTTTGGAGCGGTAGTCACCCAAATTATTATGGGCGGAGTGTTGGTTGCCACGGCTGCCACGCTGGGGCAAAACTTCCCCGGTGTGCCGCTGGAAACTGTGCAGCAAATCACCCAGGCATTGACGCCATTTTTGGGCACTATCGCCGGAACGATATTCTTCGGCTTAGGGATGATTGGTGCGGCGATGGTTGCTGCCATTGTGGTTTCACTGGCAATAGCGTGGGGGCTGGGAGAGGTGAGCGGTTATCGACATTCTCTTGAGCATAAACCGCAAGAAGCCCCCTGGTTTTACGCTATTTACACCCTGGGATTGGTATTGGCTGGCTGGTTGGTGATTTCCGGGGTCAACCTGGTGGAACTCAGCGTTGCCGTCCAGATTATGAATGCGCTGTTGTTACCCATTGTGCTGGGTTTCCTCTACTTTCTGGCGCGCAAAGCCCTGCCAGACCCGTACCGGCTGCGGGGGGTATATGCGGTACTGGTGGGAGCGATTATTTTTGTCACCAGCGGGTTTGGTATGTTTGCCGTGTTGAATATGTGGATATAGCCACTGTCAACAATGGTCGGTTTGACAGCCGAATAATTTGGCTTACCATAATTTATCAGCTCAAATAAAACGTTGATGGGACGCCGACAGTTTTTTTCGTGTGAAAGTGAAAACGTCATGTACCTGAAAAAACAAATTTCTTCAATAGTCATTTTTATCAGCCTGATCATCTTGTTGGCGGCGTGCGGGGCGGCCGTACCGCCGAAACCCTCTGCCGCCGGAAAATTGAATGTTGTTGCTACCACCACCATCATCGGCGATATTGCGCACAATGTTGGGGGAGACCAAATTAACCTGACTGTTTTGCCGCCTGTCGGTGCGGATCCTCACGATTTTGTCCCCTCACCGCGAGATGTGGTCGCCGTTTCTGACGCGGACGTGGTGCTGGTAAATGGATTCGGTTTGGAACAGTTTTTGGGCGACCTGGTTCGTCGGGCGGCAGACAGCGCCGCCATTGTAGAAGTATCTTCGGGCGTGGAACCGATGGCACTGCAATTAAAAGAAGATGATCAGGCAGAAACAAACGGCGCGCAACCAAAAACTGACCCCCACACCTGGACCAGCCCGGCGAATGCAATTATCTTTGTGCGCAATATTGAGCAGGCCTTGCGCGCCGCCGACCCCACCCACGCGCAAACTTACCAGGCTAATGCACAAGCATACATTACCCAATTGGAAGACCTGGACACCTGGGTGAAAAACCAGATTGAGACCATCCCGCCGGAGAATCGTAAACTGGTCTCTGACCACGCTGTGTTTGGCTATTACGCACAACGGTACGGACTAACGCAAGTAGGGGCGGTCATTCCGGCGTTCAGCTCATCCGCGCAGCCTTCGGCGCGGGAGATGGCGGATTTGCAGGCCGCTATTCACCAGTATCAAGTGCGCGCTATTTTTGTAGGCACCACAACCAACAAAACTCTGGCTGAGCAGATTGCGCACGATACCGGGGTAAAGTTAGTGCCACTTTTCACCGGTTCACTGGGGGCGGCGGGCAGCGGCGCGGATACCTACCTTGATTATATTCGCTACAACACCACCGCTATCGTCGAAGCGTTGCGTTAAAATTCGTCAAAACAAGCAAGTCGACGTATCATTTTGAAAACATTCCTCATTTCAGGAGCGGAAAATGACACGTTGGCGAAAAGAAAAACCTGCTGCCGTTTCACCAAAACGATGGGCGCAGGGTGTGCTTGGCATAGTTGTTTTGTTGGGCGTGACTGCTTGCGGGGGAACGCCTCCCCCAGTTTTTCACCCGGGGACGACCGTTACCGCTGTTGCGGGTGCCACAAGTTACTCTCCCATATCTCCGTTGCCAACGTCAACCGCTACACCAGAACCACCCCTCCCTATTTACACCTACAAAATCATCAACACATTCCCTCACGATCGAAACGCTTTCACCCAGGGGTTGGTTTTTGCCGACGGTATTTTTTATGAAGGCACAGGGCTTTACGGGCACTCTAGTTTGCGCAAAGTGGCACTGGCAACGGGCGCTGTAACCCAGCGCCGCAATTTAACCCCCAATTTCTTCGGCGAAGGCATCACCGTGCTGGGCAATAAACTTTATCAGCTTACGTGGAAATCTCACGCCGGATTTGTGTACAACAAAGATACATTCGAGCTATTGCGCAC
>CAYPUV010000327.1:0-3149 GCA_964413895.1 uncultured Anaerolineaceae bacterium
CTCTGCCATTGACCCCCATTCCACCGCTACCGTCTTCCCCGCCAAATCTTCCACAGAGTAGACATCGGTACGGGTGGTGACAAGCATCTGCCCGGCATTAAAATAATTCACCGAATAGGCCACATCGCGGGTGCGGAGGGGATCGACCGGCAACCCGGAGATGATCACATCTACCCGCTTTACCGCCAGCGCATCGTACAGCCCATCGAACCCGATGTTGGCAAATTCCGCCCGCACCCCCAAATCGGCAGCGATGGCGCGGGCAATATCGGCATCCAACCCAATGACATTCCCGTCTGCGTCCAGCGCTTCAAATGGGGGAAAGCTGGCATCCAGCCCCACCCGTAACGTCCCGCGCCGTTGAATCTCCGCCAGTCCAGTTTGCCCCTGCCAGCGCGCCATCGCCCAGCGCGCGGCAAGTACCAGCAACACCACTATCCCAAAAATGATGAGCCATCTGCGGCGCGATAGTTTCATCAGCGAACTACCGTTATCCGTCAATCGTCCAAATCGCTTTTCCACTGTAATTTTCCACGCAATGACCGCACTGTTCCCTGTTGTTTTCACTGTTTTGAACCTTGAAATTTAGTTCAAGGCAGTATCAACGAGCCATCAGCAGCATAATCTTTCACCGCATCATAAATCGGTTTTGGCATAAAATCCGGGGTGACGAAAGTGAAGTAATCCTGATAGGTCTGCGCCGGGCGAGGGTAGCGAAACGCCCACATACTCAGCGAGGCCAGCCAATCCCAATTTTGCGCCATTTGATACGCCTGAACAGTGTAGGCAATGCGCTGCCCCGGCTTTACGGCCCGCGTCCAACGGGGATGGTCGTTCCAGCCCGCTTCGGTGATGTGGATGGGTAGATCAGCGTAACCATTTTCTGCCAGAATTTGATGCAGCAATTCCACCCGCCGAAAGTTGACCACCTCCGGCGCGGGGGGATCAGCGGGGGGATAAACCCAGCCGTAGGCGTGCGCTGCCAGCCCGTCCATCACCTCCCCCGCTCCGGCATCAAGCATTGCTTGCAGGTAGTTCAGGTCGCTCATCCCGAACTCGTCACCGGGGGGTGCAAGCGTCGGAGCGAGTGCGCCACCCAGCACCTGCACATCGGGATTGGCTTCTTTCGCCCGCCGATACGCCACCCGCAGCAGGTCGGTGTACCCGGCGGGGTCAACCGGCTGAAAGCCCCACTCCAGCGCCAGATTCGGTTCGTTCCAGATGATGAGATAATCTACTTTGCCGCGATAGCGTTTGGCAAACGCATACACATAGTCACCAAAGTCGGCGTATCGGTTTGGAGATAAAAAGGAGGTGGCAGAATCAGTGGGGCGCGCCCACCGGGGCGTAAATCCCAACCGAGCAATGACGGTTAGCCCCTGCCGGTTGGCGTGGTCAATCACCAAATCGCTGTGCTGCCAGTTAAAAATGCCGGGGAGCGGTTCGGCGTATGCCCAGGGGAAATATTCCACAATCCAGGGAGCGCCCATTTCGCGCACCAGTTGCAGGGTGTACTTGATTTTCCAGGGTTCCACTTCGTCGGTGAGGCGGGTGTGGACACCCATTTTGGCGTTGCGGGTCATGACTGTCTGCGGGGGACCCAGAGGAAGGGAAGGCAAGGGCGCACAACGCGCTAACATTGCCAGCAACAGTACTCCCAGCAATATTCCAGCACCCGTTAGCACCGTGCGCGTCATTGCTGTTGCGAGCGTTTGCGGTATTGGCGCTGCAACTCGGTGCGCAAAGCCGCTTCCAAATCAATCATTTTTGTGTCGTCCAGGTAGGTCGTAGCCTGTACCTCTGTAACCTGATACAACACGCGCAACACAGCCCCAATTTTAAGCGTACTCTGGTCACAGCTTTGGACAATTTTCTGGAGTCGGGTTTCATCAGGGAGTTTTTGTTGTACCGATTTATTGATGAAAGGGATTCCATTGGTCAAGACCATCAGGGCGTTGTTGATGTAGTGCGATAGGGTAACAACCGTCTGGCGGACGGTTTCTGCGGCGACAAGATTGCGCGCCAGCGCCTCTTTCTCGCGCTCCAGCCGAATTTCTCGCAGTGCGCGATCAACGGCCTCTTCTGCCTCGGCAACGGTAAAAGGCTTGGCCAAATAATCACGCACGCCCAACCGAAACGCTTCAACGGCAATACTTTCTGAACCGTGCAACGTCATAAAAATAACGGGCGATGCGCATTCGTTTTCTCGCAACGCGCTCAACGCCTCCAACCCGCTCATACGAGGCATGCTCATATCCAGCATAATCAAATCGGGCTTGTGAGCCAACGCCATTTCTACCCCCGTCTTGCCGTCGCTGGCCGTAATAGCCTGGTAGCCGGCGGGTTTCAGGACGTATTCAATTAAGAATTCTCGAATCTGGTCGCTATCGTCGATAACTAAGATTGTTTCGCCGGCCATTTGTCCACCAATTTACAATTCCATCAATATTTCGTTGATTTCATCCAAATTAAAATATTCGGGGTCGAAATCCTCTCCCACCCACTCCCGCATATCTTCGTATTCGGAGTGATCAGGGTCTTGAAGAATATTCAACAAATCGGCGTACCCCCAAATTCCGCCGCAATCTTCGGGGGGACAGGCTCGTTTGCCTTTGACGCAACGCGGGTAGTGCACGCCATCTTCGGGGGGCAAGATTTTTTCTACCAGGATGATATGTCCCCATCCATCACCGAAATCGTACTCGTAGACAAAGCTACTTTTTTCGGCAGGGGCAATTTGGTTGAGTTTTATAGAATGCTCATCTTCCATCGGTGCCCCCCAATCATCGAACTCTGGGGGGGGCGGCACACCAATATATCTTTCGCCAACAAGAAATTGGTGCAAATGATAATCTTCCCATCCCATAACAATTTGCAAAACATCGTGCAATGTGTCGAGCCGCATAGCGGCAGAAACCTGAATACGTCTCCAAATGGGAGGCTTGCTTCCTTTTAAAGTGACTTTAAGCTGATAGATTTCTATCAGATCTTCCCCCTTCCTAGACTTTGGCGTTTTTTGAAAGTCGTTAGCATTCGTGATTGAAACGAGTATTTTCGTTCTTTTTTGCCCCTCATCCCCCCTATTTCCCCCCTTCCCCTGAGGGGAAGGGGGGAGTGCACCCAAAGGGCACAGGTGCAACAGCCCTGCC
>CAYPUV010000328.1:0-3129 GCA_964413895.1 uncultured Anaerolineaceae bacterium
CGGAGTCGCCTCTAATTAAAATTTGGTGAGTGGCGGCGGCTTATTTGCGGGCGTTGGGCGGCTAGGCACTGATACCACCGTTAGCACCAAACAAAAATTTGAGAGATTTATGATGGATTCTGGCGTTGAAAGGATGCTCCGACAGCGGATTTATCAAATCAACCTGGATAAACCTAATGCGTCTGGTCTACTTTCTCCCACCAGATGAATGTGCCGACGATGCCGGCAAGTCCGCTGAGGATGACAAGCAGATAGCTTACCATACCAAAGTGCGTGCCTTGCGAATACAGGGCCGGTATGGCCCAGGGGAAATATTCGCCCCAGCCAGCGACGGTCACAATTTGCCCCAAAAAAATGGTTAAAATCGCTACGCCCATCGGCGGTAAATAACCTCGCCCGGCGCTGGCAAAAAAGATGATCGGCGTGACTCCGGCGATGGTGAGTCCGGCGGTTACGGCCAGCGTGATACTCCCTTGCCGGATGGCATCCATCGGTACCGCCGGCAAGTCTACGGCTGTGCCAACCACCAGCCCCACCACGTAGATCATCACAATGAGCGCCAGTGACCACACCGCAATCACCACAAATTTTGCCAGCACAATGCTTCGTCTTGGTGTGGGCAAGGCCAGCAAATCCTTGATGGTGTGGTCCGAATATTCGCGGCCAAAGACCCAACTGCCAATCAGGCTGAAGAGAATCAGGCCGCCAATGGCGGTGGCTTGGGCCAGCAATTCCATAAATGTAGGCCAGTCAGCCACGCCGGCCATCAGTTGCGCTTTGGCGCTGATTAAACCGACCTGCCGCGCGAATTCCGGGTCTTTCAAGATAATCATAAAAAATCCGCCCATCAGCGGCACCAGCAAAAACCCAAGCCCGGTGAGCAGGGGCATCATCGAACGGCGCGCTTTAAGTAATTCAACCCAAATTGCCTGGTTTAAATTGTTCATTTTCACTGGCTCCTCACATACAAAGCAAAAAAGTATCTCATTTCAGGGTTTGGGCGTTTGCCCGGCCAGCCTGGCACTTAACACCAGCGAGTTTGCTGTGTACTCGCCTGTGTTCGACGGTGACTCCGCTTGCGTTTCTTCCATCCCCACCAGGCGCAAAAAATAATGCTCAAGGTCTTCTTGTTCCACATCCAGCATGGTGGGCGGATGGCCCGCGTTAACCAGCCGCGTGGCGATGTCATCTGGCTTTTCGATGGCCCGTGCATCTATGATGGCCATCAACCCGGCCGACACAATGTCCGCCGTAAAACCGGCGTGGGCCAACACGCCTTGCGCGGCTTGAATATCACGCGCCCGGATCAATAATCTGCGCCGCCGATTACGCTGGAGTTCTTCGATATCAAGCTCTTGTAGTAACCGTCCCTGGTGAATAATGCCGATGCGCTGGGCCAGGCGGGCTACTTCGCCCAAAATATGGCTGGACATAAAAATGGTGACGCCTTGCTCTGTAGCCAAGCGCAGCAGCAAGTTGCGAATTTCTACAATCCCCGCCGGGTCCAGCCCGTTGGCCGGCTCATCGAGGATGAGGAGTTGGGGATTGTGCAATAACGCTTTGGCTAATCCAAGTCGCTGTGCATTCCCTAGCGAAAGGGTTCCGGCGCGTCGGTCGGCGTAGGGAGCCAGGCCCAATTGCTCAATCATGCGCTCCACGGCGGCGTGTTCAATGCCGGGGCGGAGGCGGCGCATCGCTTCCAGATTCTCTCGCACCGAAAGCTGGGGGTAGGCGTTGGCCGTTTCCACCAGATACCCTACCGCGTCCCACGGCATTTGACCGCCCGCACCAATTTGCCGGCCCAACACGTAAGCCTGACCGGCAAACGGTTTGACCATACCCAGCAACATACGGATGGTGGTGGTTTTGCCCGCGCCGTTAAGGCCCAAAAAGGCGTAAATTTCGCCCCGATCCACCCGCAAAGATAAATCATCAACGGCGACGACATCCCCATATTGTTTTGTAAGATTATAAGTTTGAATCGCTGTATTCATTTTGCCCTCAATTTCTACTCGGCTCGCGGCTCAAGAAAGCGGCGAAACAAATCAATTAAGCGTGGTAGCACCGTGTCTTTAAGCATCTCCGGGGTGAGTTCCTCCCGGTGTAACAACAACCACCGGTCGTGGGCGTCATCAAGCGCCAGAAACAGGCTCAGCATCAAATCGTCCGGTAAATCTTGCCGAATAATCCCCAGTTCCTGCCCCCGCCTTAACACAACCAACAACTGGTTCTGCATCTGCTCCATAATTTCCGCCAGCATTTGGTTGGTAGCAACGGTATCCGGCGATAGTTTGCCCACGGTTTTGAACAAACTCATCGCCCACGGACGGTCAAACACGAACATAAATTGCTCTTGATAAAGTTTGGTCATTGTGGGCCAGAAGGTTTCGGCGGTTAACTTCTCCGACGGGATGTCGCCGAGTTCGGCGCGAATGTCCTGGCTATAGTATTGAATGGCGGTTGAAAAAACATCCGCTTTGTCGTCAAAGTAGTAGTAGGCCGCGCCTTTGCTCACCCCCGCTTCGGTGAGGATTCGGTTCAGCGATGCCTGCTCAAAACCGCAGGCCGAAAACTCTTTGGCGGCAGCTTCCATAATGCGCTCCCGTTTTTCCGGTGATAACTTGTTAAATCTGGGTCGGGGCATAAACACTCCTTTTTAGACCACTTTATTAGACCAACCAATTAGACTGAATAGTCTAATTGTAACCGATAAAAGAATCGTTGTCAAGATATTTTCTGGCAACCAAATTCATCGCGCGTTCTGAGGCCATTCTTCGCGCGCGTGGTGGGGGCGTTCTGGCGCCGGCTGGGAAAGTAAACAATTGTTTTAACGGGTTGGTTGCTGGTTAAGTTGTCAGGTTACGGGGTAAACCAACAGCTTGGCCCCCGGCGATGCCGCCCAACAAGTCGTTGCACTGGACTGCCCAAGCTCGGTTTTTATTGAAGGGGTGTTGCCTGCAAAGATGGTTGAAAAACAAAGTAGTTTCGCTGGCAAAGTTGGCGCAGAATCGCAGGTAATGTATGACTTGCTGTTTCGATGTGCCGCAGCGGCGTTACAAGAGTTGGCGGGCGACCCGCGTTTCGTCGGCGGCCAAATCGGCATGGTCGGGGTGTTACATACCCTTCGAC
>CAYPUV010000329.1:0-3128 GCA_964413895.1 uncultured Anaerolineaceae bacterium
ACATTCTCATTTTTCCTTCCCATTTCTTCCCGGTGATATGCAAGAAGCTTCTCACACTTGAGAAGCCTGGCAAGAGAAATATAGATTTTTAGGAAACAGAAGCTGTGTATATATCTTACACCCAATGTCAAGCTCCATTTGCTACCCAAAGAAAAACCATCGAAGACGCCGCTGATATGGCCACCCTGGCGCCGGTGACGCTCACCCTGCCGACAGCCCGGCATCCTCCTGCCGGTCACCAGCAGGCTGCTCGACCCGCGCACGTCCAGCGGGAAAGTCGCCTGGGGCGGTCTTTTGGGTTGGGGATTAAGTGTTGGAAGATGGTGGTATAAAATTTTCAATTTACGCGATTGAGGACACCATACTCTTCGACGTGAAAACTCACTGTGCAATTTTCAAATTTATTTGCTATAATGAAGCAGTGCAATATAAAAAATCGCCCCGATGATTGCGCATCGGAGCGATCCATTTTCCCGACCAAAGCCGGTGGTCAGGTACAAAACTATCGTACCACACCCCCGCCGCTCGGTCAAGAGCGGTTTTTTGTTAGCAAAAGGCAAAAAAACGGATCTACATCCCGGACAACTGATTACAGCTCCATTCTTATCGGCACCCGCTACGGTAAAACGCTTCAACCCACGACGCGGTTATTATCAGTTAGTCTGAACCCCATCCAAACAGAACGCGGGATGCTGACCGTAAGCATCGTCCACGATATTTCTGCGCGGGTTGCAAAAAATTGTCCTGTCATCGGGAGCGGCGGGATAAAGTCACTGCAAGTGTAATCCGCGGTTCCTTCTCCATTTCGGTGCGCCTTAACAGCAGTTGAATATCAAACACAATGGTGAATGCCATACCGGGCAAATTATCGGTATTGCCCCACGATTTCCGCCCAATCATTCCCATTGGTTCACTGGCTCCAAATTTTATTCACCAATATCTTCGTTCCACAGTTCGGGTTTTGCGGCGATGAAATCGGTCATCATCTGGATGCATTCTTCATCGTTCAGAATCTCCAACTCTACCCCCCGTGAGCGCAGGTAATCTTCCGGACCCTGAAACGTTTTATTTTCGCCGATGACTACTTTGGGAATTTTGTACAGCAGTGCGGTGCCGCTACACATATCGCACGGGGAAAGTGTAGAATACAGCACGGCGCGCTGGTAGTCGCTGGCTTTCAGCCGCCCTGCATTTTCAAAACAGTCCATCTCTGCGTGGAGGATGGCGCTGCTTTGCTGCACGCGTCGATTGTGTCCGCGCCCCACGATTTTCCCGTCAATCACCAGCACCGAACCGATGGGGATACCACCTTCTGCCAACCCTTTTTTCGCTTCTTCAATTGCGGCTTGCATAAATTTATCCATAATTTTGCTCCTTTGGGTTAAATAATTTGCCCTTACGCGGTTTACAAAAGTTTTGAGTCAAAAGATCGACAATCAAACGATTGCTACTCACGGCGATATGCTTTCAGGTATGCGCCGGGATATGCCGCGTTGCGCCCGGTAATCGCCAGCGCAATAATGGTGACAATGTACGGCAGCGCGAGGAAGAACTCAAACGGCAAATCCATTCCTATCGTTTGCAATCGCAATTGCAGGGCGAACACCCCGCCGAACAGCAGCGCCCCCCACATTGCCCGCACCGGGTTCCATTTGGCGAAAATGACCAGCGCAATGGATACCCAGCCGCGCCCGGCGATAATTCCCGGCGAGAATGCCCCAAGTTGCGCCAGCGACAGGAACGCGCCGCCGATTGCCATCAATGCCCCACCGAGCATCAACGCGGCATAACGCATCCAATACACATTCACGCCGGCAGCGTCGGCGGCTTCCGGATTTTCGCCAACGGCGCGCAGTTGCAATCCGAAACTGGTTCGATATAAAACCCACCACGCCAGGGGGATAATCACCACAAAGGCGATATAAGTGAGCAGATATTGCTTGAAAATCGGTCCCAGCACTGGCAAATTTCCGAAAATAGAAAATTGTCCGAACGGCTCAACCGATGGCAGCACCGAACTTTCGCCAAAAACAACCCGAAAGCCAAACAGCGACAGCGCGATACTGAGCAGGGTGATCCCCAGCCCCGACACGTGCTGATTCACGCCAAGGGTCACGCTGAACAGCCCCATCAGCGCGCCCATAATCATTCCGGCAATAATTGCGCCCAGCAGTCCCCACCACAGATACCCGCTCATTTCGGCGCTGCGGGTTTGGGCGGCGACGGCAAATCCCACAAATGCCCCCAAGAACATAATCCCTTCAATACCCAAATTCAAAATTCCGGCGCGTTCGGTGTAAACTTCGCCGATGGTCGCGTAAATGAGCGGGGTTGCCACCCGAAGCGTTGCGCCGGTTAACCCTACCAGAAAAGTCAACAATGCGGCTGTGGTCATAAGGCTCTCTCCTTACGGCGGATGCGATAATTTTGCAGCAGCAACATCCCCAGCGTTACCAGCAGCAGCGCCGCTTGAATGACATCGCCCAGATATGCCGGCACGCCCAATGCCCGGCTGACTGTCTGCGAGCCGGTATCAATCAACCCAATGAAAAAGGCTGCCAGCGCGACGCCCCACGGGTTCAGTGTACCCAATGTGGCAACGATGATGCCGGTGTAGCCATACCCCGGCGAAATTGCATCGATGAGATGGTAGTGAATCCCCGCAATTTCGCTGACGCCGGCTAACCCGGCGATACCACCGCTCACCAGTGCCGAAATCAGCATGGTGCGCTTAACATCAATCCCGGCGAACCGTGCCGCTTCTGTGCCCAAACCGACTGCCCGCATCCGTAGCCCAAAGGCGGTGCGGGTCAGCACAAACCACAGAATCACGATGGTGAGCACTGCCAGCAGAAAGCCCAAATGCAGCCGCGAGCGCGGGATGAGTTTGGGGAAAATCGCCGACGGCGCGATTTCCGGCGATTGGGGCCATTGCGAAACCGGGTCGCGCCAAACGCCGTTCAATAGCGCACTCACGATGAACAGCGCCACCGAATTTAACAGCAGGGTGGTTACCACTTCGTCAATCGATAGTTTCACTTTCATCAGCGCGGGGGTGAGCGCCCACAGCGCGCCCGCTGCAAACCCGCCGACAATCATCAGCGGAATGGCAATCCACGGGGTAACGC
>CAYPUV010000330.1:0-3112 GCA_964413895.1 uncultured Anaerolineaceae bacterium
CGGAAGCCCAACTGCTTTTACCCCTGGCGGGGCACAGGCGCGTTGGGTAGCTCACACCTGTCGTTCGACAATAAATTTCCTTAAAAACAGAATACGGTTAAACTTCTGTCATTGTGGCCGCGATGGCGCTGGCAGCATGTAGCGGCAGCAGTACCGCCACGACTCCCGAAACGGATAACGCTTCCGCCGTATCTGTACCTGTCAGCGCTGGTGAGCTGACAGAGGATTATGAAGATGCGTTGACCATTGAAGCAACAACACCAATTTTTGGCAATTTCTCCCATTCGATATATAAAATGAAACAATACACATTTGAGGAGTACATCATGGCCTGGTATCTCTATTTGGCTGTCATTGCCGCCGGGTTTGCCGCGGGCTTCATTAACACACTGGCGGGTAGCGGATCGCTGATCACCCTGCCAGTGCTGATTTTTTTGGGCCTCCCGGCGAATGTTGCCAACGGTACAAACCGGGTGGCAATTTTGATCCAGAACATCGTCACCACGCACAGTTTTCACCACCAAAAAATGCTCGATTGGCGGGGGGGACTGCAACTGGCCGTCCCGGCGATTGTTGGCTCACTGGTGGGGGCACAGATTGCCGTCAACTTAAATGAAGAAATGATGCGCCACGCCATCGGGCTGCTGCTGGTGATTATGCTGGTCGTCATATTGATTAACCCAAAACGCTGGCTACACGGCAAGTTTAAGACAATGACGGGCAACATCACCTGGCAACTGGCCGTAATATTTTTTGGTATTGGGCTGTATGGGGGCTTTATTCAGGCAGGGGTGGGGATTTTCCTGCTGGCGGGGCTGGTACTCGGTGCGGGCTATGATTTAGTACGGGCCAATGCGGTGAAAGTGTTGATTGTGCTGGCGTTCACTATATTTGCACTGGGGATTTTCATTCTCAACCATCAAGTGGTATGGGGAGTTGGACTACTTTTGGCGGTGGGGAATGCTAGTGGCGGTTGGATAGCTACGCGAATAGCAGTGAAGCGCGGCGCAGGATTTGTGCGCTGGCTGCTAATTGCAGTGATTATCGTTTCGGCGGCGAAATTGCTAGGGGTGTTTGACTGGGCGGGGCAACTGTTTTAAGGCAAACCTGACCAGACCCTTTGTTCGTGTCATTTGCTATCCCAGATTAATTTGATTACACTTGCATCACTTTCATATTTCGAGGCAATTTATGGCGCAGTCCATCAGCGCGGGTACCGGCTCGAATGTCCGTTCAGCACGGGGAGAATTTTTGGCCGGCGCGCGCGACACCATCCCCCTGATTATTGGCGCGATCCCCTTCGGTATTATTTTTGGCACGCTGTCATCTACCAGTGGCCTCTCGTTTAGTGGCACAATGGCGATGTCGGCGTTTGTGTTTGCGGGATCAGCGCAGTTTATTGCCTTGGGCTTGCTGGCTGCCGGAACAGGCTGGCCCATCATTGTGCTGACCACCTTTGTGGTAAATTTACGGCATTTGCTTTATTCGGCAACCCTTGTGCCACACGTCAAACACCTGCCGCAGCGCTGGCTGGCGCCAATAGCGTTCTGGCTCACCGATGAAACGTTCGTCGTGGCAGCCAAACAATTTTCTCAAGATGCGAATTCACCTTATAAGCGGTGGTATTATCTTGGCTCGGCACTGGCAATGTACGGCAACTGGCAGATCTGCACCTTTTTGGGACTCACCGTCGGGCAGTCGATACCGGATGCTGCCACCTGGGGGTTGGATGTAGCGATGCCGGTTACATTTATCGGCATGACCATCCCTTATTTAAAAAATAAACCGATGTGGTTAAGCGTAATTGTGGCAGGTGTGGTCTCGGTGGCGGCGTATCCGCTGCCGCATAAATTGGGGCTGATGCTGGCGGCGCTGGCAGGGATTCTTGCCGGGCTGGCAGCCGAATCAGTTTGGGGCGTGGGAGGCAAATATGAGTGAGATCTGGCTCATTGGTGGTATGGCGCTGGTGACATTTGCTATTCGATACACCCTATTCGCGGTATCGGGGCAACTTGAATTCTCCAAACCGCTGGCGCGCGCCTTGCAATATGTGCCGCCTGCCGTGTTGACCGCAATCATTGTGCCCGCCGTGCTGATACCCACCGGCGACAACATACAGTTCAATTTGCAAAACGCTTATCTGGTCGGCGGGGTGGTGGCGTTTATAGTGGGCTGGTTTAGCAAAAACCTGCTGCTCACCATCATTAGCGGGATGGCTGTGTTTTTGTTGTGGCAGTGGGCGCTGACAATCATATAAACCTACGCATATCTAATTGACCTCATCGAACCCGCCTTCAAACGGTCGATGCTCCCCTCGTAGCGCCCCTGATAGCCGTCGTTAATCAAATGCGATGCCAGGTTGACGTCCGACCCTTTTTCTTCGGTTTTAATGACAGAGACGTATTCTTGCTTGCCGGTCAGGTTGGCTAACGGCATCGATACGGTGTGAGAAAGGAAATGACCGTAGATAATATCCAGATGGGGCAGCGTTTTGAGCGCACGCAGGTAGGTTTGCTGTCGGCTGGGTTGCCGTGGGTCGCCGGGGCGGGCGCTAATGCGAGCGGTGAAGTATTTTATGCCAACAATCTCGTTTTTAGCAACAAAAAACGGCTCAATTTCAACAAATCAAGCCACTTGTAGGGGGTGCCTTTGAGCGCCCCGTAATACAAATTGAAGCCATCGACGTAGATAATCGTTTTCATTGTTTGAAAAAGCAGAAGCCGCAGCAATGCCACGGCCTCGCGCCCTACCCCCGAAGGGATAGGGGGGATGTTAAATATAACATAACAGAAATGGTGAAATTTGTCAAAAATTGCGAAACATCGGAATGACTATGACCCCTATGGCAACACTGACCAAGGTCCCGGCGCACCCTCGTTCGGTTTCACCGGCGAGTGATGGCAAGACGACCTCGACCTGCTCTACCTCCGCGCTCGCTGGTACGCGCCCGCCACCGGCACCTTCCTCAGCGTCGATCCCGTTGAAAGCGAGCCGCCGTATGCGTATGTGCGGGGGGATCCGGTCAATCGCGTCGATCCGAGTGGGTTGCAATCTCCAAGTGAGCTACCCAACGCGCCTGTGCCCCGCCAGGGGTAAAAGCAGTTGGGCTTCC
>CAYPUV010000331.1:0-3087 GCA_964413895.1 uncultured Anaerolineaceae bacterium
CTTGCAGGATCCAGACCGTTTTGCCCACGTTTTGCGGGCCGCCGACCAGCATCAGATTGTAGGCGTGGAAGCCGCCGCCCAGCCAGGCATCAAGCTGGTCGAAGCCGGTGGGCGTGGGCAGGTAGCCGTCCAGTCTGCCCTCGCGGATTTGAGCATCAAATTCCGTCGCCACCTCCTCCAAACTTTGGGGATAGCGCAAGCCGCTGGGCAGCAGTAGGTCATTGTAGTTTTGGTGGTAGATGTTTTGCACCACTAACGTAATCCTTTCAGCCCCTCGAACGCATCGGTGGGGTTGCCGTCTTTGTCCAGAATGGAAAATGCCGCCATCTCGCTGCCGGGCGCGGCCTGGGCGTAGTTCAGGTTCCAGACGAACATCACGCCAACCCAATCCCAGCTCCATTCGCCAATGAGTTGGTACGACCGGTGCAGCCATTCATGTTGCTCCCAGCCGGTGTTGTCCTGGCAGTATTCGTAGCCTGGTTGAGGAACGCCGCACACCGCCCAGCCGAACTCGGTGGCCCAAATCTGTTTGTTCACTCCGTTGGACACCAGAATATTGTGATAATCTTCCAGCGTGGCTTTGAACGACCAGCTGGGGTGGGGATTGCTGCAGGGGAATTGGAAGACGCCGCACTGATTTTGGGGCGGATTGCGCCAGTCGGCATCGGGCGGCATCTACGGTCTTCGTCACCGAAGGCCTCTTCGACTGGCTGACGCTGCTGCGCTGGGGCTACCCGGCGGTGTGTCTGCTGGGGACGTGGTTAAAAAAGTCGCACGTGGATTTTTTCAGCCGACAGCCAGGGCATTTTGCCGGTAACCGTCACCGATGCGCTGGGACACAGCCATACCACCACCTACGATTACCGCTGGCAAAAACCGCTCTCGGAAAAAGATGCCAATGGGAATGTCACCCATTACACTTATGACAATTTCGGGCGGCTGAAAACGGTGAAATTACCGGCGGAAAGCGGTTCGTTCACCTATCAGGCTGCCTATGCGACCGAAATATCATTCAATAGCGGCAATCCGTATTGGGAACGGTGGACACAACACGTTGAAACCGGCAAAAAACCCTCACCTATCCCGATGGTGAAACCGTGACCACCGGCTACACCCCGCGCGGCCTGCCCAAAACACTCACGGCAGCCAATCCAACGGCCACCTACATCCAAAACGCCACTTACAACGTCTTCGGGCAGCTCACCACCCGCACGGCCGGCAACGGACTGACCACCCCCCGCAGCTACAATCCCTTAAGCGGGCAACTGCAACGCATCCAAACCGGCAGCCTGCTCAATTTGGGCTACGGCTACGACCCGGTGGGCAACATCACCACCCTCAGCGACGGCTCACGCAACGAGACGCATCGCTACAGCTACGACCATCTGGACCGGCTGGTGGGCCATCAAAGCGACAGCAGCCCGGCCAAAACCATCACCATCCGCGCCAAAGGGTCGTATGCCGACGGTTGGCCCCAAATGCAATTGCGGGTGAACGGGGTGCTGGTGCAGGAATGGACGGTCAACACCACCAACTGGACAAATTACACCATCGCCGCGCCGCTGACCGGCAACGACCAGATTGACGTGGTCTTCACCAACGACCATTATGCCGCGCCCAACGACCGCAACATGTGGGTAGACTATGTGCTGGTGGCGGGGCAAACCATCCAGGCAGAAGGGGGCAGCACCACGATTGACCGTGGTGCGGGCATCAAAGCCTTTGACGGGCAAGATGTCATCGCCGGGCAGGAGGGCATTTACTGGAACGCGGCATTGCGCTTGCGGGTGGGCGGCGACACATTCTACGATGCCTTCGCGTTCCAAAACAGTGCCAATTGGGTCTACAATGGCTATCAAAGCATCGTCAACAAAACGGTCAAAAACAGCGGGACGGGCAACAGTTGGGCTGCCAACTTCTACCGCAACACCTACAACCTGGCTGACGGCGAAGGATTGCAGGTGCGTTTCAAAGTTGACCGCAGTGACGCCCTCGCTCACTTTTCCATCGAAGCCAACGACAGCACCTATCGCCGCTTTGGGGTGATTGCCAGCAGCGGCAAAATTTACGTGCAATATAATGATGGCTCCGGCTGGCAATATCCCGCCGACCTCATCACCAACCTGCAACTGAACACCTGGTATGTACTGACCCTCAAAGTGGATGACAGCGCAGCCGGTTTCAGCGCCGATGTTTATCAGGAAAACAATCCCGCCGTGCGGGGCATTTACCACCATCCGATGCCTTCGGGCAAGCAGTGGCGTTTCCACCACTGGATTTATCGCGGCAACGCTTATTTGGACGACTACCGTGAATTTGCCTTTGCCCCGGCGCGCCCTCGAATTGATTATCAATACAGCCCTATCGGCAACCTGACCCGGAAACCCAGCCTTGGTACGCTGCTTTACACCGATGCTACTCACGTTCACGCCGTGACAAATGCCGGAAGCAACAATTACCAATATGACGCCAACGGGAATATGCTCACCCGCACCGTAGGCAGCACAATTTACGCCCAAACCTTCAACGCCGAAAACAAACTGGCAAGTGTCACCTGGCCCGGTCACAGCGTCAGTTTCACCTACGACGGCGACGGGGAACGCCTGCTGAAAACCGAAGACAACGTCACCACCGTGTACATCGGCAACTATTATGAAAAGACCGGCACCACCGAGACCAAATACTACTATTTTGGCGGCGAGCGGGTTGCCATGCGAGACAGTTCGGGGGTAAAATATTTCCACAGCGACCACCTCGGCAGCGCAAACTTAACAACCGATAGCAACGGCGCAGTGTACCAAGTGCGGTATAATCCGTATGGCAGCGAGCGCTGGAGCAGCGGCACCGACGCCACCGACTACGATTTTACGGGGCAACGCCGCGACGGCTTCGGGCTGCTCGATTACCACGCCCGCTATTACGACCCCGCCGTCGGGCGGTTCATCAGCGCGGACAGCGTCATCCCCGATTACGCCAACCCGCAAGACTTGAATCGGTATAGCTATGTGCGGGGCAATCCGCTGCGGTTTAGTGATCCGAGTGGGCATTGGCTCTTTGAAGATACACCGGATGATGAATACACGTGGT
>CAYPUV010000332.1:0-3075 GCA_964413895.1 uncultured Anaerolineaceae bacterium
CACGCTCGCCGATTTCTCGTCCGTCCCCTATCACTACCTGGCACGCGGGCTAACGCCCGCAAATAAGCCGCCGCCACTCACCAAATTTTAATTAGAGGCGACTCCGAACCAGAACACCACTTCACGGGCGAGTACACGCTGAATTATACACAACTTTGCTGGCGAATTAGGTTTCAATCAAACACCCCTTCAATAAAAATCAAGGTTGGGCGGTCGGCTTGAACGGGTTTGTTAGGCCACTTTTGATAAACGAAACGAGCCACCTTTGCTGTATCTCAGTGAAGTAAAGGCGAAGGCCGCCAGATGATTTGAACATAGGCCAAAGTCAAAACTGTGCCTATGTCCAATATAAGTCAGCTGATTTGTATGGGCAGTTCTTTTTCGTTCGCAATAGGCCACTTTGAAATGTCTGAACGACTCACAAAAATCATTATCGACATAAATATCAAGAAAACTAGGATTACAAATAACAATCCCCTGAAGATAGGCATCAAAAATATCAGCGAGAAAATAACAGTCAGCAAGAATAGATAGACCCCCGCAATTCGACTGGCAAAATGCCATCCAAGGACATTGGGACAGTAAACAAGAAACATTGCAGCGGTGAGGGCTATCGATACCCCAAATGTGGGGACTACGCCAAAAAAACGTATCAAATAGGCAACAAACAAAAAGTAAAACACATCAATCATTGCGATGAACAGGTAATGGAATACGTTGAATTTGACAGCATAAATCTGCGAGAAGAAGAAAATTACCACCAAGAAAAGGACCAATGAAATCGGTGAATAGGTCATCAGACTCTGGATTTGATCTAAATACATTTGCTTTGAAACAAAGGTAACCCCTAAATCTTGAGTAGTGGAAAAATCATCAATATTAAATTGAATGTTAGCACCTGTAGGAGTTAAATCAGTTTTATGGGGCAATCCAAATCGATAAATCTCAAAATCGCGCGTATTGAGCTTGATTTGCGCCTGAAGATTCTCTATGACGTTGTTTTGATAGGCCGAAAGGTTGTACTTGAAAACATTCATCCCTTTAGTTGTGTAGGTAATGATGATTTCTACCTGCTCTCCCGCAGACAGTTTGGGCCTCAAAACGACTGACTTTTCCATTGTGGGCTGTACCACGAGATTGTCTTGAGCCGGAAGCACAATTTTATAGTCATACATCAAGTTTGCGTCACGCGGTTTGGTTAAGTCAACCAACAATTCCCCTGAATAATTGGTCTTGTTGGTAATCACATAAGTCTCTGTGGTTTGTGCTTTGAAGGCATTAAATACCAGCAAAGCCCTTTCCTGCTCCCCGTAATCCACGGTAGAGTCAATTCTTATAGACTTGGGAGTAAGTGGTATTTGTTCAGTTTTTTCAATGATTTCGTATTGCTCTGAAACACTGTTATATTGGGAGACCTCATAGGTTCGCTTAAGTTTGAATTCTGGCGGCACAATGCCAATTTCGCCCCCCCAAGAATTTTGAAATTCAAGGTAAGCCTTACCATAAGTGCTTGATTTATGTTCTCCCACCCGGGAAGCAGTAAGGGCTAAGATCACTGACCCGGCAATGGCAAGTCCTCCCAGCCAAACCAACATCCCAAAAATTCGAGTTGCCGTTTTCATTTCTCAGTCCTCCTATCCTCTAAATTCGACCTTCTAATTTACTCCTGTTTTGCAGGTCTTTAGTATTTTTACTGGCCTAACGACGAGCGTCAGGGGCGGGCGGCCCGTCCGGCCCACGCCCGAGGCCCGAGCCGCCGCCCATGCACGCATCGCCGGCCTGAACCCGCGGGCGGTAAGCCCGTCCGCTGAACGCAGTTGTTAGCACCGCCGGGGATGAAGGAGGATGGTGGGGTGAAGATTAAATGTCTCCACTTCGTCCATTGTAACGAACATGAACATTGGCGAAGCATAGCCGTAAAAACGAACTTGTTATTTATCTGCCTCTCGATGCCTTTGAATACTTCCTTTTAGCCACCATCCCAGTACCATGCCAAGCCAGATGAGAGGAACAGTGGAGACGACCGTCCATTGAAGCAGATAGTAATTGGGCATAATTATCGAGATGAATGATTGAGATAAAAACACCCGAAAACTGACTCTCCCCATCAGCGTAATAAAGGGAATTACCCCAGCAATAATTGCAACAAGTATATTTTGTCGATTCAAAAGTTGTCCCTTTCCTATCGGTAACAACCAGAACAAGAGTATGCCAACGATGATCAGGAGAATATATGAGAGCAGGAAGAACGGTCCAGCCTCTCGCGCCAAAAAACGTTCTGTCATTCGTCTGGCAATGTGATCGTAATATGTTGAGACTGAATAGAAGAATAATATCGCCACAATCAGGATACTTTGTTGGATAAAATTTAGCACATAAGTTTTTTTCATCATTTTATATATCGCAGAACCAGAGGTTTTCATATCGCAGCCAGATAAACGGTCCATATAGTCAAATGCTCTCAGCACTACGACTATATGGACCGTCACTGGATTCCGTTAATTCATCCATGCAGTTTGAACGTACAAACTTCCGCCACTTGACTCAGAAGACATGCGCGCTCCGACCAAAAATGAGATATCAATACTCCCCGCCCAAATTGGCCAGCCACTGCTTGAATAGATATATGTCCAACTCTGAGTTCCATTCCAACCTGGACTGCCAAGGGGATCATGATAAGTATATTGCCAGGCTGATCCGGTTGTGCATTCAAAGCAATTGCCAGTGCACCCCCACAGAAAGTCAGCATTCCACACAACGAGATTTGTATTACTTCTTGTCCACCAATTTTCCACTCGTGTCATCTTGTAAAAATTCACTATGTATGTCCCTCCCCCTACGCAATCACCTCCGGGGCATTTGTACTTGTCTGCGTAGTGCTTTTGATAGGAAGTCACCCCGCCTGCGGAATCAGCGTCAAGTTGAGAAACTTGTGCAACATACTGACATGTTCCAGAAACAGTTTCAGCGCTCACTTGCCCGCATTGGACAATTTGTGGAGAATCAAGAGGATTCTCGCGAATAATGGTTACACGTTTGTGTAGGATGCCATTCTCGTCAGTATAAGTTGACCTT
>CAYPUV010000333.1:0-3074 GCA_964413895.1 uncultured Anaerolineaceae bacterium
CACTCAACCGTTTCCGGCAGGGGCGCGTCACCGTGCTGGTGGCGACGGATGTCGCGGCGCGTGGGCTGGATATTGACGATATTTCGCACGTATTCAATTATGATTTGCCTGAAGACCCCGAAATATTTGTGCATCGGGTGGGGCGAACTGGACGCGCGGGTAAAACCGGCATCGCTATTTCACTGATAACCCCCAAAGAACAGTGGCGACTGCGGCGGATTGAAAAATACACCAAACAAAAAATGTCTGCAGTGGAAATCCCCTCAGAAGACGATATCCGCGCCAAGCGGAAAGCGGAGTTGGTGGAAAAAGTGATGGTCTGGCTACGCCGTGAACGTTTCCGCGCCGAGCAAGAGATTGTCGCCGAGCTGGTGGAGGCGGGATACGACCCCGTCGCCGTTGCCGCCGCCGCGCTGAAATTGGCACGCGCCGGCGAGAAACAACGCCCCATCGAGCCGGTGGGTGCGGTGCAATTCAGAAAATCAGCCAAAGAAAAAACCTTCCGTCCCCGAAAGCGAAACGGGCAGGAAAAACGCAGCTTCGGGCGAGCGTCGCACGAAGAAGGGATGGTGCGCCTCGCGCTCGGTACGGGCGAAATTCACGGTATCCGCATCAACCATATTGTGCGCTCGCTGGCGAAATATGCCAACATTCCCGGTTACACCATCGGTAAAATTCGGGTGCAGAAACAGCGCACCTTTGTGGATGTCCCGGAACAATTTGTGGACAGAGTGCTCGCCAATCCGCAGGATTACCGTATCGGCAGTAAAACGGTTTCGGTGGAACGGGCGTAACGCCACAAGATGAAAATTAGGTGGTGGCTATTTTTGACTGATGAAACAAATATATATCTGAAGAACAGTGGGTAAATTTCGTTTTGTGTAGGGACAGAGCAATGCTCTGTCCCTACATATCAAATGATTTCCATCAGTCAAATTGAACCACTACCGAAAACTATGGCGTGGATGCGGCTACTCAACGGTTGCCGTATCCACCAACCATTCGTTGCCGTACTGCCGCATACTCTCAATTAAGGGCAGCAGCGCAACACCTTTTTCCGTGAGCGTATATTCCACGCGCGGTGGAATTTCGGCGTATGCGCGACGTGTCACCATCCCATGGTGTTCCAGCACGCTCAACCGTGCCGAGAGGGTGCGCGGGCTGATGCCCGTCACCGATTTTTGCAGTTCCCCGAAACGCTTGCACCCATCCGCCAAATCCCGCAGAATCAGCAAAACCCATTTGTCGCCAATTATTTTGGCGACTTTTTCAATTGGACAATCATGATGTTCGTCGGCCATCATTTATCGTCTCCTAAAAAACATTATACCAGCTAAACTGCATTTGACAAAGGAAATATCTGTGATATAATTGCTATCAAATATATAGTGAGTAGTAATTATAAAGCAAATACACAATATGTAATTTTGGAGGATTACCTGATGGCAATTGCATTTTTAATCGGACGTATTATCGTTGGTCTCTTTTATCTTCAGAATGCTATGAACCATTTCTCACGGGCGGAAATGATGAGTGGTTACGCTGCATCAAAGGGTGTTCCCGCACCAAAGCTGGCAGTGTACGGCAGTGGTTTATTGATGCTCATTGGTGGCTTGAGCATTCTCACCGGTTTCCAGCCGGTCATCGGTGTGATTGCGCTGGTTGTTTTCTACCTCCCCGTTACCTTTATGATGCACAATTTCTGGACGGTGGAAGATGAGCAAATGAAAATGGCAGAAATGGTCAATTTTATGAAAAATATGGCATTGACGGGGTCGGCGCTGACATTGCTGGCAATCCCGCAACCGTGGGTGTTTGGTTTGGGATAGTGGTTTACCCGCCCAAAAGGGGTAGTGGCGTACAAGTAAGTAATGTGTCATTACGAAGCCCGCAGGGCTGAAGCAATCTCCCTGGTTTGAATGGTGGGGATTGCACCCATCCGGGCATTTTCAACTTCGCTTCGCTCGCAATGACATCTTTCATCACATACAATTTGACCACCACCCCAAAAGGAGCGTGCTCGGTTTTGAGCACGCTCCTTTTTGATTCGTTATGCCGTCCGTCCGCGCACATCCACGGCGAAACCACCCGCCGAAACGGCGTAAAACGGGTTGATTTCCACTTCTGTGATTTGCGGAAAATCCGCCGCCAAGTGTGACAGCCGCACCAGCGCGTCAATCACGGCGGCGCGGTCTGCCGGGGGGATGTTCCGCCAGCCGTGCAGCCGTTTCCCGGCGATGGTCTCGTCCAGCAGACGTTCCGCCTGCGCGGGCGACAGCGGCGCAATCGCCGTGGCGACATCGCGCACGAGTTCCACTTCCACCCCGCCCGTGCCCACCAGCGCCAGCGCGCCGAATTGCGGGTCGCGCCGCGCGCCGATGATGAGTTCCTGCCCGCCGACCAGCATTTTTTGCACCAGTACACCATCCAATTTTGCGGATGGATGCGCGTGCCGGGCGGCGTCCATAATCTGTCCGAAGGCACGTGCCACCGCCGCACCATCCCCCAGATTTAAGACCACACCACCCGCATCCGATTTGTGGGTGATGTCTGCCGAAACGAGCTTCAGCACCACCGGATAGCCCATCGTTTCCGCCAGCCGAACTGCGTCGGCGGGAGTAGCGGCAAATTCCGATGGCGGCAGCGCAATGCCATACGCGGCGAGCGCGGTGGCGAACTTGCCCGCATTCAGCGCAGATTCGGCGGCGGCGCGGTCAATGTTCGGCGTGGCGGATGGCGCATCTTCCACCGCATCGAGCCACTGGCGGCGCTGCCACATCGCGGCCAGTGCGGAAGGGGCTTCTTCGGGGAAGGTGAAATTTGGAATGCGGCGGCGGCTGAGCATGGCGCGGGCTTCGTCACTGGCGGCGGACATTTCGCCCATGATGGCGGTCAGCACCGGCTTGCGATGCCGCGCGGCAATGTCGGCCACCGCATCGGCGAGGCTGGTGGGCAAAAACCAGTCATTGGGTGCCATGATGACCAGCACCGCATCCACCGTGGGGTCGGTCAGCAGCGCTTCCAGCGCCAATGCATACGTGCCGACACCGGGTCCTGCCAGAATGTCCACCGGA
>CAYPUV010000334.1:0-3031 GCA_964413895.1 uncultured Anaerolineaceae bacterium
CCCCAAAACCAACCGTTAGCCCTACGATTACCCCACGCTCTCGGCCCACCGCTGCTTCTCGAGCTACCTTCAAATTGGCTCAATCAGTTCCGTTGTGCGACAATAAAGGCAACCGAACCCTGCGGATTTATGTGACCGACCGTCAGGGGAAGGGGATTCCGGGCGAAAAAGTTGTAATTAGCTGGCCCGGTGGCGAAAATACCGTGTTCACAGGCTTTAAATCCGCTGCCAATCCCGGCTACGCCGATTTTGAAATGGATACCAGGCAAGTTTATCAGGTAAAATTAGCTGATTTCCCAGCATTAAAAGCCACCGAGATTGCTATTTCCCAAACCTCGTGCACAAATTTAGCGACAGGTGTTGCACCTTCGTGGCAGGTTGTATTTCAGCAAGCGGATAATCCATAACAGAGGGAACAGTTTGCCAATATTCGTATATTGCGTAAACTTTTTAACGGCTGTAAGCAAATATGCGTAGATAAATTGCCATCCCCCCTATCCGGTTTTACAGCCTCACATCCTTTATGAAAGAAGGTAGACCTTTGAAAGAAGAGCAATTAAACGCAATTCCCCTCTTTGCTAACCTAAGCAGCAAAGAGCGTCGCGCAATCAACCAGCACTTCAAAACCGAAACCTACACCCGCGGCGAACTCATCTTCTCAAAAGGCAACACAAGCGATGCCCTGTACATCATAGAAGAAGGTCGCATCAGCCTTTCTGTTGACGGACACACCACGCTGGCAAATCTCGGCCCCGGTAGCTTGCTGGGCGAAGCAGATTTCTTCCAAGGAGTTCCCCGAACCGTCACCGCCCGCGCTACATCCAATGTCACCGCCTCGGTTCTGGACAGCGACGCTTTAGAAACACTAATCTATAACAGCCCGCACGTGGGGCTAAGCCTCAGTCGAGTACTTGGTTCCTCTATTGTGCAAATGGCCAACCATCTGGCAAAAAAACTGGGCAACATTTCTTTTTTGAAGACGCTCACTGCTGATGAACGAAACCTGATTGCCAGCCGTTTGGTGGCGCACGAGTATCAGGCTGATGAAGCTATTTTCCGCAGCAACACCCCCGCAACAGGCCTGTATCTGGTAGAAACCGGACTGGTACGGCTCATTGGGGAAACGGATGAGGATTACAGCGAATTGGGCGTCGGTGAAATGTTTGGCGAGATGGCCGTTTTAACGGGCAAACCTCACGCCGATACAGCGCAGGCAGCCCAGCAAACAACTGTTTGGCAGCTTTCTCCAGAAGATTTCGCCAAAATTACCCAAACGCATCCCGAAATTAAAGCAACCCTCAGCCGCACCATTACTGCTCGCTTGAGCCAGACTGATCAGGCATATGCTGTTGAAGTTTTGCAGCAAATTCCTCTTTTTAGCACCCTGTCACCGGACGCCCTGGCCGATTGCACCACGTACTTGATGTTGCGTCACGTACCGGCGAACCAGGTTATTTTTAATATTGGCGACCACGGAGACGCGCTGTTCATTGTGGAAGCTGGACAGGTTGATGTTAAAAATGAAGCAAATGAGCTGCTTTCGCGGGTGGGGGAGGGGAGTTACTTTGGCGAAACCGCTTTGATGACCGGCAAGAATCGCACCGAAACGGCAATTGCCGTGACAGACACAAACTTGTGGGCGTTGTACCGTGTGGATTTTGATGCCTTGCTGGTGAAGCATCCCCAATTGAGCGTGGCACTGAGCCAGGCCCTGCGCGAACATCTTAACGCAGCCGATAATCAGTTTATTGAAAAACATCTGCGCAAATTGGCTGTGTTGGGTGGCTTGTCGCGGCGACAGTTGGACGAAATTGCAGCCCGACTGCACGCCCGGCGCTTCCATGCCGGTGATTATGTTTATCAAGAAGGCGACGCCGGCAACGAATTATACTTCATTGAAAATGGGCACGTTGAGCGATTCACGTCTACGCCGAATGGGATAATACCGCTCCCTGTGTTAGGTAGCGGCGATTTTTTGGGTGAAACAGCGTTGCTTTCCGGGCGCCCCCATGCGACTACCGCCTATGCGCAAACCGATGTTGACATCTGGGTGCTGGCGAAAGAAGATTTTGATGAATTGATGTACCAGTACCCCAACTTGTCTGCTGTCCTCAACCGCATTATGAGCGACCGACTGGTAGAAACAATGGATCTGATTCGCAACGGACAGCCACGCCCGGCCATTTCTGCGCCGCGCGCTACCGGTGCCAGTAGGCCTGTTCAGCGCCGCGCTACCACCGGGGCCGTACCCCCTGTGCCCGTGCGCCCCGTTGCCCCACCACCGTTGCCCTATGCCCGGGCCAGTCGTCCCGTATCTAAACCCGTTACCGGGCGACGACCTGCACAACGCCGCTCAAAATCCGTGAAACATGTGTCTGGTCCGGCTCGTACCGTCAGCAAGCAACACGCCAGAACCGCTTCTAAAGCGCAGCCCAAGCGACGCAAGTCGATGGCTGCCAAAAAGCAGCGTCCAGCCAACCAACCTGATGCCATCAGTAGCGTGGCCCGTGGAGCCGGCAGAGTTGGGTCTAAAATGCGCAACCGGGTAGATACCGTGAGCAAGTGGTACGCCAATGTGCCGTTGGGAACTCGGCTGGGGTTGGCAATTTTAATCCTGCTCTTGGTGTGGATGTGTGGTATTGTTGCCCCGGCCAGTATCATCAATGCATTGGCAGCCAGCCTGTTTGGCACAAATGAAAATATTGCCTTGGCGGAAGGCGGACAACCGCCGGCCGATATTATGAATGAATTATCCCAAAGCCAGTTGGTGGCTGCATTGCCGTTTGTAGAAACAACAACCCCGACACCCACCGTTACCCCGACCCCGTCGCCAACATTTACGCCGTCTCCTACCGTAACCCAAACGCCAATTCCCACCTTCACGCTCACCCCAACGGCTACACCCACGCCAGAAGATACGGCCACGCCTACGCCGTTGCCCACAGCTACACCCACAGCTACACCGATTCCGCCCACCAACACACCGGCGTACCATCCGCCAACAAACACGCCCACCCCAACAGCTACACCC
>CAYPUV010000335.1:0-2985 GCA_964413895.1 uncultured Anaerolineaceae bacterium
GTCAGCCCCAACACAACCAGAACGCCATAATAGCCCAGTGTTTGATGCCTTTTCTCAGAATCTACCATCAGTTATTCATTGTGCGGGAGCAGACTGCCCAGGTGCGCTCCAACGGCCCGGTAAAATGGAAGCTGGGCGTGCTGCTGCAAGGCGGCGGCAAATTTGGGGAGCCAGCGGTGCAGATGGTCTTTTTCAAATTGGCGGCGAGCCTGCACAACAGCGCTGCGGTCTTCCACTTGTGCAGACAACTCAATCAGATAAGCCAGAAATTGCAATTCTGCCGGCAAATAATCTGCGGTTTCTTGCGTTTTCTCCAGTCCCCATTTGGCGTAAACCTTTGCTACATCGGCAGTGGTGAGGGTGAGCAGCTGACCATCAATGTAGGCCGCTTCATAGGGGGGGCACGGAACACCATCTACGTTGTTGACAAACAACCGCGTGTGTTCAATTTGCAGCGTTTCTAATTCCTCTACGGCAAACGCTGTGGCTAATTCTTTCATCCACATTGCATCCGTTTGCGTTGCAATTGCATTGAGCTGCGCAGCCAGGTCAGGCTGGGGATACATCAAACACAAGCTCAGAAAATGGTACGCCATTGCATTGTTGGTCATTATCACACCACCAGTCTAATTTCAGGAGAGACAATTTTAACCGGGTCAATAAACAAATCGCCTTCTTGTGTCACAACTGCCAGGTATTTCATCGGGCTGGTAGCGGGGCCGTGTAGCACTGCGCCAAGGTGAGAAAACCGGCTGCCGTGACAGGGGCAAGCAAACTGCTCACCATCCTGGCGAACGGTGCATCCCAGATGGGGGCAAACGGCACTGAGGGCGAAAAACCCGCCCCCGTCGCGCCCCAGCCAGGCCGTTGCTTCTTCAATAAATGTAAGCGTATTGGGCGCAAACGCTCCCGGAGAACCGGCGCGCACCGGCTTTGGCTGCGGTGTGGTCAATGGCGGGAGCAAAAATTGCCAAATGCCCCGCGCTGTTTTCCACGTTATGGCAACCAGGCCGATATTTCCCAGCCAAAGCAAAAATCGGCGGCGTGTAAAATTGGTCATTCGTTCTTCACCCTTTGTCATTCATTAATCTCCCTATCGCTGATAGGCATGACATTGGTGGCAGTACGCCGAATCTTGCCGTGTGCCATCCTGCTCACACCCTGATCCCAGCACCGGATTGAACGGGTACACTTTGCCCGATGCTTTGCCGGTAAGCATATATTGCCCGTTTATCAATTTCACATTCCCCAGCAGCTCGCCTCGCTCGGTTACGATTACCTGATCGCCAACTTGCAAATCATAATTAGGATTAAGGCGGGCCTGTCGCAGCGCAGTTGTATTTTTCGCCGTTACGGTAACAACGTGCGGCAATTCGGTTAATGTGCCGTGGCACGTTTGACATTGCGTGTATTGCATTTCGTATTGATTGGGATGAATATCGCCGTCGCCCATTGCCTCTTGAGACGTATGACAATCAATACAGTCCAGTTCCCACTCACACAACGTAAATTCGCCGATAGGCTGGTAGTATTCAATCAGTCGGCGTCCCTCTTCCGGCATCTGGTCAGATAGAGGTTTGCCCGCCGGTGGGACATCCTCGCGCAGCAGGAACTCCATTTGCCGCAGTGAGTAGTTACCCCGATTGTGGCAATGATTGCACTGGTAAAACGGGACCGCCGTGGTAAGCTGGTGTACGCGCATATGTCCCGGTTCGTCACGGGGAATGGTGGGGTCATCGCCCTGATACAGCCCATCGTTTTCATAAACAATGTGGCAAGCAGCGCACCCCGTTGAGCGATAGAAATACGGTTCAGAACGGGGCGGTTCAGAAAGATGGCAACCGGCGTCAAGGCAATTTTCAGCAAATTTCTGGTCAATGGGATAGTCTGAGTTGCGCGGGAAAGTACTGAGGCTGGTCAAACCGTGTGGCGTGACAATGTGGTCATCGGTAACGCTATGAACGCCGTAGATGGGGGTTTCATCAGGCTGCGCCCCAAATGAATATCGCACCGCAGCGATTCCCCCGGCGTAGGTTGCTTGCAGGCTCCGCAAAACGCCTTCAACGTGGTTTTTGGTTTCGTCTTCCAGTCCACTGTGGCATCCTTGCCCACAACTTTGCTCCACCACCGACAAATCGCTGGGATTTTTGTCGCCGCGCATTCCGGCGTGCGCCTGGTCAGCATCCAATGCCAGCGCATTTCCCCCGTGACACGTAATGCAGCCAAACACCTCAACCGGGTGGGATGGACTAATCTCCTGCAACCCAATGTGGCAGGTAACACACAGCTCCGGCTTGCCAGTCATTTGTGGCACAACCTCCCGCACGCGAATGTCGGCTGGCTGTTGGCTGCGCTGGAAATAGCGCTGCTGGTATCGCCGCCACCCCGAATTCTGATCCTGCCCGGCCACAATCACCAGCACCATAAACAGAACAGTTACACTGATAACAAACCAGAACAATCGTCTAGTAGACGTGAACATTGATAACACTCGCATTGCGTATTCTGCAGCAGCACCCTTTTTCGGTAAAACCGTGCGCAAGGGCGTTACCGCATCCAGGCGATGGCAGTGAGAATAATGATTGCTACCATCAGCGCCACGAACAACGTTTGCACTTTCCAGCGTGCACGGGCAAACCATTCACCGCGCCCTGCTCCGCGTCGATCAATCAGCGGGATCAATGCCAGCAGCAGCAAGCCCCCCAGCGGAAAAATCCAGCCAGCCCAAAGCGGTGGTACGTAACGCAACATTTCTTGAATTGATAGGAAAAACCACGGCGCTTTCACTTCGCCGGTCCCTGCTGCTGCAAGGTTCGCCACTGCGCCAAGTGGCGGAATGACAAAACTGGCCAGCAGCAACAAAACGGCCGTCGCCATTAATGCAGTGACCATTTCTCTAAAGAAGAGGGTTTCCCGCGAAATATACGTTCGCGGCTGGCTGGTCGAAGGCAACGGGTGCGACATACCGCCATCAACACGAATGCG
>CAYPUV010000336.1:0-2932 GCA_964413895.1 uncultured Anaerolineaceae bacterium
CGCCATTCCTGAAGCAGTTCAGCAATGTTTTCAAAGACCAAATCGGGCTGAATGGCGCTTTTTGCCAGGGTGTGGGGGGTGGTAATGCCGCTCAATACCAGGATGGTTTTCAAACCGGCCTGTTGGCCTCCTAAAATGTCTGTTTCCAGTCGATCGCCGAGCACCGCTGTGTGAACGGGTTTGGCATTCATTCTTTTCATTGCCAGCGTAAACATTGGCGTTTCTGGTTTGCCGATGATGAATGGTTGCTTGCCGGTGGTTGTGGTGAGCGCGGCCAGAATGGCTCCGTTGCCGGGGGCAACGCCATCTGCGGTGGGGAAAGTTTGGTCGGGATTGGTGCCAATGAATTGTGCGCCCTTGTTGATGAGGGTGCTGGCTGTTTTTAGTTTACCATAGCTCAATTCAAAGTCCAGCCCCACAACGACGGCGGCAACGTCTTTTTCAGCAATTTCAAAGCCTACTGCTTCAATGGCGTGGCGAACGCCCGCTCCGATGACAAAGAAGCGGGCGTCAGGGGGGAAGTGAGCTTTTAGATATTCAGCGGTGGCAATAGACGATGAAACCACTTCTGGCAATGAAATTTCAACGCCAAACCGGGCAAATCTTTCTACGAATTGGGCCGGCGTTTTGGTGGCATTGTTCGTGACCAGGGTAAAGGGAATGTTGCTGCGGCGCAAGAAGGTGATAAAATCGGCAAACCCGGGCAAAGCGGTTCCACCGCGCCATAGTACACCATCGCCATCAATGGCCAGTGCTTTGATTGTAGAAAGTGTATTTTTATGAGTCATAAGGTATTTTGAGTTCGGCAATCGCTGGCGTTAGTTGGGGTGAGCGGGCAAAAAGAGCATACTTGCTGCAAAACGGCCTAAACTCAGGCCGGCGATCAGCAGGCCCATCCACAATTGAGAAATGTCGGTCAGTAGCAAATTGGGCAACGCGTAAATAGCAGGGAAAAATACAAAAGCCGCGTTGCCGAACAGCGTCGCCCGGCGCGCGTTTGGTTCTGCGCTGTCGCCCATCTTGCGTAAGCCGAAAATCATAATGGGCAGTTCAATAAGGCTGATAACGCCCAAAAATAAAAACAGCCCCCAACCAATAATCGGTTGAGGAAGCAGTGCCGGCAATCGATAAATATGCAACAGCGCGGCAGCAAGGGTTGTCAACAGGCTGCCCATTACCCCAATGCTCCCCGAAAGCGCGATGCTATTGCTGGTCACTATTCTCCGCCGCAACGTCCTTTTCCACCGTTATTGCCGCCGTGGCGATTGCCCAACTGACCAGTCCCCAGGTTGCGCCGCTGATGAGGCTGCCCACCGTCAGTGTCCAAACGTTCACCGGCGTACCGGGGTCTTTAATGACGCCGACAATTGTCATTATAATAGCAACCAGTGCAAAACCCAGTCCAATTTTCAGTGGGCCATTCAGTTTGCGCCACCAATCCACCTGTGTCATTAATAATATCCCCGAGTTGTTGTTGGTTTTTAGCTAGTGGCTGCCAGCTATCAGTTAATTTTAGCAGATGATTCCAGCCTCTCCAAATCGCCTGGGGTGTCAACATCGCGCAAAATGGTGGGGGTGGCAACGGGCAGGGCTGCGGCTTCTGACAGGTGTGCCAGCAGTACCGGTCTGGCCCCCACATCGCCGCGTATTTGTTGCATTTCGATGAACAGGCGCCGGTCAAATAATACGGGATTACCGCGCCGGCCTTCGAATTCGGGCCACACTACCGGAGCCAGTGTTTGCCAGTAATGTTGCACAACGGCGTCGACAATTTCGGTGGAGATGAGCGGTTGGTCGGCCAGCAGGAAAATGGCCGCGCTGGTGTCTTTGGGCAGGGTAGCCAGGCCCGCTTGCATTGATGTGCTTTGGCCGTCAGCCCAGTTGGAATTTTCAATCAGGTGAACGGGCTTCCCTGCCAGCGCAGCGCGACATTCGTTTGCGAATGCGCCCAGCACCACAATTACCGGAGTGGCCAGAGAGGCCAATGCCGTATCGACCACATGCGCCAGCAGTGGCTTGCCCTGCCAACGCGCCAACTGCTTGGCCGCACCAAAGCGACGACCTTCTCCGGCGGCTAAAACTATCGCCGCCACACGATTTTGCACCCACGCAATGGGATCATCTTGCGCTACCGAACCAATGGCAACGGTTGTAATTCGGTTTGATTGTAACAGCAATTTTGCCAGCAGGCGTCCATGATCGGTTTGCACCAGCTCTATTTTGTTCAGCAAGGGGACAATCCGTGTGCGCGGAGGAATATTCTTTAGCCCGCCTGCAGGATGGGTCAATACGGCGGCAATGGTCTGGGGCGTGATGGGACTGCCTGCCGCTGCCCCCGACAATTGTGCCACCCGTTCCGGGCGGTGGACATGTTCAGCGGTGAGAGGCTTATCCAACGCATCCAGGCCGACCACCGGCACAACCAGCGTTGTGCTGGGAGGGATGACCGGTTCGTGTTGAGCAGGAGCCTTGAATGGCCGCATCCGCGACCCGTCCGCTTCGTTTAAGATGACATCGAAAACGCCTGCTTGTGCCAGTTGGTCAATAATAGCTGGGGGCACACCAAAGGCTTTGCCACTGGCGGCGTCGGTTGCGCCGGTGAGTAGCACCTGTCCGTGTTGGGCAAGTGCGGTTTTCAGCGCGGGGAGAATATCTGCCAGCGATTGGTTTTCAGCATTGAAGCTGACCGCCGCAGGAGCCAGGCTGATTTGGGCGGCAAAGATGCGGGTGCTGGTGGTGAGCAAAACGCGCTTGCCATCAGCTGCCAATTCTCGCCCCAGCCGAAAAATGGTAGTACTTTTGCCTCCACCACCCACAAAAGCTACGTTCTCAGTCGGGTTAATTTGAAAAGCACGGGTAAGATTCACGGTTCAGTAGCTGACATACTCCCACGACTAAAGGTCGTGGGGTTCTGGGGTCAACACCGGCAGCC
>CAYPUV010000337.1:0-2925 GCA_964413895.1 uncultured Anaerolineaceae bacterium
TCGCCCAAACCCCCGCCGAACCCCGCCACGCCTCGCGGCTGATGGTGGTCAACCGGCAAACCGGCGAGATTGCCCACCAACAATTTTCTGACTTGCTGGCATATCTCAACCCCGGCGATATTGTCGTCGCCAACGATACCCGTGTTATTCCGGCGCGACTGTACGGCACAAAAGAAACCGGCGGCAAAATGGAACTCTTGCTGCTGAACCGGCAATCACCCAAAGAATGGGAGGTGCTAGTCGGCGGGAAAAATATGCACATCGGCAGTACATTTTTCATCAATGATACCGATTTAAGCGGCGAAATTGTGGCTGAAATGGACGACGCGCGCCGCGTGGTGGCATTCAACCAGCCGGTGGATGATTATCTGTACGATGTGGGCGACACCCCACTGCCACCATACATCCATCAAACGCTAGATGACCCGGAACGCTATCAGACGGTGTACAGCCGCTATGATGGCTCGTCCGCTGCGCCGACCGCCGGACTGCATTTTTCGCCCGAGATACTGATTGACCTGCGCCAGCGTGGCGTGCTATTAGAATTTGTCACCCTGCACGTGGGGCTGGATACCTTCAAGCCGGTGGCGGTGGATGAGATTGAAAACCACACCATCCACAGTGAATGGGCAACCATCAGTTCCACCGCTGCTCGCCGCATCAACGATGCCAAACTTGCGGGGGGGCGCATTGTTGCCGTGGGGACGACCACCGTCCGCACGCTGGAAACGGGCGCGCTGCGCTCGGCGGGGGTGCAGGGGTCACTGCGCGATGCCAGCCGGTTGCAAGCGGGGATTTGTCCGTGGAAACCGGTGCAGGCATTTGAATCGCCCACCGATTTGTATATTTACCCCGGCTTCCATTTCCGCGCGGTGGACGTGATGCTGACGAATTTCCATTTGCCAAAAAGCACGCTGCTGATGATGGTCAGTGCCTTTGCCGGGCAGGAGTTGATTCAGCGGGCATACGCCGAAGCCATCGCCGAAAAATATCGCTTTTACAGCTTCGGCGATGCGATGTTAATTTTATAGTTGATAGCTGACAGCTATCAGCTTTCAGTTGAAAGGCAAAAATCGATGGTGATGCGAAAGCTAACCCTGCTTGCGCTGATAATTTTTGCACTGGCGCTTTCTTCCTTTGCCCCACCGACCCCTGCCACTGTGAAAATTGATCATCATTTACAAAAAGTTCTGCAAACGGATGGCACGGCGGAATTTTTGGTAATTCTCGCCCCGCGCGCCGATTTGTCCGTGGCGGCGCGGTTGTCCACCAAAACCGAAAAGGGGCAAGCGGTGCGCGACGCGCTGTGGAACACGGCGCAGCAATCGCAGGCAGGGTTGCGGGCATGGCTCGATGCGCGCGGCGTGTCGTATCGCCCGTTTTATATTGTGAATGCCATTCTGGTGACCGGTGATGCGTCGCTGGCGCAGACGATTGCCACTCGCCCGGAGGTGAGCAGGTTGGTGGCCAATCCAAAAATCAAAAACGAAATGCCGCTGCCCAGCCCGTTTCGTCTGACTGACCTCTCCCGCACGGCGACGATTGAGCCGGGGGTGAGCTATATTCGCGCCCCAGAGGTGTGGGCGATGGGCTTCACCGGGCAGGGCATTGTCATTGGTGGACAGGATACAGGCTATGATTGGGACCATCCCGCGCTGAAAAATCAGTATCGCGGGTGGAATGGCACAGCGGCGGATCACGATTACAACTGGCACGACAGCATCCACAGCAATACCCACGGAAGCAACGTCTGCGGCGTCGATTCTCCCGCCCCGTGCGACGATGCCGGACACGGCACGCACACTATGGGCACAGCGGTGGGCAGCGATGGCGGCGCGAATCAAATCGGCGTGGCGCCCGGTGCAAAATGGATTGGATGCCGCAACATGGATAACGGCTGGGGCACGCCTGCCAGCTATTTGGAATGTTTTGAGTTTTTTCTCGCGCCCTATCCGGTGGGCGGCACACCCGCCGATGGCGACCCCACCCGCGCGCCCGATGTGACCACCAATAGTTGGAGTTGCCCCAATTATGAGGGATGCGATTGGGATACCTTGCAAGCGGCGGTGGAGGCGCAGCGCGCGGCGGGCATTATGACGGTGGCAGCGGGGGGGAACAATGGCCCGGAATGCAGCACCATTTTCGACCCGCCCGGCATTTATGATGCTGCTTATACCGTCGGCGCGCTGAACACCGGCACCGACACGCTGGCAAGTTTCAGCAGTCGCGGACCCGTCACGGTGGATGGGAGCAATCGCCCCAAACCGGATATCGCTGCGCCGGGAACGAACACCCGCTCCAGCTACCCCGGTGGGGGATATATCAGCTTGAGCGGCACCAGCATGGCGACGCCACATGTTGCGGGTGCGGTAGCGCTACTGTGGAGCGCTGTGCCCACGCTGACCCACAAGATTGATGCCACGGAAGCGTACCTCAGTGCGGGGGCGCATCCCATTGCTACCTCTGAATGTGGGAGCGATGGCAGTTCCAATAATTTATTTGGATATGGGCGGTTGGATGCGGCGCAGGCAGTCACACGCACACAATATCCAATTGCAAAATTTGCAACAGAATTGACAGGTTCTTTGTTGTCTTTAGGTTTTGACGATGTCAGTTTTGCCACAAATGAGTACACATCCACATGGAATTTCGGTGATGGCAGTGTGCCTGTCAGCACCGGCACGGCGAAATTACCCGTGCAGCACGTTTATCCCGCATCGGGAAATTATACCGTCACCCTCACCGTCACCAATCGATTCGGCACGGATGTGTCTGTGCAAAAGGTGGGGGTGTGGGTTTACTATTTCCCGCTGATATTGAAATGATGCGTGAAACGTGAAGACGTGATTTGACAAATATCGTGCGACAATATAGCTTTTTACGAATTACGAATTACGAATTACGAATTACGAATTACGAATTACG
>CAYPUV010000338.1:0-2919 GCA_964413895.1 uncultured Anaerolineaceae bacterium
TGTATCTTTGTGTTTTCTCCGTGTTTCTCTGTGTAACTGAATAGATACTTTAATTGTACATATCGCAAGCTGGAAAATTCGCCTATGCCACCTAACTTTTTAATTTTTTTGTTATTTCTGGGCATCATTGTCTTTGCTCTGGTTGCGGGTACGCTATTGATACTGGCAAAACGGTATCGCCCAACCAAAACAACACCTTCCCCCAAAAGAGCCGAACTGCCAACAAATAGTTCGTCTGTCCAAATACCACCGCCTGTCGCTACAGAGCCGTCAAAGTTCATTGTCGATTCCCCAACCGCAGCAAAGTCTGGCGTGGCGCCACCGCTACAAGCGCTCCCCCTTGAACAGTCATGGCCAGCAGAAAGTCGTCGGGGTGACAAGCAAGAGAAAATTCGCATTTTGGTCGTCGATGACAACGTTGACACCACAGAAAATGTAAGTCGCCTGATCTATTTTGAAGATGATATGAAAGTTATCGGGCAAGCTTACGATGGTCGGCAGGGCATAGAGATGGCCATCGCACTGCGGCCGCACATTGTGCTGATGGACATCAATATGCCCGACATCGACGGCATTACGGCCACCCGTGAAATGGGCAGCAAAGCGCCGTATAGCCAGATTATCATTATGTCTGTTCAGGCCGATCCACAATATATGCGGCAGGCAATGACAGCGGGAGCTAGAGACTTTCAACCCAAGCCTTTTACAGCCGATGAACTGGTAAGCTGCATTCGCCGTGTTTACAGAATAGGGTTACCCATTTATAAGCAGATCGACGCGGCGCAAACCCAGGCCAAACTGGTAGAATCACAAACGCCTGCGTCAACGCCTGAGCATCATTTGCTCGATACCCAGGTTGCGCCGGTAGTGGTGGTGTACAGCCCCAAAGGCGGCGTTGGCACCTCAACCATCGCAGCTCATCTGGCACTGGCCTGGCAAAAGGCACACGGTGGGGTCGCCCTTATGGACGGTGATTTGCAATTCGGCGACATCATGGTCCATATGAACGTCCACGCTAACCGCACCATCGGCGATCTAGTGAACCTCAATGATATTGACGCCGATATTGTGTCTCAGGTGTTGCTACCCCATAAAAGTGGCCTCAACCTGCTCCTGGCCCCCCCTCGCCCAGAGACGGCAGACCTGCTAACGTCCGATATTCTCACCCACATTATTAAAAAGCTAAAAACCACGTGCCAAACATTGGTCATCGACACCAATTCACAGATTTCGGACCAAACGTTAGCCATTTTTGACATTGCCGATTATATCTTGGTGGGCACAACACCCGAACTGACCGCCGTCAAAAGCGCAAAATTGCTCCTCGATCTGCTGCGCGAATTAAAATTCGCGCCCGAGCGTATGGGGGTCGTGATTAATCACGCCAATATCTCTGGTGGAATTCCAACCGAGCAAATAAAAACGGTGCTCAAAGTAAATCAATTATTCCACGTCCCTTATGACCCACAAATGCCTGTTGCCACCAATCGCGGCGAATCCATTTACATACGCAAAAACGATGCGCCCTCTGCCCAGGCACTCACAACCATCAGCCAAGACTTATGGAATACCCTCACCCGTCTTAACGAGAAATAGACGCTCAGCGCAATTCAAACGTTTCCACGCCCACAAAAAAGCCTGGCGCCTTCACCAGCTCGCCAAGCCTTTTAAAATCAATGTTTTATAAGTTTGTCACATCCACTACTGCCGTTCCCACTCTTTAATCGCGCCTTTAATCAATTCCTGTATTATCTGATTTTCCACCTGGTCAACGGAATTGTAAAACGTTTCTCCTACTTGAATGCGAATATGTCCCCCGAAGCCAGAATGGATCTTAACGTTGGTCGGAATGTTGGCTGCCAATAATTTTGATTGCAAAATGGTGTCAATTTCTTCTGCCAAATTAAGCAACGGCGTTTCAGGTGTTTGGGGGGTTGGGCGGGCACGCCGACCAAATCTCCACCGTTGTTTTGATGCAGATGACTCACCTGTCGCCTGGGTGGAACGTTGCATCTGTGTTTCCAGCCCGGCCAAAAATTGCCATCTATCCGCCAGATCGACTGCGGCGGCAGGAGCGCCCTCATTGTCTTGCGCCGTTGGCGTCGGTGCGGTGGAGGCGGGGGTTGGCTGCGCCGGAGATATTGTCGGCGGATCGGGAAGGTGGGTAATTGTCGCCGGCGAAACTTGCAATGCTTTAATGCCATTGGCCGTTGCAATGAGACCTTGCGTAAAGTTTAGCAAAGCGGCAACACCTTCTAATATTCGCCGGCCAACTTCACGCTCTTTTACCTGCTTCAGGCCCGCAAATCGCTGGCCCTCCACTTCCAATACCACCTTACGGGTGTCAACATCAACAAGCACCCGGAACAACTCCCGATACCTGGCAGCGCTGTTTTCTGCGCCCTCAGACCCTGGCCCGGGGGTCGTGGTCGGTTCAGCTTCAGCATATAACGTGGGAGACGGTTCCTGTTTCCCAGAAGATTTTAGCAAGGTTCCCATAGCGTTTTGCTTGCTCCCCATTTGTATGACATTAACCCCGGCAGGTGCACCATCCACCGCTCCCTGCTGTGCCTTAGATATACGGCGTCTTTTGCGCGCATAGGATATTAGCGTCCCCACAAATATCCCTGCAAAAACAAGAACCCCAATAGTCAACAGGACAATCAAACGCAACAGTTCTCGGTTTGGTAGTGACCCAACATCCATTAAAAATTCTATCGTCAGTAAAAATTCAAGTATTTACCCCAGTATATCTTGTTTCCAACTGTAGCACAATAAGGGTATGCCTGATATCGCCCTCCAATTACCCTAACGCGCATTGTTCCGAGGGCCATGGTTTAATTCAAACCAAGCTACTTCATTTTTAGAACAACCGGTACTATAATTAGGCAATATTTGCAACACATATGCCGGCTATAG
>CAYPUV010000339.1:0-2893 GCA_964413895.1 uncultured Anaerolineaceae bacterium
AAGCGCGTTCTACAAATCTTATCGGACAAATGTTCTTGCCGGTCAGGGCTGAAGCTCTGCCGAGACCTGAATTTAAGACTGGAAAGGGAAGCCCTTATATCCCACGACTGAAGTTCATAGGCTTTACGGGCTGGGAATCGTAAGAATCTGCAACCTGGGTACATCTAAAATGTACCCTTTTCTATTGTAAAGACTGAAACTCCCGAAGGAGGCGTTATGCAACAATCGTCATTACACCGATTAACCGCACTGGGACAATCTATTTGGTATGATAATATTCAGCGAACCTTATTGGTCAATGGCGATCTGGCCCGGATGATTGAAAACGATGCCATAACCGGTCTCACATCGAACCCCAGCATTTTTAACAAAGCCATCGCTCAAAGTGCCGATTATGATGCCGCGTTAAGCGGCCTGCTGGCGCAAGACCCGCAAGCGAGCACTGTCTCGCTGTACGAAGCCCTTGCCATCAGCGATATTCAAGCCGCCGCCGACCTGCTGCGGCCTGTGTACAAGCGCACCGGCGGCGTCGATGGGTATGTGAGCCTGGAAGTATCTCCGACACTGGCTAATGATACTGAAAAATCTATCGCCGAGGCGCGACGGCTGTTTAAGGCGGTCAATCGCCCTAACCTGATGATAAAAATTCCCGCTACCAAAGCCGGATTGCCCGCCGTCACCGCGCTTATTGGCGCAGGCATTAACGTCAATGTTACATTGATGTTTGGTTTGCAGCATTACGATGGTGTGGCCGAAGCTTATTTGGCCGGCTTAGAAAAACTGGACGCAGCGGGCGGCGATTTGAGTAAAGTGGCATCGGTGGCTTCCTTTTTTGTAAGCCGGGTGGACACAATATTCGATAAAGCGTTGGAAGCTATTGGCACGGACAAAGCGCTGAGCTTGCGCGGGAAGATGGGCGTTGCCAACGCCAAAGCCGCCTACCGCCGCTTTACCGAGGCGTTTGGGCAAGAGCGGTTTAAGGCCCTGCAAGCCAAAGGCGCACGGGTGCAACGCCCCCTGTGGGCCAGCACCAGCACCAAAAATCCAACCTACAGCGATGTGTTGTATGTGGAAGAATTGATTGGCCCGGACACGGTGAATACAATGCCACCGAGTACAATTGGGGCCTTTAAAGATCACGGCGTGGCGGAAGCGCGCCTTGTTCAGCAGGTGGATGAGGCCCTGGCTGTAATGGATGACGTTGCTAAATTGGGTATTAATTACGTTGAACTGACTGAAACGCTGCAGGTGCAGGGCGTTGAAGCATTCGCCAAAGCGTTTGTAGCCTTGTTAGATAATCTTGAAGCCAAACGTGCTAAAATATTAGAAACTGCGTAAACAATTTCCATCACCAATTTGCAGCGCTCAGGCATTTTCAACGCGGCGATACCAGAACCACCCTGAAGACCATGTTGACGAGTTGACCACACGGGTTGTTCCCCGCGTCATTTTTAGCAATTCAAAGCCCTCGCTGAACAACGTACGCACTGTGGCTTCTTCCAGGCCGCGCGGGCCATGTTCAGCGGGGGATTCTTTTTGCCCCAGCCGCGCCGAAAGCATATAATACCCCCCAGGAGCCAGCAGACGGCGCACCTCGTTGCCGTAAGCGTGCAACTCCGCCGCATCTAGATTGTGCGCACAGCCCACATCCAACACAAAATCATAGGGACCACTCAAAAAATGCAGGTCGGTTACGTTGCCCTGATAGAATTGTGGCGCAACGCCTGCCTGGGCAGCTCTGCGTCTGGCTTCAACAAGGGCCTGTTCCACAAAATCAACGCCATCCACCTGCCATCCCATTTGAGCCAGATAAATTGAAGCCCTGCCGTACCCACAGCCCATATCCAACGCACGTCCCGGCGATAGCGTAGGCACAAAATCTAGCACCTCTGGCGGCGGGTCATCGTGATCCCAGGGAACGTTTCCCTGCGCGTAGCGTTCGGTCATGTGTTTTTTAGGGGTCATTGCTAATTATCTCCCATCGAAATTTTTGATGCGAATACTATGCGCGAAAATTGCTCAAACGTCAATTCAGGAATTGCGTTTTTGGGCAATACTTACATAATGAGGGGGTGTCTTTGACGCAATCACATTTTATTCGCTGATCATAAATGAAACCGAAGGGGCTGAATGATGAACCATACGTCGTTGGTGACAGTTAATTTACGCCAACGGATTTTAGGAGTTGACCAACCGATACCGCTACTTAACGGGCAACTTGCACCTTACGTAAACCTTGATAATGCTGCCAGCACACCTCCTTTGATTGACGTGATGGAGGCGTTGAATAAATTTATGCCGTATTATTCCAGCGTCCACCGGGGGACGGGGTTCAAATCGCGGCTCAGCACCATTGCCTACGACCAGGCGCATGAAATTATTGCCAAATTTGTGGGCGCCAATCTCGAAACCAATACCGTTATTTTTGGCAAAAATACTACCGAAGCGATTAACAAACTCTCGTATCGTCTTAATTTGGCAGCAGGCGATGTGGTTATCACCACCCTGCTTGAACATCATTCCGACGACCTGCCGTGGCGCGAGCAGGCCACCGTGGTACACGTAAAAGCTACCCCAGAAGGTCGGCTGGATGAAGATGACTTTGACCGTCAGCTTGAAAAATATGCTGGACGGATTGCACTGGTGGCCGTGACGGGCGCTTCAAATGTGACCGGTTTTTTAACGCCCATCTATCGCCTGGCTCAAAAAGTGCACGCGGCAGGGGCTAGAATTTTAGTGGATACGGCTCAGTTGGCCCCGCATCGGCGGGGGAATATGAAACCGGCTGGCGACCCGGAACATTTGGATTTCGAGGTTTTGTCGGCGCACACAATGTATGCGCCCTTTGAAGCCAGGACGACGATGGGCGCACAAGAACACTTCGTGCGACGAG
>CAYPUV010000340.1:0-2874 GCA_964413895.1 uncultured Anaerolineaceae bacterium
AGAGCACTTCCTTGGTAAGGAAGAGGTCACCGGTTCAAGTCCGGTCGAGGGCTTAACAAAAATCCCACCAAATTTGGTGGGATTTTTGTTTGTTTGTGCGATGTAGGTCAAATCGCCAATTGCACGGTTACGGTTGTACCCTTCCCAATTATACTGTCAACGTGAATATCCCCACCGTGTGCGCGTGCCACCCCAAGGGCAATTGACAGTCCCAAGCCTGTTCCTTCTGTACTACGTGCATGTTCAACACGATAAAATCTGTCGAAAATGTGGGATAAGTGTTCCGCAGCAATACCAATGCCGCTATCTTTGATAGTGACTTCACATACATTTTTCTTCGCTGACGCTGCAACTAGAATTTCCCCCGTTTGGGTATATTTTATGGCGTTGCCGAGCACGTTTGCAAATAAACGAACCAGCGCATCCCTGTCACCAGTAACAACGATATGTTTCTCTATCTTTCGGGTAAATCCCAATCCCTTTTTCTCTGCGAGTGGGTACAGTGAATCCAACACATCGTCCAACAAAAGCGATAAATCCACCGGCTCGTAATTGAATGTGCTATGGTCGCTGTCTCTGCGTGCCAAATGCAACAGTTCCTCAATGAGCGTACGCATGCGGCGTGTTTCGGCAGACAGGTCTGTTAGTGCTTGCTCGTATTCTGCGGGTGTACGATGACGTGTCATGGTACTATTTAATATGGTTTGCATCGCCGCAAGCGGCGTACGCAGTTCGTGCGATGCATCAGATGTGAATTGTCGTTCACGGCGAAATGCATCTTCCAGTTGGGCAAGCATTGTGTCAAATGTTGCGGACAGTCGCCCAACCTCATCATCATTTGCTGGCATATTGAGCCGTGCCGACAAATCTTTCGTCGATGAAATTTGATGAGCCGTGCGTGTAATGTTGTCAATTGGTGATAGCGCTCGGCCGGCTAAAAAATATCCGCTCAAGGCTGTGGCTATTGCCAAAAGTGGAATGCTGAATATCAATGTAGTCAGTAATTTTTCAAGTGTTTCATTGACCTCATCTAAAGAATGGGCGACCTGAATCACCCCAATTGGCTGTGTGTTTTCAGTGATAGGCGCAGAATACACTCTCAATTTATGGTCTTTTGTTGGCAGCAACAATGTTACAAAATTGGGCTTACCCTGCAATGCCCGGGTAAGATTATCATAGGGTATCGGCAGTGAACGATATGCTCCAACTTCTTGCAGAATTTGCCCTTTGGTGTCAAGTACTCGGATAGTAAATCCGCTTTCGCTAACATCTACCCCCTCAAGGTTTTGCACAAATCCTTGAAGGGAAGATAATTGACCATTCTCAGCATTTAAGCCTAAAACAGCTTGTGATGCATTTAGGGTCAATGTGTCATCAATCGCTGCCACAAGCCCCCGTGCCATATTCCCATACACAAGTACACCAAATATCAGCAAAATGATAAAAAGCATTCCCGCAGTCCATAATGCGAAACGCGCACGAAGTGTTTTAAAAAGACGCATTATCGTTCTCCGCCAGCAGGCGATATCCAGCACCACGTACGGTGTGGATTAATTTTTGTTCAAACGGTTCGTCTATTTTGCGCCGCAAGTTGCGAATGTATACATCCACCACATTTGATTGATTATAGACGTCGTAGTTCCACACATGTTCGGCAATTTCAGTGCGGGTTAGAATACGGTTAGGCTCGCGCATCAAACATTCTAATACTGCATATTCTTTTGCGGTCAGGTTGATGATATTTCCCTGTCTCATTACAATGTGTGTAATAGTGTCCATACTTAAATCAGCAACAGTAAGAGTTGATGTTTTTGCCGTGTTGACCGATTGCCGACGAGATAATGCTCTCAAGCGTGCCAGCAATTCTTTCAGTTCAAATGGTTTAACGAGGTAATCATCAGCCCCAGCATCTAGCCCTATCACACGATCATCCACCGTATCGCGAGCGGTAAGCATCAAGATTGGCACCTGATTCCCCTGGTTTCGTAATGTTTTGCAGACGGTTATTCCGTCGATTTCCGGCAACATAATATCTAACACAATCAGGTCAAAATCAACTACATCTGCCCAATCTAATGCTTCTCTGCCGGTAAAAGCCAAATCGACAGCGTAGCCTTGCTCTTCCAACGCACGTTTTATATAGTTTGCCATGGTTTGTTGATCTTCAACCACTAAAATTCGCATAAAAACTACCCTTTTAAGGTTGTTCCTTGTACTCTGTTGGCCAAACTCAGCCAATAGATAATCCCCCAAAATAATCCAAACCACAACCCACCTAGTGTTAACCCTGCTATTACATCGGTTAAATGCGCTTGTCCTGTAAATAAACCGAATATTGCGGCGCTTAGTATGAGAAAAATAGCTATAGTACCGGCATGAATGCGTGCTGACCATACCCTACTTCGCCCCCATACGTAGGCAAACCAGGCATACACTGCCGTTGCCATAAAACTGGGTAGGTGCGGAAATGAGTACGTTGTTAGCTGCCAAACAGGTTCATAATTTGGAGGCAATGATCGCTGCAACGATATTTGAAACAACCAACCAATCAATAATGCGCCCAGTACATTTAACAGTGATAATTTCACTAAAAGTTTTTGTCCATTCACCAGTTGCCAAATAGCAATCCCCAACCCTATCGCAACAAGAACGCGCACATCACCCAGAAACGAAATCCATTCTAACCATACAGGCGTTTCGGAAATCCCCCCTTTTAGCCATGTGGTAAGGAAGTGATCACGAGCATATAATTCTGGTTCTCTATCTATCCAATCATCAAGCAATGCCCCAAACAACCACCCTCCTGACACGAGCATTCCCATAGGGCAAACGCATCTATTATGTAAAACAAGCCTGAATGCCGTCGATAATTGG
>CAYPUV010000341.1:0-2871 GCA_964413895.1 uncultured Anaerolineaceae bacterium
TGGCCGAGACAATTCCAACAATTGAATATACGTTACCATGTCCGTAAAGTTTCCCACAATAAAAAAGGCCAGCAGAGACAACCCGGCAGCCAACACACCGCTTAACAATCCTCCACCCAGGCGAGTGAACAAATCAATAAAATCTACACTATTTTCAAAAAAGCGGAAGATAATAATCACTACCACATTGCTGAATGCGGTGTACAGGCCAGCCCATAACAACGAGTTTACCTGAGCCAACGGCCCGGTGACCAGAGCAACAATGACGCCACTCAACAACACATAAACCAGCAGCTCCAACGAGCCGCCCGCAGCATAGGCTTCTACCAGGCCCATAAAAAGGGTCACAACCAGCGCCAGTTGCAAATCAAGCAGGGAACCAATTGTGAGAGTGAGCGCGGCCATTGGGAGTGCGTATGCCACAAGAGGATGATCGGGCAATGTGGCGCCAATACCGACCACAAAAATCAGCATCATTACCACCAGCAGGGTCAGCTTCTGATTATCTTTGAGGACGGGAACATAGTATTTAATCAGATAATAACCCAGCAAAGCCACTAAAATAGTCATCCAAATAAATGTTGAAATGATGTCGTGCCAGCGCGTTTCTGGCTGCTGCAACCCCAGGGCCTGCAACGCCTCAATGTTTTCGGCGGTAATGCGCGTACCCTGGCGTACCACAATCTCATTTTTTTCTAGCGTGTTGTAAACAGGGGGGACACTGTTTCTTGCGTCTTGTCGGGCCTGAGCCGTGCGTTCTTCATCTACAAATGTGTTTGGCTGGATTAAATCCTCGGCGATGGCCGTAATAACTTTTGCTTCCGTGTCCGGCACGTCAGAAGAAATCAGCAAGTCCAGGCGGCGGCGAATGCTAATGAGTTGACTCTCTCTAATTTCGTTGCGCATGGCCACTTCCAGCACAGAGCGCACCTCGTCTTTGGCGTCAAGCCACAGGGGGTCGCTGAGATTCAAAATAGCAGCCGCTTCTTCTCTGGAAAGTGAAACCGGCTGCAATTGCTGGATCCAATCTAACTTACCGGCAGCGTTGAGGTACGGGTCGGAATCGGCACGCACGGCGTCTAAAAACGCGAGTACCTGATCGACAATCTGGCTCTGGTTTCGCGCCACGGCGGGGTCGGGGCGGTTGTAAATTTCTGTTATCCGGCTTTCGGCGCGGTCGCGGGCGGCATCGGTGGCAATTTTACTTTCGTAAGAAATCTGATTGGGGGCAATAATATCCTGTGGCGCAATGTCGCCTACTTTGAGCTGAGCAATGTCGTTGGTAAAGACCTGCGCAAATCGCAGTTCCAAGGCGGCAACCGAAGCCAACACAAAAAAAACCGCAATGGCTAGCAATTTGATTTTTTCACGTCGTTTAAATTGGTACTGGTTTTGGAAAGATGTCCGATTGGACTGCAAAGCCATAGGTTAAATCCAAATGATGTTTTGATCCAATTATGTTGTTAGCAGCACGCGCACAATCTGGCTAATTCGTTTCCCATCGGCCACACCTTTTAGTTCAACGGTAAGGCGTTTCATCACCGGCCCCATGCTTTTGGCATCCACTGCGCCGAGTTCGGCAATGACCGTTTTGGCTCTAGCGGTGATTTCTGCATCAGAAAGTTGCCGGGGCAGGTAAGTTTCTATCACGTGCAATTCATTCTGCTCTTGCTCCACCAGGTCCATGCGACTGGCCAGTTTATATTGCGCGATAGAATCACGCCGTTGTTTGGCCTGTTTATTGATCACAGCCAAGCATTCTTCGTCATTTAAGTCGTGTCCAGTATCAATTTCGGCATTGCGGATGGCTCCTCGCAACGCCCTGATGGTATTTTTTCTGACGGTATCGCCGCTTTTCATTGCTTCTTTTAAGTCGAGCGCAAGTTGTGTTTTTTTGTCCATTGCTGCATCCTCACCTGTTTGTAGTAGTCATTGGGTTGCCAGGCGATTATCCTGCACGCTGCTGCTACTGCTGATGCTTTTGCACAAGCATCGTATCAATTATGGAGGTTAGTTCTTGCCAATCAAATGGCTTAAGCAAAAAGGCTTGAGCACCTGCTGCAAGCACTTCGTCTTCCCGGTCAATGCCAGAAGTAATGATGACGGGGATTTGGCTGGATAAGGGATCGCCGCGCAATATTTGTAATAGGTCTAATCCGTAATTAGTGCCCAAATGATAGTCTAGCAAGATTAAGGCTGGTTGTTCCACTTTCACCGTCTCCAACAGCGTCTGACTATCGGTTAGGATAATGGCATCGTACCCATTTAGTTGCAGTACCTTTGCAATCAGTTGACAGGTAAAAGGTTCATCGTCGATAATTAAAATTTTTTTGGGGGTCATAAACTGTTTTCCACATTGATTGCCAAATAGTGAGACAATACAATACCCACCCCAAATGACAATAACTTTAGCACACCATAATTTTTAAATTATACCATATCGCCAATGTAACCGCCAACTTATTGCAGGAGGCGGGTCAGGGCGAACACTTCTATCAGCAGTTATCCCAAGTATCCCAAAGTTTTCCAAAGATAACCCAAAATACGCTGGAGAAACCCCAGACAACGACAAGAGGTTTTACACAGAAGTGTTTTTGTGAATAAAGGAAAGGGAAAAACAATGAATGAGGGAAACCTGGATATTAGTCGCTTTTACCGAGCAGCTATGCGGGGTGGGGACGTATCATCCACGCAGGTGAGCCGGGTGGCGGCGTTTCTGGAGGAACAATCTGCGATCTGTGGCGCTAAGTGAGCAGGAAGTGCATTGGCGCACCTTTCTGCAACGCCTGATGAAACGAGGCCTCCACGGCGCTGCTGTCATTGCGAGCGAAGCGAAAGCCTGTTCTGAGCTTGCCGAAGGGCAATCGCCGT
>CAYPUV010000342.1:0-2859 GCA_964413895.1 uncultured Anaerolineaceae bacterium
TTTGATGGGCTGGGGATAGGCTACGAGGCACTGAAAGCAATTAATCCCCGGCTCATTTACTGTGCGCTCACCGGATATGGGCAGACAGGACCCTTCAAGCAACGCGCCGGACACGACATCAATTTTTTGGCACTGTCTGGCATTATGAGTTACACCGGACACAAGGCTGATGGGCCACCACCGCTGGGCGTGCAGATTGCCGACATCGGCGGCGGCTCGCTGGGGGCAGTGACAGGTATTCTGGCAGCAATCGTGCATCGGCAACAAACAGGCGCAGGACAGTTTGTGGACATCAGCATGTTCGATATGGCAGTGGCGTGGAGCGCCCCCGCTGCGGCGCACTATTTCATTGACGGGGAAGTCCCAGCACAGGAAAGTATGTTGCTGAACGGCGGCAGCTATTACGATTTTTACCGCACCAGCGATGGACGCTACCTTGCGGTGGGAAGCCTGGAACCACAATTCTGGCGCGGTTTTTGTGAAGCCATCGCGCGACCCGACTTGATTGAGCCGGGTACGCAACCAGACTCCACCACCCAACAGACCGTCAAGCGTGAAATTGCCCGTACCATCGCCGCGCGCCCGTTTGCGGAGTGGCGAGATATTTTTGCCGGGCTAGATGTGTGCGTTGAGCCGGTGCAAACCGTTGCCGAAACGGTGGAACATCCTCAAACCCAGGCACGGGGCATGGTAGTGAATGTGCCCAAACCAAATGGCTCATCGCAACGACAAATCGGCAACCCGTTTAAATTTTCGGCAGGGAAAGCGGAATATCGGCGCACCGGTGGCGCAGTCGGTGAACACACAGAGGCCGTTCTGCGCGAGCTGGACTATCAGCAAGCTGAAATTGACGCATTGCGTAAAAAGGGGGTTTTCGGGTAAAATGTGACGCGTAATACGTGGAAATAATTACCGGGCAATTGTCATTCATCAAACTTCATCATTGAAACGTCGAATTGCCGAATCGCCACGTTTCAATTATCACACTCGCGTTATTAGAAAGGACATATTTTTATGAACGATGCATTCATTGTCGAAGCCGTTCGCACCCCCGTGGGCAAGCGCGGCAAAGCGCTGGCGAACACCCATCCGGTTGATCTGCTCGCACACCTGTTTACCCAAACTATCGAACGACTGAACATTGATCCCGCACTGGTGGACGATGTGATTGTCGGTTGTGTGGATCAAACCGGCGAACAGGCATTCAACGTGGGGCGCAATGCCTGGCTGTCGGCGGGGTTACCAGAAACCGTCCCTGCCGTCACACTTGACCGGCAATGCGGTTCTAGTTTGCAAGCCATTCACTTCGCTGCACAGGGCATTATGGCGGGCGTGTACGATCTGGTTTTCGCCGCCGGCGTCGAATCGATGACCCGCGTGCCGATGGGCGTAACCATGAAAGTGGGACCCGGCATCCCTTTGACCACTGACCTGCAAAAACGGTATGGGCTGAAAGATGGGCAATGGTTCAATCAGGCAGTCGGTGCGCAGATGATTGCCGAGCGGTGGGGCTTGACCCGTGCAGACCTCGACCGTTTCAGTTTGGAAAGCCATCGGCGGGCGGCAGCGGCGCGGGCGGCGGGTTATTTTCAGCAAGAGATTATCCCCGTGCCAGTGAAAAATGAGGCGGGCGAAACGGTGCTTTTCACCGCAGATGAAGGCATTCGCCCTAACACCACCTACGAGCAGATTGCCAGCCTGAAACCGGCGTTTGAAGGGTTGCCCGATATTACGGCGGGCAATTCCAGCCAAATTTCTGATGCAGCGAGTCTGACCGTGCTGGCATCGCCGCAAATGGCAGAACGGTTGGGATTGACACCCCGCGCCACATTTAAAGCGTTTTCGGTGGTGGGCGTTGACCCGATAACGATGTTGACGGGGCCTATCTTTGCCACACAAAAAGCGCTGGCGCGCGCTAGCCTGACGGTTGATGAGATTGACCTGTTTGAAGTGAACGAAGCGTTTGCCCCGGTGGTCTTGGCGTGGCAGAAGGAGATCGGTGCGCCAATGGAAAAAGTAAACGTGAACGGTGGCGCGATTGCGCTGGGACATCCGCTGGGAGCCACGGGATCAAAGTTGATGGCCACCCTGCTGCACGAGTTGGAACGGCGCAACGGTCGCTATGGATTAATATCCATCTGCGAAGGGGGTGGGATGGCAAACGCCACCCTTATTGAGCGGGTAGAATAAAACAAGAAGTAGGGGCAATGATGGATGTATCGTGCCCTACGGTTACCGCAAATGGGCAACTACAAGGATCACTCCTACAATACCCGACGCAACGTCATCGCGTTTTGGAGCCCAAAATCATCGTGTAATGGAGAAATGACGTAGGGGCGGTTCGCAAACCGCCCCTACGGTGGGAACACCAATATTTGCTCCCTACCCCTGAATTTGCCAATTTTCCACGTAAGACTATAATATGCTCTGTAAACGCCGGAGTGCTGTGGCGTTTTTATTTTGAGATTGTGTGCCGAAGTGGCGGAATAGGCAGACGCGCTACGTTCAGGGCGTAGTGGGCGTAACGCCCGTGTGGGTTCGACTCCCACCTTCGGCACTCCGCTGCGGGGTGGAGCAGAGGTAGCTCGCCAGGCTCATAACCTGGAGGTCAGAGGTTCGAATCCTCTCCCCGCTACCTATAATCAGGCAAACAGTAGCCTCATTACTCTACAAGCCGCTGTTTGCCGTTTGTTGTCTGCAGCGCGCGCCGCATTCGTCTAGTGGCCTAGGACACCACCCTCTCAAGGTGGCGACATGGGTTCGACTCCCATATGCGGCACTGGCAGGCAGCAAGGCAGAAACTATTGTGGTGGCTATAGCTCAATGGCAGAGCACCTGGTTGTGGCCCAGGAGGCTACG
>CAYPUV010000343.1:0-2835 GCA_964413895.1 uncultured Anaerolineaceae bacterium
GTATAACACGAGCGAGGTCTAGTTGTCAATTACAGTGATTCACGGCAGGGCAAACGCATCTAAACGCGGTGGGTATTGATTGGAGGGGTTTTTCGCAAAAATCCCCTCCCCCTCGGTCAAAAAAGCGTTTCATTTGGACAAAATATTGTCGGTAATGGTTCGTTTGTAGGGGCACGATGCATCATGCCCCTACGGATAAATACAATAAAGCACCCGTTTCGCTTCAAAAAAATTAGATGCGTTACCCTGTGATTCACGGCTGTTGCACCTGTGCCCTTTGGGTGTTCCCCCAAATTTGAGGGAGGCGGTCAGGGGGAGGGGGAATAAATTTTTGAGCTTGAAGGGGGCACTTTTTTGTATCCAGATAGATTATCCTGGCACTGAATTGAAGGGGAAAAAAGACCTGCCAGATATTAAACCCTGGCAGGTCTCGTGTAACTTACTTCGCTTTCGGACCAATCATGTTTTCGGGGCGGACGTATTCATCAAACTCTTCCGCGCTGAGCAAGCCGAGTTTCACCGCCGCTTGCTTCAAGGTTGTGCCTTCGGCGTGGGCTTTTTTGGCAACTTTCGCCGCATTGTCGTACCCAATGTACGGATTCAATGCTGTCACCAGCATCAATGAATTTTCCAGGTAGTACTGGATTTTTTCGGGGTTGGGCTTAATGCCAACCACCATGTTTTTGCGGAAGGAGTTGCAAGCGTCGCCCAGCAAGCGGATGGATTGCAGCAAATTGAAAATCATCACCGGTTTGAAAACGTTCAGCTCAAAGTTACCACTGGCGCCGGCGATGTTGATGGCAACGTCGTTTCCCATCACCTGTGCACAAACCATTGTCATTGCTTCGGCCTGGGTGGGGTTGACTTTGCCCGGCATAATGGAACTGCCCGGTTCGTTGGCGGGGAGGGTCAGTTCACCGATGCCACAGCGGGGACCAGACCCCATCCAGCGAATGTCATTGGCAATTTTCATCAGCGATGCCGCCAATGTTTTCAGGACGCCACTCATCTCCACCACAGCATCGTGTGCTGCCAGCGCTTCAAATTTATTTTCAGCCGTGCGGAAAGGAAGGTTGGTTTCTTCAGCTATTTTGGCGGCAACTTTCACCGCAAAATCAACGTGCGTGTTCAAGCCAGTACCAACGGCTGTCCCGCCGAGTGCCAGTTCGTAAAGGGAATCGAGCGCGTTGTTGATGCGCTTCAGCCCGTGGTCAAGCTGTGCCGCATAACCGGAAAACTCCTGCCCCAGCGTCAGCGGCGTAGCATCCATCAGGTGGGTGCGCCCGGTTTTGATGATATTTTTGAATTCTGCTGATTTTTCTGCCAATGCATCGCGCAGAGCGGTAACCGCGGGGATCAGGAGGTGATTGATTTGTTCTGCCGCCGCAATGTGCATAGCGGTGGGAAAGGTGTCGTTGCTAGATTGGGCTTTGTTGACATCATCGTTGGGGTGGATGGGTTTTTTGCTCCCCAGTTCACCCCCTGCCAGTTCGATGGCACGATTGGAGATGACTTCGTTGGAGTTCATGTTGGTTTGCGTGCCGCTTCCGGTTTGCCACACCACCAGCGGGAAATGCTCATCCAGTTTGCCAGCAATAACTTCATCCGCAGCTTGAACGATGAGTTTGGTTTTTTCCGGCGGCAACCAGCCGACGTCTTCATTCACCAGTGCGGCGGCTTTTTTGAGGATGCCCAACGCGCGGATCAACTCACGCGGAAAATGTTCGTCGCCGATTTTGAAGTTCATCAAAGACCGGGCTGTTTGCGCCCCATAATACTTATTGGCGGGGACTTTCACCTCGCCCATTGAGTCGGTTTCAATTCTGTATTCCATCATAAACCTCACTGTTTATTTCAGAATATGTTTTGATAAAAATATCACAGTTTCAGTATACTACTGCCTGATATTCGGTGCAATAATTCACAGAGATTTTGGGGAAAGTAGGGACGGTTTGCGAACCGCCCCTACGGTAGCCACGCCCTATTTCCAGCGGGTGAGAATGCGCTCGCGCTCAAACAGCACCACAGCGATCCACAGTGTCACCACGTCCAGTAGTAGCGATACTCCTGCTGCAATGACCATCGTTGTCAGGCTCAGCAGCAAAAATCCGGCAATTTGTCCCACACTCAGCACCACAATGGGGATAACCACCGCTCCGCCCAGTTGTTGCGCCACACGGGTATCATTGACCCGTGACGAGATGATAATCCCCACCATCACGGCGAAAAACGCCAGCATCGGCGTAACCAACAGCATTGCCACCCACCACGTTGCCCCGGAAATTGCCCGAAACACCACCGGAGAGACCATAAACCACAGCCCCCCCAGCGAAATTGCATACGCCAACCATGTGGCTGCCAAACCGGGTGTGGCTGCCGCCAGCGTTTTGCCCAGCAAAATAGTGGTTGTGGAAGCGGGCGTTGCCAGCAGTGGCTCCAGCGTGCGCGCTTTTTTTTCACCGATGATGCTGAATGCGGCAATCGTCATCGGTACGGTGAGGGGGATAATTAAGAACAAAATCATCATTTGCTGCATTATCACAATTTGAAACACATCGGTGGGGGGCAACGAAGCCCATTGCGGTACGTGTTTAACGAATGTCGCCACATCTTTTGCTGTAACCGGGTCGCCGAGGTCTATTGAGGTTGTGTACGCCACCATCAGTGGCAGTATCGGCAAAATTAATACCGGGCCGATGATGGTGAACAACAGCAGTTTGTTGTTTACAATTTCGCCAAATTCCTTGCCCAAAATAGCTTTTAACTGGTTCATACCTCACCCTAGGGCGATTGCATCTATTATGACAAGTGAGATAGCACATTGAGTAAATAGTC
>CAYPUV010000344.1:0-2826 GCA_964413895.1 uncultured Anaerolineaceae bacterium
CTGCTGCGCCAAATGGTAGTTATCGTACAAGCCATACTGGCGATGTCGGGACGAGTAACGATGTTGGGCATCTCGCGCTGGACGGGTAAAGGTGGCAGTTATCGCACCATTCAGCGGTTTTTCAACACCGAAATTGATTGGGTTGCCCTGTTTTGCCGGTTTTTTAAAAAGCATCACTTCCACCCCGGCAGGACATACATTTTAGCCGGTGACGAAAGTGTGATTACCAAAGCGGGCAAAAAGACATACGGACTGGACCGTTTCTACGCCGGGTTGTTCAACAAACCGGTCAAGGGGATTGCCATTTTTGCGCTATCGCTGATTGATGTTTCCACCCGACAATCCCATCCGGTGCAGGTTGAGCAAGTGGTCCGCACCCCGGCAGAAAAGGCAGCAGCCAAAGAGAAATCAAACCCCCGTCGGCACAAACGGGGACGCCCGCCGGGCAGTAAAAACAAAAATAAAACAGACGTCACCCTTACCCCGGAGTTGGAACGCATTCAAACTATGCACAAAAAACAACTGGCACTGCTCAAAAACACGCTTTCGATTACATATGTGGTCCTGGATGGGCACTTTGGCAACAACAATGCCTTGCAGATGGCGCGTCAATGCGGCTTGCACTTGATCTCGAAATTGCGTTATGACGCTGCGCTTTACCTGCCTTATTGCGGACAGAACCGGCGTAAAAAGTACGGTAAACGGCTGAATTACCGGGATATTTCTCCCGCATATCTGGTGGAAAGCACCCGGGAAGGCAATATTCGTACCCGGATTTATCAGCTCACCGCCTTGCACCGATACTTTGCCTCGGCGCTCAACGTGGTTATCATCACGGGAGGGTTTTAATAGAGATATTGACAATCCGCTCGTTATGACTATAATTGTAGTTATAATGATGGCTAGAAAACAATTCGACATCGTATACGCGCCCCAAGTAAAAGATCATCTGAAATCGATTGAGCGAAAATACTATGCACTCATTCGACAGACGATTGAAGAACAATTGCTGTTTCAACCCGGTGTTGAAACGCGAAACCGGAAGCCCCTCAATCGTCCGGCTGAATTTGGTGCAGACTGGGAGTTACGGTGTGGTCCCAACAACCGCTTTCGGATATTTTATGAAATTGATGCTGACAATCGGGTGGTATACATTTTGGCTATAGGGACGAAACGCGGGAATCTATTGAGAATAGGCAGTGAGGTGATTGAACTATGAAAATTGCACCGGTGGTAGAGGTAAAAGCCAAGTTTAGTGCGTATCTGAAAGAAAGCGAAAACGGACCGATTATTGTAACCAGAAACGGCAAGCCGGTAGCCGTGCTGTTGTCCGTAGTAGATGAGGACGAGATAGAACGTTTGGTGCTGGCTCACTCGCTCAAATTACGTGAATTATTGGCCCAAAGTAAAGAAACCATTGAAACCGAAGGCGGAATAGAACATCAAGATTTTTGGGAAGACGTGGAAGTAGCGACGTAGCCACCCAATATCGGTTTAGCCATAAAGACATCCAATATGTTGCTCGTTTGAGTCTCTAGGAGGTAGTCTGCGCCAAATCAAAAGCTAGAGCCTGCTGAAACTGATAATATTGATTGTCATCTCCAGCAAGTGGGAATGGGCATGCTGTTATGCCAAGCAGCACGGCAAACGTGATGGGTAGCGGCTCAACTACGCCGCACAAGATACATTCAAGATACATTCAAGATACATTGAACTAAGCGCTTCGCGCATGGGGGGCGCAAGGTGGTTGTGATGAAGTGCGGCTATACTTCCTATAAACTATTTATAGGAGGCATAGCGATGACGGCATTACGCCAAAAGATGATTGAGGATATGCAGTTGCGGGGGTTGTCGCCGCGGACGCAAGAGACTTACGTGTCAGCGGTGCGCCACCTGGCGCGGCACTTCAACAAACCGCCGGACCAACTCAGCGAGCAGGAATTACGCAGTTATTTTCTGTACCTTAAAAACGAGAAGCGGGTGGCGCCGAGCACCTACAACCAGATATTAAGCGCGCTGAAGTTTCTGTACCGGAAGACGTTGCAAAAACCGTGGCCGGTGTTGGGGTTTGCCAAGCCGATCACGGAGAAAAAGTTGCCGGGGGTCTTGAGCCGGGCAGAGGTGCGGCGAGTGCTGGCAGAAGCGCGAAAGCCGCATTACCGGGTGTGCCTGTTAACCATCTACAGTTGCGGACTGCGCCTGTTGGAAGGGGTGCGCCTGCCGGTGCAGGCCATCGACAGCGACCGGATGGTGCTGCACATCCGTGCCGGAAAGGGAGACAAAGACCGCTATATCCCTTTGCCGGAGCAAACGCTGACCCACCTGCGGGACTTCTGGCAATGCCACCGCCATCCGCAATGGTTGTTTCCGGGGCGAGATGTGTGGCGCAACGAACCGATGAATGGTAGCGGAGTGCAGAAAGCCTTTCGAGCGGCGCTGAAAAGCAGCGGCGTGACGAAACAGGCCAGCATTCACACTCTGCGCCACAGCTACGCCACCCATCTGGTCGAAGCGGGGATTCACCTGAAATTGATACAGCAGTATCTGGGACACACCTCGCTACAAACGACGACTATGTACGTGCATATGACCCCGCAAATTCGGCAGGGCGCGGTCGAGACCATCAACCGGTTGATGACGGATTTGCCGTGACGGGGCTGGGCGAGATTATCCGCAGCTATGGTGACGCGTATCGCGCCAAATATGGCGAGCGGATGCCACCCAGCCACCGGCGGGCGCTGCGCGACCTGGCGGTCTGCCGCACCGCAGCGCTGGGCGGACACGTGTATCACTGCGCCACGTGTCGGGTTGACAGCTACAAATAGC
>CAYPUV010000345.1:0-2815 GCA_964413895.1 uncultured Anaerolineaceae bacterium
ACACTCACACGCCTGAACCGGATCGTTTGTCTGGTACGCATCGACCCTACTCACTCGCCAACCGGCAGCGGTGTGCGCTTGAAAGATTTGCACAACATTGTGGTCAGCTCACGGGCCAGAGAGTGGGTACGCAATGAAACAGAAATTGGCCTGTACGACATTTTGGCAAAAAACCCGAAGACGGTAAAATCTATGCAACACATCAATCAATATGCCGACCGTTTGATTCTGATGAAGGCCAGTCCGGCGGTTACCACACTGGCAAGCATCCGCGATATGGTGCGCCGGATGGCCGAAGCGACCAATGGCAAACTGGTGCTGTTTATAGATTATTTGCAAAAAATAGCTATTTACCCGGAACGGGCCTCTAACGAGGCGGAAAAAGTAACCATTATTGTAGAGGGATTAAAGGATATTGCAATGACGATGAATATTCCTGTTTTGGCCGTTGTTGCGGCAGAACGGGAAGGATTGAAGGCGCGTCGATTGCATATGTTTCACCTGCGTGGCAGTTCTGCTTTAGATTATGAGTGCGATATTGGCATTATTATGAACAACAAATTTCAGATCCTTTCTAAAGACCATATTGCCTACAATCCATATAAAAGTGAAACGTACCGTGATTGGGTTGTGTTCACCGTGGAGAAAAATCGAGCAGGTCGCGCAATGATTGATTTGGAATTTCAACTGCGTCCCCAGTATTTTGCCTTCAATCCCAACGGCAATATTGTGGAACAAAAACTGATCGACGAGAAAATTATCGTTGAGTAATAATTCACACCAGTGAACCAAACGCCCGAACCGTCATTTGTGGTTCGGGCGTTTTTGTTTTTTGAGGAGTTTTCATCGGTAGGGACAGACTACTGGTCTGTCCCTACCCGTAACGAACTGTTTCATCTCGTTGTCTGAAATCTAAGTGCTTTCACTATAAGCCAATTTATGTGCCAGTTCCACAAAAGCCGGAATATCTGATAGCACTTCATCCACTGCCGACTCCCAGAAAGCGGGCTGGGTCAGGTCAACGCCCAGGTGTGTTTTCGCCAGTGTTTCGGTATCCATTGAGCCGGTGTCTCGCAGCAGTGCCACGTAGCGGTCACGGAAGCCTGCGCCGTTCTGGTGTGCCAGAGCGTAAATGCCGTGACTGAACAGGTAGCCGAAGGTGTAGGGGAAGTTGTAGAAGGGAGCGCGGGTGATGTAGAAATGGAGTTTACTGGCCCAAAATAGAGGATGGTAGCCATCTTCAGCCAAGCCGTGCTGGTAGGCTGTCTTTTGCGTGTCCACCATCAACGCCGAAAGCTCATCGATGCTCAACTGCCCATCTGCCCGGCGTTCAAAGAAGGCGCGTTCAAAATCAAATCGAGTGCGAATGTTCATCAGAAAAATTGTGGCATCATCCAGCTTTTTGCCCAGCAAGCTCAGACGTTCGGCATCGCTGGTAGTTTGGCGCAGGTAGGCATCGGTTACAACCAATTCGTTGAACGTGCTGGCAGTTTCGGCTACGCTCATTGTGTAGCGGCGCGCGCCAAAGGGCAAATCACGCATAACGTAACCGTGGTAGCCGTGTCCAAGCTCGTGAGCCAGAGTTGACATCCCATTGTAGCTCCCGTTGAAGGTCATAAACACGCGCGTTTCCCCTTGCAGCGGGAATCGGGTGCAGAACGCGCCAGCGCGTTTGCCTGGACGGTTTTCCGATTCAACCCAGTGATTGTCAATGGCCATCCGGCAAAAATCGGCCATATCTGGATTCACTGTGCGCAGATTCTCTACCACAAAATCACTGGCTTCAGCAAAGGTGAACGAACTATTCAAATTGCCTACCGGTGCTTTCAGGTCATACCAATTTAATTGGTTTATGCCCAGCAATGCGGCTTTGGCTTGAAAATAATCTAGCAGGCGGTCGCTGCGATTGGCAATAACGCTCCACATCGCATCGAGCGTTTGTTGACTGAGCCGGTTGTTGAATAGCGGCTCTTGCAGTACTGAATCCCACCCCCGTTGACGGTACATTGTTAGGCGGAACCCGGCCTGATAATTCAACGCCATTGCGACCACCGGAGCCAACTCACTCCACGCCGCTTCAAACTGAGAAAAAGCCCGCTGTCGTACATTGCGGTCTGGGTCGTCAGAAAACTTGCTTTGTAATTGTCCCAACGAGAGCGGCTTTGTTTCTCCGTTTTGCTCAAATTCAACCTGCTTTGCTCCCGAAACTACGTTGTACAACTGATCCCAGGCATGATACCCGTTTGCAGCCAGTTCATTAATTAAGGCTTCAGTGTCGGCAGGGAGCTTCATTCGGGCTAGCGTGCGGTGTTCATTAAGGTTGTATGCCTCGCCGCGAAGGGCCTCTGTTGCCAGCAATGCTTCCCAGGCATCATCTGGTTGCTGGGCTGCTAAAGCGCTCAGGTGTGTCCATAGGGTTTCTAGTTTGGCATGCAGTTGATCCAGTTCCCCATCCAACAAACGCGCCTTGTGGTCATTAACGTTTTGCGACACCAAACAGCCGGTGAAAGACCCAGCCTGCAACATCCGCGCCGAAAGGTCATAATAATACCGGATGGTCTTAATCCAGGCCGATTGTGTTTCTGGCGTGAGCGGGCCAGGCAATGGCGCCACGGCGGCTTGGGCCAGGTCAACGGTGAGTTGTTCCAGGAATGTGGCCAGTTCCGGCGATCCGCTGCCGCCGGGGAAGAGGGAATCTAGATCCCAATTTAAAGTGTTGGTCATTATGTCACCTCAATGCGTAATAATTTGATGAATATTCAGTAATTCCCGGTATGAATGTGCCATTAAACAGATGATAGCACACGGATTGTAC
>CAYPUV010000346.1:0-2745 GCA_964413895.1 uncultured Anaerolineaceae bacterium
TTGAAAGAATTTAGAATAATGAGCACAATAGGGAATAATGCCAGTAACGTATAGCCAATTAAAATGATGTGGGGCAGTACATATTGATTAAATCTGTACTCAAGACCGTGCTTCTTTTTCATTTGACCCCCTTAAATTTCATAAGCTGTCATACGGCGTTGCCAACCGAAGAGATATACCAGCACACCAATCAAGATAATCAAAAACATCATCGCCGCGACGGTGGCGCCCATTGTTGGATTACCCAACTGCAACTGGAAACCGAAGAAGGTGCGATAGAAAAATGTGCCCATAATATCGGTGGAGAAGTTGGGGCCTGCCAGCGCACCTTGGGTGGTGTAAATCAGGTCGAAGGCATTGAAGTTGCCCACATACGTTAGAATTGCCACAATACCGACCGTCGGCAGGATGAGCGGGAATTTGATGCGCCAGAAAACCGTCCAATTGGATGCCCCGTCCACCCGCGCGGCTTCGATGAGTTCTTCGGGGATGCTGATGAGGGCGGCATAAAAAAGCATCATCGGAATACCGATAAATTGCCACACCGAAATGAGCGCCAGCGCAATCAGCGCCGAACTTTCCAGCCCCAACCACGGTTGAAACAGGTCGCCGATGCCGACGGCGCTCATCATACTTTCCGCCACGCCCCACAGCGGGCTGAGGATGAGTTGCCAAATGAAACCCACAATCACCACCGAGAGCATCGTTGGCATAAACAGCACGGTGCGATATGTGCCGCGCGCAAACAGTGCATGACGGCTCAGCAACGCCGCCAGCAGCAAACCCACCGGGTTTTGCACCAGCGAGTGAATCAAAAAGAAGATGAAATTGTTGCGCAATGCCCCCCAAAACCGCGCCGACCACAGCTGGTCGGTTAGCAGGGTGACGTAATTTTGCAAGCCGACAAACACCTCTGTGCCGGTCGCGTTGGGCGCAAACAGGCTCAACCGCAGTGAATCAACCAGCGGGTAAACCATAAACAGGGTGTAAAGAAGTGTTGCCGGTGCGAGAAAAACAACAATATGGGTGGGGAATGGCTTTTTGTGCTTTTTCGCAGATGGTTTTTGCATAACTTTCTCCATACTGCACATACCGGCGGATGGGGCTGTCACCCGCCGGTATGGTTGAAACTACATTATTGTGGTGTGTACCACGAGTCGAGACCGTCTTGAATTTGTTTTGCGGCTTCTTCGGGGGTGATGTCGCCGTTGATGACCTGCGCACTGACGCGCCACAGTTCATTTTCGAGGTTCGGTTCGCCGCGCGACAGGATTTGGTACGAGTTGCGGATGGTGGAGTCGCATTCGTTGCGCCAATTGACGAACGTCTGCGCCACGGGATCTTCGATGTTGATTTGCGCGTTCGAGAGCGAGAAGAAGCCGGGCAGCGCGTTGCTGTACAGTTCCGCGAATTCGGGCGTCGTCAACCATTGCAAGAAAGCGCGAGCGGCTTCCGGATACTGCGTTTTTGGGTTCATGCCCATAGCGATGTCGGTGTGGTCGCTGATGTAGCATTTGTCAGCGCCGGCGGGCAATGGCGGTTTGAACGCGCCCATTTCAAAGTCGGCTTGTTCGTTGAAGAGGGAGATGTCCCATGAACCGGCAGGGTAGATGGCGGCGCGCCCCAGCGAGAAGAGGTTCTGCGAATCGGGGTAGCTCTGCGCTTCGAAGCCTTTCGCCAGATACGGCTCCCACTTCGACAATTGCTCCCACACCGCTACATACTGCGGGTCGGTGAATTTCTCCGTACCGGCGATGAGTCCGAGACGCCCTTTTTCGCCTTTCCAGTAGTTGGGTCCGATGTTCTGGAAGCCCATGGTGGCGGCTTCCCACTGGTCGGCGGTGCCGATGTCGAGGGGGATGTAGCTGCCGTCGGCTTTAATGGTGTCCAGCACTTGGAAGAATTCATCCACGGTTTGCGGTTCGCTCAAACCAAGTTCGTTGAAGGCATCTTTGTTGTAGATGAAACCGTGAATGACGGATGCCATCGGCACGCAGAAGACGTTTGAGCCGTCATCGGTGATCCACGCGCTTTTTGCCACATCGCCGAAGTTGTCCATCCCGGGCAAATCGTTGAGCGAGGCGAGATAGCCTTTATCGTACAACGCCAGCGAGGCATCGAAGGGGCGGCAAGTGATGAGGTCGCCCGCCGTGCCGCCTTCCAGTTTCGCATTCAGCGCGGCATTGTATTCGGTCGGCGCGCTGGGAGCGAAGATGACTTCGATGTTGGGATAATGTTTGTTGAAAGCGGGAATAATCGTGTCCTGCCAGATTTTCAGGTCGTCATTCCGCCAACTCTCAATAGTGAGCGTGACTTTTTCGCCGCTTGCCGGTTGTTCCGGCGCTTTGGTCGGTTCGGCTTTGGCGGGAGCCTTCGTTGGTTCAGCCTGCACCGGGGCTTTGGTTGCGGTGGCATTACCGCCACATGCGGCGAGCGCCAGTACCAAAATCAGCAAAAAACTTATAAGAATTTTCTTTGACATATTCTGTCTCCTCCATAGGTTTTCTTCAAAAGCAATTTAATTTGAAATTGACTAACTTCAATACTCTAGAAATATCACCTCCTTGTTTTCTCAATGCGCCGGCTCACTTCATCGGCGAATGCGGTAATATATTGTTGCACAAAATCATTGGGGGATAATATCTCATTGGTGATGAGCGGGGTTAAATCCATGGCGAATGCCTGCAAGCTGGCGGCATCGGTGGCGTGGCTGGCGTGATAGGTCGCGTTTGCCCGCCGACGCCC
>CAYPUV010000347.1:0-2724 GCA_964413895.1 uncultured Anaerolineaceae bacterium
TGTCAACGATGTCATAATTTTGATTTTGTCAAATCCTCGACTGCGTAAGGTGAGTCATTTAGTTCTGTGTAAACCCGAAAAATCTGTGTACCCACAGGGCATTACAATCATCTGTGTTCTATACTGGGTACTTTTAGAAATAGTTGCACATTGTATTTTGGAGATTTTCCATTGAACGTAACCGTCATTGTGCCAACCTACAACGAAATTGAAAACATCACCGATCTGGTGACGCAATTGCTGGCACTGCCCATCAATGCCCGTGTGATTGTGGTGGATGACAATTCGCCAGACGGCACCGGCAACGCCGCCGATGCGCTGGCACAGGAAAATAACCGGGTGTCGGTCATCCATCGGGCGGGGAAACAGGGGCTGGGCACAGCATATATTGCCGGGTTCAAAAAAGCACTGGCAGAAAACGCCGATCTGGTCTGCACCATGGACGCCGATTTCTCACATCACCCCAAATACATCCCGGCAATGGTGGAACTGGCGAAAACACATCACGTCACCATCGGCTCGCGGTATGTGCCCGGCGGTGGGGTGGAAAACTGGGAGTGGTACCGCGAATTTTTGAGCTGGGGCGCGAATCATTTTGCGCGATTGATGCTCGGACTGCATGCCAATGACTGCACGGCGGGCTTTCGGTGCTACCACCGGGAGGTGCTGCTCAACATTGATCTGGACTCCATTTTCTCCAACGGGTATTCGTTCCTCATTGAAATGGCGTACAAGTGCCAAACAATGGGCTGCACCTTCGGCGAAACACCCATCATTTTTGCCAACCGCGCGCGTGGCACATCGAAAATTTCACAGCAAGAAATTTTCAAGGCGATGTACACCGTTTTGCGACTGACGGCATCGCGTCTGCGCTTCTGGCGACACCCCATTGTGCGCATTGCGCCGGTGCGTTAATCCAAAAACCCAAAGAGGTAGGTACATCCAGCCATAGATTGAATAGCCCACAGATTGCACAGATTATACAGATTTCCGCAGATTTTTCAGCATGATTAAAAAAATCTGTGCTCATCTGCATCATTCGTTCCATCCGTGTGCTATCTCCTCTCAATCTGTATCATTGCAAGGGGCAAATGATGTTTGCCACGTTGACCAAACAGAAAGTTTTGAATGGGTTAATTATCTTCGTTTTGTTTTTGGTTGCGTGGTTTCTGTTCACCATTATGCCGGTCACTTATTTGGATTGGAAGCAGACCTACCGGCTCGCCGCGCTGAACATCCAGAACCCGTACCAGTTCTCGGTTGACCCCACCTCCACCTCCGATACTGTTTTCAGTCCCCCGTGGATCTTTGTACTGCTGTACCCCTTCGCCATTCTCCCCCATCCCATTGGCGCGGGATTATTGATGCTTGTTTCGGTGATATTGCTTGGCGCGTACACCAAATCCCCCAAAAAAGCCGTGCTGGCGGCAATTGCCGCACCCTTTCCGGGACTGGTCACGCTGGGGCAATTCGATGCCATCCTGCTATTGGGGCTGATGCTCCCGGCAGGCTACGGTATCCCCATTTTACTGGCAAAACCACAGGACGCATTCTTGAACATCATCCCCCGCCTCAACCGAAAATCGATACTGTTCACCGGCGCGGTGTTTGTTGCCTCAGTGCTGATTTGGGGCACGTGGTGGGACAACATCATCGGGCAAGCCGTGTACCAGCATAAAAACGTTGCGCCCTTTCCATATGGCATTCCATTTGGAATCGTCATCGCCTATTTTGGATTCAAACGGAAAAAAGATGGACTGCTGGCGCTGGCATCGCTGTTTTTTGCCCCGTATTTTATGATGCAATCTGCTTTGCTGGCTGTAGCCGCGCTCATCAAAGAAAGCGAAGATTGGCGGGTGTGGGCAGCCGTGATCATCGGCTCGTGGGTATACTGGCTGACTATGCTGGCATTCTTCGTGCCGGAGCCATAATGAAAATAAAACTCGAATTTCTCAATTTGCGTCGGCTCCTCACCGCAATTGTGTTCATCGCCGTATTTGCCATGGCGATTCGCTACCCCGCCAGCGCCGACACATGGTGGCATCTGCGCGCCGGGCAATGGATGGTGGTACACCGCCAAATCCTCACCAGCGATGTCTTTTCGCTCACCCGCGCCGGCGCACCGTGGATTGACCACGGTTGGCTGGCGCAACTTTTCTGGTACGGCATTTTTTCGCTGGGTGGGTGGCAGGCGCTGGGGCTGACACTGGCGGCGATGGTCACCGTCACCTTTGCCATTGTGTGGAAAATTAGCGCCGGCAATTTGTACGTTAAAGCCTTTGTGGTGATTTTGGCGGCAACCGCCTCCAGCACCATCTGGTCAGTGCGCCCGCAGATGCTCTCGCTTCTGTTCACCGCTATCGCACTGATGCTGCTGGAAAATTTCCGGCGGCGAGGAAAGCCGCTCCTGCCCGCGTTTCCACTCTTGGTGTTGGTGTGGGTCAACACGCATGGCGGCTTCGCCATCGGGTTTATTTTGCTGATAATGTATCTGGTGGGGGCAGTTTTTAGTTTTCAGTTTTCAGTTTTCAGTGGGCAGGCAAAAAAATTGCTGGTGGCGTTTGGGGTATCGCTGCTGGTTGTGCCACTGAACCCCAACGGCTGGCAGATGTGGCTGTACCCGTTCCGCACCGTGGGCATCGGCGTACTGCGGGCATTCATCGCCGAATGGCAGAGTCCCGATTTTCACCAGCCGATTGTGCAGGTCTTTCTACTGCTGGTGCT
>CAYPUV010000348.1:0-2700 GCA_964413895.1 uncultured Anaerolineaceae bacterium
CGCATCATCGTTGCACGGTACGGCCGGGTTGATGACACCTGGCAGAAAACAGGCTCCGCTCACATCACCACCATCGCCGAGCTGGCGGCATCGCTCACCGAACCGGTGCTGGTGGCAGGAGAGTTTTCCGCCGCCGAGGCCGCGATTTTGCAGCAACAGCACCAGCAATGGGCGCAGGTAGTGAGTCCACTGTACCGCGTGCGTCACCCCGGCGTGCTGGCAGAACTGGGCGCAAGCAAACTTTCGGCGGGCGCACCGACCAACTTGAATGCGTTGTCTCCCATCTACCTGAAAAAACCGGGGCAGTGATGAGTGACGAGTGGCCAATAGCGAACCTGAACCTTGAACTCTTAAACCTGAAACTGCGCCCAATGACTGTGGATGACCTGCCGGTAGTTATGAAAATGGAGCAGGCAGCTTACGCCACACCCTGGCCCGAAACAGCCTATCGACAGGAATTTAAAAACACACACGCTTATCTGGATGTGGTACAATACAAGCAAACCATCGTTGGCTACAGTGGTATGTGGCATTTTTGGGATGAAGTACACCTGGGAACGATTGTTTCGCACCCGTCTATGCGTGGCAAAGGCATTGGCGAACTACTGTTGAGGAACGTTATTACCCGCACAATGGCCCTGGGTGTCAATAACATTTCGCTAGAGGTTCGTCCGTCGAATCAACCGGCACGAAAGTTATATGAAAAATACGGCTTTGAGGAGGTGGGGCGCCGCAAAAAATACTATCGAGACCACGAAGACGCAATTATTATGACCACGCCAGCCATCAATTCAGAAACATACCAAAAAATATTTCACGCTCTGGGTGATATACTGGCTCAACACCTGGCATCATTCACAATTCGTCATTCGTAATTCGTTATGGGTCCGGTGTGGACACTGGATAGTGGACAACTCGCTTGCCCTCCATCCATTGTCCATACCGACACCAATATTTTGCAACTAAACAAGGAGTATCCATGTGACACCACCACTCAGAATTGTCCCCCTTGGCGGCCTGGGCGAAGTGGGGAAAAATATGACTCTGCTGGAATACAACAGTCAAGCCATAATGGTTGACTGCGGCTTGATGTTTCCCGGCAGCGACATGCCCGGCGTTAATTTAGTCATCCCCGACATCACCTACCTGCAAAACAATCCAGATCTACTGCAAGCCATTTTCATCACCCACGGACACGAAGACCACATTGGCGCAATACCGTTTGTGATTCGCCAACTGCAAGTTCCCATTTACGCCACCAGACTGACCAGTAGCTTTATTCAAAACAAACTTCGACGGACACCCGGCCTGACACCCAACGACATAGATCTACGGATTGTGGCCGATGGCGATTCGATTTCAGTCGGGCCGTTCGTTGTAAAGCCATTCTGCGTCAGCCATTCCATCCCCGATGCAACCGGGATGGTGATTGAAACGCCCCTGGGAACAATCGTCCACACCGGAGAATATAAATTTGACGAGCAACCGTACAGCGGACGAACCATCGATACAGAGTACCTGCGCTCGCTGGGTGACCGGGGCGTGCTGGCCCTGCTTTCTGACAGCACCAATGCAGAACGACTTGGTTTTACGGCTTCAGAGCAAACTGTCACTCAAAATATCGACCAGATTTTTGATGAAGCCAAAGGACGCATCATCGTATCCACGTTCGCATCAAACATCCACCGGATTCAACTGATTATTGACCTGGCAATGAACCACAATCGAAAAGTAGCATTTGTTGGGCGCAGCATTATTGAAAACACCCGTATTGCGCGCGACCTGGGTTATCTCACCGTTCCCGATGACATCATCTTTCCCGCCGAAAAACTGTCGCGGTTGCCAGATTCACGTGTGGCCATTATTTGCACCGGTACGCAAGGCGAACGCAATAGCGCTTTGGTACGAATGGCAAACGGCGAGCATCAGCAAATTAATGTTCAGCACGGCGACACAGTTGTCATCTCTGCAACAACCATCCCCGGGAACGAAGAATTTGTCCACCGCACGCTCGACAATCTCTTTCGTTTAGGGGCCAACGTTATTTATCAAGCCATCAAACCAGTACACGTTTCGGGGCACGCCAGCCGAGAAGGGCAAAAGAAAATGCTCTCGCTCATCCGCCCCAAATACTTCATCCCCATTCAAGGCGAATACCGAATGCTGGTATTACACAGCCAACTTGCGCAAGAAATAGCCCCCCCCCCGCAAAAAACCCTGGTGGTTGAAAATGGGCAAGTGGTTGAAATAACGCCAGCAGGGATGGCGTTAGGTGAACAGGTTCCGGCTGGGCACGTATTTGTTGATGGTCTGGGTGTGGGCGATGTTGGCAATGTTGTGCTGCGAGATAGGAATAATCTCTCCCGCGATGGGTTTGTTACCTGTGTAGTAGCAATTGATGAACACACCGGCAAACTGGTTGACGGCCCGGATCTGGTTTCGCGGGGATTTGTGTATGTAAAAGAAAACGAAATGATGTTGGACGAAGCCGCCGACATTGTGGTGCAAATGTTGGGCAAGTTGGGATCTAATGCTCATCCCGATACCATCAGCGAAGCTATTCACGAAACCCTGTCGGGCTATTTTTACCGCCAAACCCATCGCCGCCCAATGATTTTCCCGGTAGTGCTAGAAGTTTAACGAAGAAAGGTATCTATTCAGTTACACAGAGAAACACGGAGAAAACACAAAGATACACTG
>CAYPUV010000349.1:0-2699 GCA_964413895.1 uncultured Anaerolineaceae bacterium
TTTTCACCCTCTAAACCTACTTTCTGCTACTTGACATTTCACCGTATCGCTTTCTTTAAAGATGAAGTTTGTATCAGAGCAAATGAGGCAGCGCTGTCCCCTGCCCGGTGATGAAAACCACCCCGACTATCAAGCTGAAGACCGTTGTTACCACAGCTGTGGTCACGGTTAAGCCACGGTTATTCCCGGCGCTACCACAACCGATCGCCGCTAAAACCGCGATAAGCGTATTTGAAATCAACAGTCCCAGCACAAACACCCCCAACACCACTGAAGCCACCTGCGGCGTACTCACGCCGGCGATACTGGCCAACAGCAGCGCCTGGGAGCCGGTTTCCGCGCCAATGCCGTGCAGCATCCCGATTCCAAACGCGGTGCGGTTCATATTGCGCCCGGAAATATCTTCAGTATGCTGATGTTCCCGCTGAAACAGATGGTTCAGGGCGTGATTTGCTCCGTCCAGCATTAACCTCCAGCGGCTTTTGAGTTGGATGTCCTCACCGCTATACCAATGCTGCCACAGATTGTGCAGCAGCCAGCCCGCCAAAGCCAGCATCGTGATGCCGACTACTCGTTCCATTACCGTGTCCACCCAGTCAGGCAATACCGCGCCCACCCAGAGCGCCAGCAGCCCCAGCGCCACCACCACCAAAGCGTGTCCCAGGGCGTAAAAGGTTGCCAGGGCAAAACCTGGCAGTGGGTTGCTGCCCTCTCTGCCCCCGGCCCCTGCCCCACCGGCCAGGTCGGTAATTGCGGCGATGTGGTCATAGTCTATGCCGTGCCGCAAGCCCAGCGTGAAACCAAGTACGATCAGTGATAGGGTCATTGTGTTCCCCCTTGATCAGTTAAGCAGTAGTTGCGGCCTTCAAGTTCTTGATACAGGGTCTTGTTTGAACGGGGGTTGACCGCATAGGGCAAGAACACCTCCGGGAGTTCGGCTACCCCCGCCTCAATGATGGCCAGTTGCGCGGCGACCCAGTCTTTGACGATACGCCAGGCAATCCGCCGCGCCTGTGCTGCGGTCTTGAAACGCCGGGGTACCTGGTCATCTTTGTACAACCGTTGCTCGACCCCTTGCCAGCGGGAGGGTAGCCGGAAATGCACCGTCCGACCGGCCACGTCAATCGCAAAAGCAACAGCAAACGGCTGCGCTTCGGCATCGTATTCAATGCTGATGGCCCGCGCCCCGGCCCTGGCCAACATGGCCTGAATTTCCCCGACAGTCTTGTGGGCGGCGATTTTGGTCGTATAGTTCAAAATTGGCATCTTAGAACACCCTCTTGATTTTTGTGGGATGGCTCAATTTGTAGTCTTTTCGGGGCGGGTGGCTCATACTCAAAGGGAGGCCAAACTCGTCGGTTCTGTTTCCAACATATCCCTTCCAGTATTCTTTTATTCGGGCCTCAAATTGAATTTTGTCGCCTGCTGTTAGTTGTCCCAGCGCCTGAAAGCCTTTAGTGTAGTTTAACCACAGGTGGTCGGTCATTGGTTGGCCGGTGTCGGCCCTCTGAATATCCTTCTCTGAGAAACATCTGCCGTCACCAAAGACAGTTGCAATAGCCGTTTGTCAGGCCCAACTCACGCCGCAATCCGTGCGATTCTTTGCAGACCCCCACGGGTGGAACCCGCCGTCCCTGTTCACGCCACGCCTCATCTATGGCCGCCTGGAGATAGCGGTAAATTTCAAGGCGTTCCTGGTGTGAAAGGCGAAAATGTGTCCCAGATTGCGTCAGCGCCGGCGCGTCCCACTCCATCGGTGGCAGGCCCCACTTTGCCCGCCACACATCAAGAGTGCTGTTCTTTTCGCGGTAGGTCCCCAGGGTGATGCGCGAAGGTTGAGCCCGGAAGCGGGCCACGGCATCCCCCAGCCAGTGGCGGTACAAGTCTTGCCAGCTGTCCACCGGCAGGATGGGGTCCAGCCGCCAGCGCACATCGAAGCCGAGTTCAGCGGCGGTTTGTGCCGCTGCCAGTCGCCGGTCAATGTGCGGGGTGATGCGCGCCAGGGTGTCGGGCCATTTCCCCTCCCACAAGTCGGCAATCGGGTCGGGGTTCAGGGAGAAGGTCACGGAGACGTTGGGGATGCGCCCCCCGTGTTTGGCGGCTGCTTCGCCGCACACCCGGCTGAAGACCGGAAATTCCGGGTCATCCTGGCGCCAATCCAGATAATGCGTGTTGGCCGATTTGGTGAGCAACACCAGCCGCCGCCCGTCCGGGTTGGTTTCGGAGTCGACGAACAGGGGAATGAGTCGCCGGGCGTGCCCGGTGACGCCTTCGTACAGCAACGAATCGCTGCGGTCAATCCCCAGTCCCAACGTCGTGCGCGGAGAAAGGGACACCTGTTCCGCTTTTCGGTTTGGATGTCGCCACGTTTTAGCCAGCAGCCAGCGCCCGACACATGCGTAATAATCATCAACGTTGTCATAGAGCCGATGGCGCATCGGGTCGTTAAATGCCCGGTGGGTCAGCATCAGAAAACAGGAACGGCATCCGTACCCGCAGGCGCCCGTGCCGATTGCCAAATCCCACCACTGCGGTGGGCAACATGTTTCGGCATCTCCGTCCCAGTCACACGTCAGGAGCTTTTCAGCCCGTTTACCGCCAAGCACCTGTCCCGGTCCAGGCACCCCGTGCACCCACGAGGGTATTTACTGTCTTGTCCCCCGGGTCCCGTGTACATTTCTGTTCTGGGCCAATGGTTT
>CAYPUV010000350.1:0-2688 GCA_964413895.1 uncultured Anaerolineaceae bacterium
GTGTACCTCGTGGGGATTGTCTGACACAACGGGTATTCCTCAAATGGATTATTTCCTCTCCAGCGATCTGCTCGAAATCGGGGCGGCGGATGCACACTACTCAGAGCAATTGGTCAGGTTCAAAACCTTGCCGACTTGTTTTCGCCGTCCCCCTGTGCCATCGCCGCTCAAACCACGCGCCGTTTTTGGCCTGTCAGATCGGGAGCACATTTACTTTTGCCCGCAAAACCTGCTCAAATTCCACCCCGATTTTGATCCGATTTTGGGCGAGATTCTCCGCCGCGACCCGCAGGGCCGGCTGGTACTGCTGGAAACAAAAACGCCGCGTTTGCGCGATGACCTGCTGAAGCGGTTTCAATCTACCATCCCCGCTGTGCTTGAGCGGGTGCAATTTATCCCGCGCCTGCCGTTTGCAGATTTCATAAACTTGATTGCCGTTTCGGATGTGCTGCTCGACACCATCTATTACGGCGGCGGCAACACCACCCACGAAGCCCTTGCCGTGGGCACACCCATTGTGACAATGCCCGGTGAATTTCTGCGCAGCAGGCTCACGCTGGGCCGGCTCAAAAAAATCGGCGTGCCAGACACCGTGGCTGCCACACCGCAGGAATACGTTGAAATTGCGCTGAAACTGGGCACAAGCCCGGCCTATCGCAATAAAATTAAAGCTAAAATTCTGGCTGCCAACAATGTGTTGTACGATGATATGGAAGCTGTGCGCGAGTTTGAAACGTTTTGTAAAAGGGTTCTCGGCGTTCAGGGGACAGTTCTTGAATCTCAGCCATCAATTTTCAACGCTCCCCAAACCAACAGCACAAAACTGAACCCTGAAAAGCTAAACTTCAAACCCCGAAACCCGAAACCCGAAACCCTCACCCTTGAATTTGATGGCAAAACCGAACCCGCCGACCTCCCCACTGTTTCGCTGTGCATGATTGTCAAAAACGAAGCGGACACATTGGCGGATTGTCTGGCCTCGGTGGAGGGATTCGCCGACGAAATCATCATCGTCGATACCGGCTCCACCGATCGCACGGTTGAGATTGCGCGCTCATTTGGGGCGCAGGTGGAGCATTTCACCTGGATTGACGACTTTTCCGCCGCCAGAAATGCGTCGCTCACCTATGCTACTGGCGATTGGATTTTTTGGATGGATGCCGATGACCGCATTTCGCCCCAAAATTTACGGCGGCTCAAACAAGCGCTGGTCGCGGGGCAGGCAGATGTGTATAGTTGCCGGATTGTCAGTCCCAATGCCCAGCACCAACACGCTCGCGCCATTGCCCACCACCTGCGACTGTTTCGCAATCATTGGGGATTGCGGTTTATTCACCCGCTGCACGAAGACCTGAATCTGGCGGCAGCCAACCATCCCCTGACGGTAGCGTACACCAACATTGAAGTTGAGCACGTGGGGTACGTGTTGAGCGACGAGCTTTTTAAAGCCAAAACACGGCGCAATTTAGCCATTATTCGCCGCTGTTTGGAAAAAGAACCGCAGAACGTGCGTTGGCATCATTACCTGGGATTGTCGTCGGCCATTTTAGGGCAATATGGCGCGGCGGTCGAGGCGTTTAAGTTTGTATTGGCAAAGCAGGGCGAGGGGTTGAGCGAGGTGGAATTGTATTATAGTTACCTGTCGCTCATTGCAACGTATGTTAAACTTGATCAACATGACCTCGCGGAGCAACTGCTTTTGCAGGCGCTAAGCCGATTTCCGCAGCGCCAACATTTGTTCACCGCCGCAGGAATGTTTTATCTTGATTTGGACCAGCCGGGAAAAGCATTGGCGTGGTTAGAAAAAGCGTGCCGCGTGTCTCGCGAAGATACGTTTACGCAGGGACAGGTGTGGTTGCCCGGCACGCGAGAAGAATATCTGGGGCAGGCGTATTTGTTTTTGGGTGATGCTGAACGCGCAAAAGAGGCGTACCGGGCGCTGCTGAACGCGCGAGGCGCAGTTGTGCGCCCTGGACTATCGCCCCGGCAGCGGCGGGCAGCAGAGGAGTTCTGGCAAACGAACAACCTCGCTGGCCTCACGGAATTGTTGGCGCCGCTGGCAGCGGGCAACCCGGAAGCGCTACGATTTCTGGTGCGGGCAGCCCGTCGACAGCGGCAGTGGGATAAAGTTGTTGGGTATCTGGCGCAGGCGATGGCTTTGGGCAACATCACCCCCGCCGACTGGCTGGAACTGGCAGCTGCCGTGATTCTGAAAACAGGAAAAACAACTACTGCCCGGCGACTCTGCCAACGGGCAACGGCAGCGGACCCCGCCAACAGCGCGGCTAATGAATTGTTGCAAACCATCGGAGCGGATGGCGATTTTTGGCGCGCTGTCGCCGGTATCATTAGCGCCGGTTTAACGCCTTTGCAAAGACACTCGGCGTTGGCCACGCTCAATCGTCTGGCCCGGTTGTTCGATGTTCCACCCACAGAACTCATTCGCCACCACGGAATGCGGCTGATCAACCATCGACAATATCAGTCCGCCACAGAAGCCTTTGCCCTGCTGGTAGACCTGGCTCCCGCCGATGCCGAGGCGTACAAATCGTTGGGCGTGGCGCTGCAAGGCGTGGGCTTCGCCGAAGACGCGATGATTGCCTGGCAAATGGGACAACAGTTGGCGCATTAAAAATTAAAGTATCTATTCAGTTACACAGAGAAACACGGAGAAAACACAAAGATACA
>CAYPUV010000351.1:0-2679 GCA_964413895.1 uncultured Anaerolineaceae bacterium
AACGCCCCTTCGATACGGCTATCAAGCTGTTCGAGTCTACTCAGGATGCGTCTCTTGGCAGACTTCGCATGCTGAGTAGGCCGAAGGGCGTATCGAAGCGCGCGAAGTCTGTCAAATGTCAACACGCCCTAATCTCCAATCACCCATCACCAATCTCACACTTCACAGCGTTTTCAGTGTTTCTACCAGTCGCGCCATATCTTCCGGTTTGCCGATGGCGATGCGCAAATGTCCGTGCAGCCCCGACGGGGTGTAATTGCGAACCAGAATTCCCTGCCGCATCAACGCGGTTTGCACTCCCTCAGCGGTGCGTCCCCTCCCCACTTTCACCAGCACGAAATTACTGTGGCTGGGATACGCGCTGAGCCAGTCGATAGCTTTCACCTGCTGTTGAAATTCATTGCGGGTGGCGATGATTTTCGCCACGGTGTCCATCAAATAATCCAAATCTGCCAGCGATGCGCGGGCGGCTTCTTGCGCCAGCACGTTCACATTGTACGGCGGTTTTACGCGCCACATCATTTTAGCAATGGGTGCGGGGAAGATGCCGTATCCCACCCGCAAGCCCGCCAATCCAGCCCATTTGCTGAATGTGCGCAACACAATCAGGTTGGGGTATTCCAGCGTGAGCGGTGCGGTGTTCTGCCCGCAAAATTCCGCGTAGGCTTCATCCCACACCACCAGCACCGGCAGGTTGAGCAGTCGCTCCAGCGTTTCGATGGGGACGACGCTGCCATCGGGGTTGTTGGGGGAGGTGAGAAACAGGAGTTTCGCGCGCGGATTGTCTGCCACAGCCCGCTCAATGGCAGGGGCATCCAGTGAAAAATCGGTGTGGCGCGGCACGTCGATGATTTCCGCGCGGTTCACCCGCCCGTTGACGGGGTATATCCCGAAGGTTGGTGGGGTGTTGATAATGGCATCACCGGGGTCGATGACTAATCGCAACAGCATGTCAATCACTTCATCCGCGCCGCTGCCCACAATGATATTTTCGGCGGGCACGGAAAGATAATCGCTCAATGCACCCCGCAGGTGGCGCGAAGCGGGGTCGGGGTAAATGTGGGTAAAGGGAAAACTGGCTATTGCCGCGCGCGCTTTCGGCGATATGCCATACGGGTTTTCGTTGGCGTCCAACTTGACGATTTTTTCGGCGGGGATGCCCAATTCTTCCGCCAACACGTCAAATGGGGCAACAGATTTGTATGGGGTGAGTGCGTCAATATCGCTGCGAAAGAAGTTTCTCATTGGTCTCAGGTTCAAAGTTCAAGGTTCAAGGTTGCAATCAGTTTTCAGTGGTCGGTTTTCAGTCCAAAGTCTCAAGCTCAAAGCCTCACCTTTCACGTTTTTACGTTTCACGTAATGCGATTCAACGATTCAGCGAATGAGCGAATTTGCGAATAACCAATCTCACTTTCTCACCTGCTCACTCTCTCACTTTCACCGAGTGTGCGTGCGCGGTGAGCCCCTCCGCTTCGGCGAGGTGTTGGGCGGCGGGGGCGATGGCTTTGGCTTCTGCTGCCGACAGCCCGAAAATGCTGATAATTTTGGTGAAGTCGCGCACGTTCAGCGGGCTGGCGAAGCGCGCCGTGCCCATGGTGGGCATTACGTGGGTGGGGCCGGCGGTGTAATCGCCCAAAACCTCATAGGTGTGCTCGCCAACGAAAATGCCGCCTGCGTTTTGCACCTGTCCCACCAGTTCCCACGGGTTCGACACGTGCAGGCACAGGTGTTCCGGTGCATACAGGTTATTCAATGCCACCGCTTCCGTCAAATCTTTGCAGATGACCGCGCCACTTTGCGCCATCGCTTCGGCGATGATGGGCAACCGCGAAAGCGCGGGCGCTTGCTTTTCAAGTTCTGCCTGCACGGCGATGGCGAGTTTTTTGCTGGGGGTGACGAGAATGGCGGCGCTTTGGGTGTCGTGTTCGGCTTGCGCCAGCAAATCGGCGGCCACCAGCGCCGGGTTGGCGTCCGCATCGGCGATGACCAGCGTTTCGGTGGGGCCGGGTAAGCCGTCAATATCAACCATGCCGTACACCTGCCGTTTGGCGGTCACCACAAAGATATTGCCGGGTCCCACAATTTTGTCAACTTTTTTGATGGTCTCTGTGCCATATGCCAGCGCGCCGACTGCCTGCGCCCCGCCCAGCGCGATGACCTCAGTCACTCCAACGACTTTCGCCGCCGCCAGCAATACCGGGGCGATTTTCCCGTCTTTCCCGGCGGGGGTGGCAACCACCACCTCTTTCACGCCCGCCACGCGGGCGGTGACGGCGGTGTGGATGAGGGTGCTGGGGTAGGGTGCGGTTCCGCCGGGAGCATACACGGCGACCCGTTCCAGCGGGCGCACTATTTGTCCCAGCGCGCCGCCATCATCGCGCCAATCGAGCCACGATTGCGAGGGTTGTTTTTCATGAAATTGGCGGATGCGGTCCGCGGCAAAATGGAGCGCGGCGCGCAAATCGGCGTCAATGGCGGCGGATGCGGCATCAATTTCGGCGGGCGGCACGGCGAAGGGTTGTGGACAACTGCCGTCGATGCGTTCTGTCCAGTGGCGCACGGCGGCGTCTCCGTGCTGCCGAATATCGGTGAGGATGCGGCGCACGGCGTCTTCCACTGCCAGAGGTTCGCCGAAAACGCGGGCAATGCCGGCGGTCAGCGTGGGGGATTGTTCCGTTT
>CAYPUV010000352.1:0-2676 GCA_964413895.1 uncultured Anaerolineaceae bacterium
ATGGCATGGTGCATATGAAATTTTGCATGAACTGGCCAATTTGAAGGAAGAGGTGCAGCAAAAACTTAATCAAGCCGGAGAGTAAACGATGTATAACCATTTGGCAACTATTTCGCCAATATTAAAACGCGCCCGCCGTCTTCCGCTGTCGCGCGACCAGGTTATGATGGTGATGATAGCCCTCAATATGTTTATGCTGGGCGTAGACACCTACCTGGCTCACAATATCAGCGGTACTATCCGGCCCTTTGAGTGGATCCCCATTATCTTTGGACCCATTGCCGGGGCAGTACTGCTGCTGGCGGGGTTAGTAGCTCATCGGCAGCGCACCCTGGCAACGGTAATAGCCACAATCACCTTGCTTACCAGTACCATTGTGGGGGGGATGGGTATTTTCTTCCACCTGATGCGCGCAGTATTGCCCAGTGCACCGGCAGGCCAGCAAGTATCGCTGAGTCTGTTTGTGTGGGCACCTCCCATTCTGGGACCGCTAATGTTCTGTCTGGTAGGGATCCTGGGCTTAAGCGCTGTGTGGCCCGAAACCTACCCCGACAGTGGGATTCTGATCTTACCCAAAAACCTGCTGCTGCAATTGCCGTACAGCAAAACACGAGCCTATTTTTTGATTGTGAGCATGGCTATTTTGGCAACCGTCATTAGCAGCGTGTTTGACCACGCCCGTGCTCACTTTGAAAACCCGTGGCTGTGGCTCCCCACATTATCGGGGGTGCTTGGTGCTGTAGTAGCAGCAACGCTGGGTACAATTAACCGCCCTACTCGTGCCGATTTAATAACCTACATTGCATCAATGCTGTTGTTGATAGTGGTGGGTGTCGTAGGAGCATTCCTGCACTTCCAAACCAGCCTGGTCAGAGAAGGTGTCATCGTCACTGAACGTATCATCAGGGGAGCGCCAATTTTAGCACCGCTGCTTTTTTCTGATATGGGTGTGCTGGGGTTGATTGTATTGCTCACCCCCAACGGCACGGAATAAATATCACCGCAAGGATCAAAAAATTCGGCTGCCGAAAGTGGATTTGAGCTTCGTCCACTTCTCAATCAGCAGCCGGATTTTTTGCGTGAGCCTGACAGATTTTACCCCGAATAACCAAAAAGGATGTTTTTAGATGAACGTGTGGTACCTCTTCAAGACCCTGTCATCTGAAAGCCACAATTACCAGCACGGCAAAGGCCAATGAATGGAAAACTTCTACCAACCCCAAATGTACCAGGTTTAACGATTTTCTGTCTTGCCACTGCCACGCGCCGCGTAACACTTTCAACGTCATTGGCACAAAGGCCAGGGGCGCTAACGATGGCATCCAGCGCAGGGCCGCAAATAACAGCACCACAGAGAGGGCAACCGTTTGGTACGCCAGACATGCTTTTGCTTTTACCAGCCGTTCTGTTATTTTGTTCGGCTTGGGGAAACGAGGCTGCTGCCGTACCTTAAGCTTTATGTAATACACTGTTCCACCAAAATACAAGGCATTAATAATCCACAAAGTTATTGCCGTGCCATCGAGACTTCCACTGGAAACATAATAAGCCATCGGCGCACCCAGCGTAAGCCCCATAATGCCAGCCAACTCGCCAACTGCGCTCATTTCCTGGCGCCGAGCGACCAGCCATAGATGAAACCCAACCAACGCTGTTCCGAACACGCCCATCGCTGCCAGCCACCATAGCGTCTGGTTTAGCACCAGCCACCCCCCTGCCCCGGCGCTGATTACAGCATAAATGGCGGCCCATCGCCACAAAAATGGCGCCTGAGTTGTACCACGTTTGCGGGTTTTCACCAGCGTGGCCAGCGGAAACCGAACCAAAAAGAACCCCAGCGCGGCAACAAATAAAATCACCACACGCCACTGCCATACCGGCGCAATTGCCGCACCCAGAGCTAGCGGAATTGTTAACATCGCCCAGGAACCGTGTTCTTTAGGCAAAGGTGGCTTTAAGAAACTCATTGAACTATCTTACTCCTAAACAAAGATTAGGGTTAGTGGTTGTGCTTCACAGCGCCAAATTTATCGGCCCCGGCCAGTTTACCTGCCAACTGAGCCGGCTCGTGAATTAATATCGGCAAGCATTGAGTACACACCAAGATAGACTGACCTGTATAGTGCAAACTTACTAGTGGGATTGAAGTTTCGGGGCGGTTGCAATTAAGACACTGTTTGGTAACAATTGTTTCTTCCATTTTTTAAAAATATCTCCTTTGAAAATAGAATTGAAGGGCGGGGGGAGCGGAGGTGTCCCCCCGAAGCCCCCCTGTTTTCATTGCCTGTGGTGAGCCGCCAGGCTAATGAAAACTCCTATATGATTTTTTAACTTCACGGACAGTTTACGTCCTCCAGAGCCAATCGTCAGTGACTTTTGTCGCAAAAAGGGCTGTGCCTCACTGCCTCCGCTGCACTGAAGATGTGCTTTTCCCAAAATATTGGCATCGTCTCAATACCCCGGAGAAATACGCCCCTGATTTTCCCTCCAAGCGATTAAGAAATTACAAATATTGAAATACACCTATGTAATCTAGCTCACTAACATGTTCACCACACATAAGATATACTATAACAAATCCACCCTAAAAGGTGAAAAAAGGGTCGGAAGAATGGACTAAAAAAGCTGGTGTACCATACGTTCTGTAAAATTGGCGGGGAAGTAAGCCATTGAGTA
>CAYPUV010000353.1:0-2650 GCA_964413895.1 uncultured Anaerolineaceae bacterium
CTTTTTTGTTTCAATAGGATCTTCGCCAGGTCCTTGTACGCCTGGGCACCTTTGTGGTTGGGCGTGTATTCGATAATGGCCTGGCTAGCCACGGTGGCTTCGGCAAAACGGATGCTTTTGTAAACAATTACATCCAACACTTTGTTGCCGAACACTTCTCTAATTTCCTCCAGCACCTCACGAGCATGCACCGTTCCCGTTGAATACATTGTAGCGACAATGCCCGTCAACTCCAAGTTAGGGTTCAGACGACTTTTAACTTTGTCTACAGTTTCCAACAACATTTGTAGCCCGCGCATCGCAAAGTACTCGGTTTGCAACGGAATGAGTACCTCGGTGGCGGCGCAAAGCGCATTGGTGGTAAGAATGCCCAGGCTGGGTGGGCAGTCGATAAGCACAAAATCGTACCAGTCTTCCAGCGGTTCCAGGGTATATCTCAACCGCAATTCCCGGCGAATTTCGGGCAACAATTCTACCTCCGCCGAAGCCAGATTCTGGTTGGCGGGTATCAGGTCCAGGTAGGCCTTCACCGGATGAACAATATCTTTTATTTTGATTTTGGCGTTTGTTAGTGCTGCGTGAACCGTTTCTTTGGCAGAGAGACCGTCTGTGTTTAACCCAAATCCGGCTGTCAGCGCTCCCTGGGGGTCTAAATCTATGACCAATGTTTTCTTTTTCTTTTGAGCCAGGGCTACGCCCAAGTTGGCGACGGTGGTTGTTTTGCCCACGCCCCCTTTTTGATTGGCAATGGCGATTATGCGTGTCACATGTTCCTCCTGTTACTATCCGCTGCGGGCGGCAATGCGGAAAAAATGATTATCGTCTATGATTTCTTTTTCTTAAGGGTGGCATCTCCAGTACCAGTTCCGTAAGTCGCGCGTAATCATCAGCGCCCCGACTGCGGGGGGCGTATTCAAAAATGGTCTTCCCTTCTCCCGGCGCTTCAGAGAGTTTCGTATCAACCCAAATAGGCGGCGTTACGCGCGAGCCAAAGTCTTCCTTTAAGGATTTCATAATAATGTTGCTAACTTTGCGACGAGGGTCGAAAAATGAGGGGATAATCAGGCGAATAGACGCGCTGCGGCCTAACATACGGCTTACCTGCCGCAGATAGGTCATAAATTGACGTGCGCCTGCCATTGCCAGCATTTCCATTGAAACGGGCACAAAAACTTCATCAACATAATACATTGCGTTAACAGTTAATAGGGAAAGTGAGGGAGCACAATCGAAAATCTGAAAGTCGTAATCGGTGACATCTGTGAACAAATCAAGAAAAATCTCTTCGCGGGCAATTTCCATCACCATCCGCTGCTGGGCCTTAAATAGCGATAAGCTACCCGGCACAATATCCAGATTGTTGCGCGCAGGGATAATTACGTCGCGGATGGTCACATCACGGCTCAGCACGTCGGCCAGAGACCGCTGATAGTGGTTTATGCCCAACGCGATGGCCACATTTGTTTGAGTATCGGTGTCAACAAGCAGAACCCGCTTGCCGCGCAGCGCCAACCCCGCGCCCAGGTTGACGCAGATGGTCGTTTTGCCAATGCCTCCTTTAAAACCAACAATAGCAATTTTGCGCATTCTCTGTCCTATCTGTCTCAACGAGGGGCTTGCGGGAGAAAGCCGCCTACTCTGTTTCGGCGCTGAACGGCCCCGGTGGGGGTGGCGGCGGGGCGATCTCCTCGCCAACGGCTGTGTCTCTGAAAATGATTTTCAGCGTGCGACTGAGCAGGTCAAACGCCAGATTCTCTTTGAAGCCGGCAGATGTTGCCAGGAAGTACGACAGTACCTCAAAAACCAGGCGGCTGGTTGTACTGGCTCCGGGTTCGGTTTCACGAAGGACAGCGGGGGTCAGCCCAAAGGGGCGCATCACTACAAACACAATCAAATATACCAATGTGCCGACAATCATTCCCATAAAAGGCTTTACAAAATATGATAGCACATATTCCACATCGAAGGTGCGTTTGGTAACATAACGCAACAGGCTGTAGAACACTGCTGCCACCCCGCCGATAGCGCCGAAAAAGAGCGACCGCAGGAAAACATCGGGAACCAGTAGATCAGACAGGGCATTACTGCTGACCAGATAGTTTAGTAGATAGTCTGGCCTGAAGATAAGGTAGACAAACACCACAAACCAGAGCATCCCCCACACTACCAGCCAGCGGCTCCATTTTTCAGCTTGTTTGGCACTTTCCTCGGCCCGGTCAAGGCGGGCACGCACCTGTTCGATGTTCCATTCTGCTTTGGCCAGGTATTTAATCTGGTAATTCATTACGATGTAGCGGGTTTCGGCCAGTAGTTTGTGTGCCCAGTCCGTTATTTCTTTGCTGACGCTAATGTTGTCGTCCAGAATGTGTTCGTATTCGGCGTCGATGGCATTGTAAACCTGCATAAATTGTTCGCGGATGCGTGGGTCGTTCAGCAAGCGAGCGCGTTCTTTGCGTTCTTCCGGGGTGAGGTCTTCTGCATCGGCGGGAAGTTCAAAGGGCAATGTTTGGGGTTCGGCGGCAATATCGCTGAAGTTAAACATTTTGTCCAGTTCTGCCTCGCTGCCGAAAGAGAGGGGTGCACCCCGCGACACGCTGGCTGAGGTGGTAGGTGTACTTGTGGGGGGCGGCTGCCAGGCGGGGGGCGGAGA
>CAYPUV010000354.1:0-2634 GCA_964413895.1 uncultured Anaerolineaceae bacterium
ATCCGCCGTTATCTGAATTAAAAGGGTGATCCAATACGGTTCACATTGATCTATGAAACAGTATCAGGAGGTGTGTTACGGGTATTCTTATCTTGGTTCTTCGTGCTATCCATATCTTTAGCGGCGTGTTTTGGGTCGGATTTGTTTTCTTTAACATCGGCTTTCTTCAACCGACCGTGAAGGCAACTGGCGCAGAAGGACAGAAGACGATGCAGTACCTCACCCAAAAGACCCGTCTGTTGTCGACAATTTATGCCACCGCTACACTCACGATGCTGTCCGGGTTGATCATGTACTGGATTCTTTTGGGATTTCGATTATCTGTCATTCTTTCTGGATATGGCGTTGTCCTGACCATTGGCAGCATAGCCGGCGTGATCGCTTGGATATTTGCAGTTGTGGTGATACGCGGCATCTTCAATCAGATGCAGACCATCGGACAGGAAATTCAAGCACAGGGCAGCCCCCCCACCCCAGAGCAAGCGACCCAGATGCAAGCTCTAGTAGCCCGATTAGGTAAAGTGGGACAAGTTGCGCTAGTATTTTTGGTAATAGCGCTGCTGGGCATGTCGATAACGCAATACACACCATTCTAGCTAAACGCTTTATTAAGTCTGAACGGAGCGAGGGTAGCGGTCATCAATTCCAAAAGCACGGGTTAACAAGGCGTTGTTGCGCCAGGTTAAGCCAGAACGATGGGAAATAGGCGCTGTTCTATAGAAATTCGTTCGTGTTACCCGGTGGGTGGAAGCCCCACTTGGTTAAAAGTTAGCCACTAGACCAGTAGTGAACGCTGCGGGTAAGTCCGGTAACGGGCGTCCGAAGCCAGAGAGAACGAGAATGCAGGCCGCGTGAACTGTGCCTGCTGTTTGGGTATTGAGCTTCGGAATTTGTATAGGGGAAACCGCTCGGTCGGGTCCTATTTGCAGGGATGTTCCAGACCGTAAGGCAGATGGATTAGCACTTGCAAAGATTCTATGATACTCATAAGATTATCCTCATTCTGTTGATCTGAGCGTTTCATAAAGAAGCAGATACATCGCATGAGACCAGAGCAACGGTTTTGCCACCGCTCCCCAGTGCGTTTCCCATTCGGTATAGCGGTCAGGAGCCAGGAGATGCGTTGAGACTTGCTCCGGTAAGTTGCCGTCAGTATCAGCCTGGGCTTCTACCCAGTGGAGTAGCTCGCGCGCCCGTTCTACCTCCCCGTTTCGGGCGTAATGCCAGCCTAACCAGGCGGCTAGAAGTACCCATTCTCCACCACCATAATAGGTGTCGCCCAGATAGCGGTAAACCCCTCCCCCGGGACGATGGAGATCAGCCTCAATTCGAGCAAGGGTAGCTTGCATTATCGGATCGGTCGGTGAGAGTAATCCGTATGGCGTTGCGACCCCGATCAGGCTGGCATCAACCGTGTTGGTTACCATCGTCAACTTGCTATGTTCGTGAAAGACAGGTTGTTGGACGTTCAGCACCGTATGCGGGGTTGTTTGCGTGGTAAAAGACTTGACCAAACGCCCATTTCGACACCCATTCGACAAAACAAAGCGGCGAACATCAGCCACCACGCCGATTATGCGCCGGCTGCTCGCTTCATCCAACGTCGCCGCGGCTCGCAGCCCGGCATAAATGGCAGCCAGGGTGTGAGGATGGATGTATTCACTGAATTCTTCCCAGCAGTCATAATTAGGTGCTCGCCATAAGTCGGTTAGGTAACGAACAGTTAAATCAACTGCATGTGCCCATGTATCCGGCAGCGTTGTGCGCCCGGTAGCTTGTAGATGTTTCCGTAACCCCCAAAGCCAGGTTCCCAAACCATCAAGTTGGAAATTGGGCCAACTGGCATCCGTACTCTCACGCCCATCAAGGGTGTAACGGGTGTGGAGATAATCATCTGCTGAAAGCGGTTCGCCGCGTGCAGTTTTAAGCAAGGCGCGTTCTACCACGTCGGAGCGGGCGTTGATGACTGTCGCGCACCAATCATAAAAACGTTGAGCGCTGCTATGTTCGCCAACCCTATCCATTGCGTAGGCGATAAAGGTTCCATCACGGAACCAACTGTAGGCGTAGTTAGCCATATTGGGACTGGCAATGTAAGCGCCGCTGGAAGCTTGATTATCAAGGATGATGTTAATACTGCGCTGACGTAAATCTGGCATTAATGTCTCCTGATTTACAGGGCAGCACAGTTTCTGTACTGCCCTGTTTTGTATGGTAAACCTATTTGATGGGTCAGCCTGATTAGTGATTAATGGTAATCGTGCTGGTGGTGTTAGTCGCCAAAATCATCTATTCCAAAACAATTAAATCCCAATAAGCCAGCGAAGGTATACTGAATTCTATATACTTGCCTCCTTCATCTTCTCCCCGGTTGAATGTGAGGGGCTGCCCGGTCGGGTCGTCACCATCCGGCGTAGCCCACCAGAGCCGGGTCACGGAAAACTCGGTGTAAAGACGGATTTGAAGGTTTTTTTGCAATGCCGGGTCAGCCAATAGCAATCCGTTCCACTCCGGCGAGGCAATTTCGAGCAAGTTAACCAAGCTGAAACTGATAGTATCATTTCCTTCGCGCACAATGGGCCAGACCTTGTTGTAGGCTTGGTTCTTATTCATCCCCTACACTGCCCCCGGACG
>CAYPUV010000355.1:0-2617 GCA_964413895.1 uncultured Anaerolineaceae bacterium
GACTATTTACTCAATGTGCTATCTCACTTGTCATAATAGATGCAATCGCCCTACCCAAAGGGCACAGGTGCAACAGCCCTGGGAACATGGGTGCGTTTCGAGATTTAGGCAGGTTTGATGATCGCATCCTGAGTAGGCTTGAACGTAGTGAAAGCCGTAGCGAAGGGGGCTGGATTCGGATATTCGCCTAAAAACTGAAATGCACTCCGAAACATTACATAAAATGCGTTTGCAGCGCTACGGTGGGAGGATTGCGAAATGTTTCCCGGTGCGAATCCTACGCTTCGTTCCGTGGCGTGTGTTTTCGGTGTACCTGACAGTACTGTGAATCAGGCAGCGCTTTGTTTTTGCAGCGCTGTCCCGTTTTTGTGATCGCGTGGCAGCGATCATCGGCGGGAGTCTTTGTGGTGACGGTTGAGGATGCCGGCGTTTGCTCCGCTAGTCGAACCAACTCCATCAGGCTGTCGAACTCGCTGTGGAAGGCGTCGGTGATGCGTTCTGGATCGGGAACCAACCCTGCATCGGTGGCAACACCGAGCCGTACCTGGCCGGCGTAGCTCAAAATGCTAATGCCCAATCCCAGTCGCCCTGCTTGCGGAACCCAAAACATAACGCTGCTCATCGGCACACCGGCCAGGTAAAGCTGCTGGCGCGGCCCGGGGACGTTGGTCATTACCGCCGTTGCTTTTGCCTGGAACATATCGATAATGATTTTTTTGATTTCGTTGGGTGAAAGCCCGATGGCTCCTAGAATACCCAGCGCCACAACCGCTTCCGAGCTTCCCTTCAGTTGGTCCATGCGTCGTTTTAGCTCATACAGGCGGTCAATGGGGTCTTCTACGCCCACGGGCAGCGAGAGGAAAACCAGCCCAAAGTGGTTGCCAAGTTCCGGCTCACCTTCGATGGGACGCAGGTTAACGGGGATAACGGCCCGAAAATTCAGGCCGGCTGTGTCTGTGCTCTGTTCTTGCAAGTAGCGGCGCAAAGCACCCGTCATTGCTGTGAGCAAGATGTCATTAATGGTACTGCCGGTAACTTTGCTGATGGCTTTAACGTTTTTCAACGGCACCGGTTTTGAGCAGGCTGCTCGCTTTGTGACTCCCAACGGGCCTTTAAACAGGGTTTTGGTGTCTGGCAACCGCAGAAAAAGCCGTCCGGCGGCGGTGGCTCCTTCTGCGCCGATTTGCGCCAGGTCTATCAGGTGCGAATGGTCCGCCAGGATTTCCAGGCCTTCGTCAACTAGCTTTTTGGTGATCTTTCCAGTGGTTTTGGCTACAGAAAACGCGGAACCAACCAGAGCGGTCAATCGCCCCGGTCGATGATAGTCATTCTCTGAGGGGGGGGCGGGTTCAGGTGCGTCTGGCGATTCATCGGCTAAAGAAAGCAGCACGTGGGTCAGTGCGATACCATCGGCGATGGCATGGTGTAGTCGTGCCAGCAACACACATCCCTCGCCGTAATTTTCAATCAGGTGCAGTTGCCATAATGGTTTTGAAAAATCCAATGGCGTACTCATCAAATCGCTAACTGTATCTTGCAGGGCCTGCTCGTCTCCCGGCGAAGGGAGAGCAATGCGGTGCAGGTGTGCGGAGAGGTCAAAATTCGGATCGGGTTCCCAGTAAGGCTTCCCGAATCCACTTTTAGGTTGCACAATGCGCTGTGAGAAACGGTCGAATCGGAGCAGGCGGTTTTGGATGGTGGTTTTCAAGCGTTCCATCTCAATTGGGCGCTCGAAGGTCATCAACCCCGTCACCATCATCAGATTGGTGGGATCTTCCATGCTCAACCAGGCCGCATCAATATTGGATAATACTTTAATTTTATGACCGGAAAAAATAGCCATAGCAAGCCTCTTTCAAATGACGAGTTGCGCGGGACGAATGACAAGTGACGAAAGATAGACGATTGCGCCCCGGCACAGGAATAGCTATAATGCCCCCAGCACCTTAACCATTTTGGGGATGAGGAACCAGCGCAGTACCCCATCACCGGGTGTTAGGCGCCCCCAGTCAGTAACGTGTACATCGATACGCACCAACCCCGCTGTTGGCAGACGTACTGTATTCCCGCTGTGGACGGAGCCACCGTGACAAAGTGCTGTGACTGTGTTTTCCAGCGCAGGATTGTGTCCCACCAACGCGACACGGTTTATTGAAGGCGAAAGATTACGCAACACAGCTAGAATTGAGGCGCTGCTGCCGGGATACAGGCCATCTTCCCAGTGGATAGCGTCTTGAAAATCAATCGCGTTGGCAACCAGTTCGGCGGTTTGTTTGGCTCGCCTGGCGGGTGACACAATGATAATATCCGGGGGGTGCTTGGCGTGCGCCAGGATCCTGCCCATCCGACGGGCATCTTTTTGTCCTCTGCGTGCCAATGGGCGGTCAAAATCAGTCAGCGCTGCATTGCTCCAGTCTGATTTGGCATGTCTTAAGATGAAGATGGTTTTCATGTCAATTATTATATCGCATTCGCGGTGATTTGTCATTCAATTTGCGTAAGCGAGCACGGCTGTTGCACCTGTGCCCTTTGGGCAAAGTCAATTTTAAGGTTTCAAAAAAGCGTTGCTTTTCCCCCATCCCCCCTATTTCCCCCTTCCCCTCAGGGGAAGGGGGGA
>CAYPUV010000356.1:0-2595 GCA_964413895.1 uncultured Anaerolineaceae bacterium
GCGATATCCTGGGCGAGCTTTGGTTCAACCAATTGAAAACGGAGATGGATGCGCTCGACTCTCTGGCGAAAAACCTGTATGCCAGAGTTATTGCCTTTTTCAAGGAGCAAAAGATGGATGGTGCAAACTTGGCAGCCCAGTCCACGCAATTGTTCTGGCAACTCTGTGAGCGCGACTTCCAGTCACTGGTGGACAACTGTGATCCAACCGAAGCGGCCGCCAGGAAGCGCCAAAGTCTGCGTCGCCGCTTTGTCGGCTATGTCCAGCAGGCCTACGACCAATATTGCCCGCGAGAGACCGCCCGGCAGCTGGATGCCTGGGCCAAGTGCCGCCCCAATAACAGCAAGTATTTGAAGCAGGAGGCCTGATACCAATGCAAGTTGAGACTCGGCCTGCGCAAGCAGGCGCCAAGACAGACAGGGAGCAGCGTTTTGTAGAGGCGCTGATAGAACGTAGCAACAAAGATAAAGGACTGGCCGCCAGACTGCGCCGGGCCGATAATCCAGTGACCGAGTACCAGAGTTGGGAAGTGCTGGGCGGTCTCGGTGTCGATCTGGAGAAGGACTACCAACGCCTACCTTTCGTCACGGTGGCAGCTGCCATCGCCAAATCCAAGGCGGAACACAACGGCAGTCTGACGCTGGGGCGTGCCATTGCCGCCTGTTACGAGGACGGCAATCAGAGTAATCAGGCCAAGGCCCGCATACGCCGCCTGTTGGCCTGCGATGAATTGACGGAAGCCTGCCGTTGTCTACGTCCCATACTTGCCCTGATCGACAGCCGGGTGGGCCAACCGTTGGACTTCGTGCGATTGCTGAAACAGTTGTGCAACCTTCACTTCAACGGACAGCGCGTAAAAACCCAATGGGCTCAGGAGTTCTATGGTCAGTCGGTATCGGCCAAGAACGAGGAGGCCGACGCATGAGTATGGTTGCCAGTGTACTGCACCTTGATCGCCCGGCAATGAAAGCCTTGCGTATCAGCGATGTCTATTCACTGCATCGGGTAGTGTACAGCCTTTACGAAGACATTCGTGGCCCGGAATCTAAACAGGCCAGCGAACCCAGTGGCATTCTCTATGCCGATCAGGGGGGCGACTACAAGGGCCGGAAAATTCTGATGCTAGCCAACCGGGCGCCCATGACTGCTGTGGAGGGCCGCCATGTTGAGGTACAGAGCAGGCCTATTCCAAGTGATTTTCTGGGACACCAGCAATACCGATTCAAGGTGATGGTCAACCCCACCCGACGTGACAGCACCAGCCGCAAACTATTGCCAGTACGCGGTCGAGAGGCCGTCGGCCAGTGGTTTGTCGAGCGGGCAACGACCAGTTGGGGGTTTAGCGTCGCCACCGAGCACCTGCAGGTTGACAAGATTGAAGTGCAGCAATTTAAAGACAAGGAGCGACGCCAGGTGACGATTGCCCAGGCCCATGTTCAAGGCCTTCTGTGTGTCACCGACCGAGCGCAGTTCAAGCGCAGTTTTACCCAGGGCATCGGCCGGGCACGCGCCTATGGCTGCGGTTTGCTGCAGATTGTTCCTCTTATCGACAACCCCTTTGCTTAACACAGGACGTTTATCATGACCAACCCTTATACAAATACGCGAATCGAATATCACATCTTGCAATCCTTCCCGGTTACTTGCCTGAACCGGGATGATGTGGGTGCACCAAAAACGGCTATCGTCGGCGGCGTGACCCGGGCGCGGGTCAGTTCCCAATGCTGGAAACGGCAGGTGCGATTAGCCATGAGGGAGTTTGGAGTCAAGCTGGGTATTCGTACCAAGAGGGCGGAAGAGATTTTCATTCGTGCCTGTGGAGAAGCGGGTGCCACTGAGGAACAGGCCGAGACCTGTGGTAAGAAAATCGCGAGTCAACTCATTGACGATACGCTGCTGTTCATTAGTGATAGTGAGGCAGCTGCTTTGCGGCCTACGCAGCAGAAAAAGAGTTTGACGATAGCAAACTCAAGGATAAGGAGTTGGCCAAGGTAGCGAAGAAGGCGCTTAACCCGGCTGTTGATGCGTTGGATATCGCCCTATTTGGCCGCATGGTGGCCAAGGCCGCCGACATGAATGTAGAAGCGGCTGCTTCCTTTGCTCATGCCATATCCACTCACAAGGTCAGTAACGAGGTGGAGTTTTTCACAGCTTTGGATGACCTTCCAGGAGAAGATGTCCGCTCGGCCCATATGGGCAGCCTGGAGTTCAACTCGGCGACCTATTACCGCTATATCAGCCTGGATCTGGGGCAACTGGCGCAAACCCTTGGTGCGGAGGATCTTCGGAAAGCCATCGCTGTCTTTACCAAAGCGTTGTTTGTCGCCGTGCCTAACGCACGTCAGACCACCCAATCTGGTGCCAGCCCCTGGGAGTTTGCCCGCGTCATGGTGCGTAAGGGGCAACGTCTGCAGGTACCGTTTGAGACACCGATCAAGGCGCGTGAAGGGGGCTACCTGCAACCGAGCATCGAAGCGCTCAAGGGCTACCTGGATAAAAAAGAGAAGCTGGCCGGCTCCCTGTTTGGCAAGCAGGCGGCTTATGACTGGGGCGAGGATGAAGGGTTCAGTGTCGATGACCTGATCGGTGAGCTGC
>CAYPUV010000357.1:0-2577 GCA_964413895.1 uncultured Anaerolineaceae bacterium
GTGACCATCACCGGCGGAAAGTGGACAACCTACCGGCTGATGGCGGAACACACCGCCGATTTGGTGTGCCGCAAACTTGGCACCATTCGCCCCTGCCGCACCGCCGAAACCGTCCTTTCGCCGCCGGAGAAACGCCGCTATTTCTACCTGGGTGAGCGGTTGGAAGCGGCAGAAACTGCCGCCAAAGGGGAGCAAATCATTTGCGAATGCGAACTGGTCACGCGCGGGCAAATCGAAGCGGAACTGGCGCACAGCCCCGGCAACATCATCAACGACCTGCGCCGCGATTTGCGCGTGGGCATGGGTCCCTGTCAGGGCGGATTTTGCACCTATCGCACCGCCGCCATCCTGCACCGCGAAAAACACCTTTCGGCGGCGGAAGCGGACAAATCGCTGGTGGATTTTCTGAATGAACGCTGGAAAGGCATCAAACCCGTCCTGTGGGGTCAGCACTTGCGGCAAATGCTGCTGGACGAAGGCATCTATTTCGGCTTGCTGGGGCTGGACAAACTGCCCGCCGACCTGAGCGGCGCCGCCCTCCCCCGCATCGGCGAAATCGAAACAGAAGGAACTTTTACAGTGAACAATGAATAATGAAAAGTGAACAATTGTTCATTATTCGTTATTCATTATTCATTCATTTTACACAGTGGACTAATTATGAAAACAATTGACACCATCGTCATCGGGGCAGGCTTGTCCGGGCTGATGACCGCAAATTTATTGGCACAGGCGGGACAGAAAGTGCTGCTGATGGGCAGTGGCATCGGTGCGATTGCGCTGGCATCCGGCGCGATAGACGTACTCGGTTTTCAGCCCGCCGACAGCTCGACACCGCTGGAAAACCCTCTCGCCGCGCTGGACGATTTTCTGGCAGACCGACCCGACCACCCGTACCGGCTCACCGGCGCGGACGCCATCCGGCGCGGGGTGGATGCGCTGAAAGCCATCACCGCCGCACAGGGATTGCCATACATCGGCGAAACGGAGAAAAACCTGTGGCTGCCGACCGCGCTGGGGGCGGTGCATCCCGCCGCACTCGCCCCAAAAGCGCTGGCGCAGGGGGATGTAAAACTCGGTGGGCGCATGCTGCTGGTGGGATTCGATGAACTGCGCGATTTTTACCCCAAACTGGCGAGCGAAAATCTGAATGCCCAGAAACTCGGTGTGCAAGCGAAAGCCGTGACCCTGCGCCTGCCCGCACCGGTGGATGGCAAAAAGAACATCACCCCCATCGAACTGGCGCACGCCTTCGACCGCGCCGACTTTCGGCGGCGATTGCTGGCGGTGCTGAAACTGCACACGCGCGGGTTCAGCCGCATCGGGTTCCCTGCCGTGCTGGGGCTGAAAGAACACCCGCACGTTTTGGCGGAATTGGAAGCGGCGCTGGGGAAAAAAGTGTTTGAAATCAGCACCCTGCCGCCATCCGTGCCGGGGCGGCGGCTCTTTGAGGCATTGAAAGCGAATCTGCTGGCACACGGCGGGCAATTTTTGCTGGGGATGCACGTGGTGGATGGCGACATTTCCGGCGGCGTGGCGCGGCACATCCGCACCGAAAGCGCCAGCCGGCTGCTCACCCACCGCGCCGATAATTTTGTACTGGCGACGGGCGGCATCTTCGGCGGTGGGGTGGATACCGCGCTCGACGGTTCCGCGCGCGAGCCGGTGTTCGGCTTGCCCGTGACGGCACAACCCGATCGCCACCAATGGTTCACCGAGAAGTTTATCGGCGAAAACACCGCCGGACAGCCCGTCAATCGCTTTGGCGTGCGGGTCAACGCGCGCATGAACCCCGTACACCCCGACGGCACGCCCATCGCCCGCAACCTGTTTGTGGTTGGCGCGCAACTCGCCGGCTTCAGTTGGACGGACGGGCGCACCGGCGGCGGGGTCGCGCTCGCCAGCGCGGCAGTGGTGGAATCGGTGGGGGGTGGAGCGTGAAAAACGGCGAGGCGTGGCTCAAAGTGGCGGCAATAGCTATCGGCGTTTTGACGCTGACAACGTGTGCCATCATCCTGCTCGTGCTCACCGGAATCATTGCCGAGCCGGAGACCGTGTTCAACAACATTGGCAAAGCAATCTTCGGCAATTAGATGCACTGGCGGCGGCGCACTGGCAAGTGGGGTGTGGGTGTGGTCTCTCAAATAGTGGTTATTGGATTTGGAAAAAATCTATGTATTCAACTTTGAAGTGAGTCTAAATTTGCTACCGTTAAATATTGACTCCATTTTATTTTGGCAAATCACGGGTTCTATTGGAACAATCGCAGCTATAATAATAACCGTTGTACTTCGGCGTCGAAAGGAGTTGAGTTTCAAGATCATCACATTTTCTTCGTTGATTAGCGTAGACAATGTGTTAGAAGATACGGTAAAAATTCTTTTTCAAGGAAACCCCATAGAAGATTTACATCTGATAATATTGAGATTTACTAATTCTGGAAACTTGCCTATAAAATCAACAGATTTTAAAAAACCGTTGGGATTTAGTTTTGGCGAGAACTCTTGGGTACTAGAATGTAACATTATAGACAAAAATCCTCAAAGTCTTGAACCTGTAGTTGAAAAAAGAAAAAAT
>CAYPUV010000358.1:0-2575 GCA_964413895.1 uncultured Anaerolineaceae bacterium
GGAGTGTGATAAGAGACAGGTTTTTATCCTGGCCCCAGTGTTGTGGCCAGGGTAACGGAGCGAATATATTGCCCTTTGGCAGCGGCAGGTCTGGCCGATACAATGGTCTCCATTAGCGTGGCCAGGTTTTCTTTAAGGGCATCTTCTGCGAAACTCACTTTGCCAATAACTACGTGTATGTTTGCAGTGCGGTCAAGTCGAAATTCAACGCGGCCCCCTTTGAGTTCTTTGACAACGCGGCCCAGGTCTTCTGGGGGAACAACGGTGCCAGCTTTAGGGCTGGGCATCAATCCGCGCGGCCCCAGCAAGCGCCCCAGCCGACCAACTTTGCTCATGGTTTGGGGTGTTGCAACGACCACGTCAAAATCAAACCAGCCGCCTTGAATTTTTTCCACCAGATCATCCAGGCCAACAAAGTTTGCGCCGGCTTCTGTGGCGAGCTTCTGGCCTTCACCGGTGGCAATAACCAACACGCGCACATCTTTGCCTGTCCCATGCGGCAACGACACGGTTCCGCGCACTTGTTGATCTGCTTTCCGGGGATCTACACCTAAACGGATGTGAGCTTCAACGGTAGCATCGAAGTTGGCGTAGGATGTTTCTTTCACCAGCGCTACGGCCTGGTCGGGGGCGTAGAAGGTGGTGTGGTTTACTTTTTTCTTGCTTTCTAGATATTTTTTTCCGTGTTTTGGCATGTTCAACCTCCAGTGGTTTTAGCGGGATTGGGATCCCTCCCACCAATAGTTAATTAATCTGCAACAACAATACCCATACTTCTGGCCGAACCTTCAATGATTTTCATTGCGCCTTCGATGTCTGCGGCGTTCAGATCAGGCATTTTGATTTCGGCAATTTCACGAATTTGGGCTTTGGTTACTGTACCGCCATCTCTTTTTTGAGGTGTGCCGGACCCCTTGTCAACGCCAGCCGCTTTTTTCAGTAGGTCACCAGCGGGGGGTGTTTTTAGTACAAAAGAGAAAGTCTGGTCGGTGTAAATTGTAATCTCTACCGGGATAATAGACCCGATTTGATTTTGCGTACGGGCATTATATTCTTTGCAGAAGGCCATAATGTTGATTTGGTGCGGCCCCAGTGCGCTGCCAACAGGAGGAGCAGGGTTGGCCTTCCCGGCAGGAATTTGTAATTTGACCATTGCTTTTACTTTTTTAGCCATAATCTATCCTTTTATTGCTACCTGATAGGTTCTATTTGCGTAAAATCGAGTTCGACCGGTGTTTTTCTCCACCAAAAATTGAGCAAGACTCTTACGCGCTTTTGTTGAATGAATATTTCGGTAATGGTTCCTGTAAATTGTTTGAACGGCCCATGTATAATGCGAACTTTTTGCCCTGCGGAAAAAGGGGGAAGCTGTGGTGTTGAAACCAGGCTACACCCGTTCTACTTGCAAAAAGTCCAGTTCTACCGGAGTTTCACGTCCAAAGAAGTTTACCAGAACTTTCACTCTGGCCCGGTCTAAATCTATTGCATCTACCGTGCCGTTAAAGTCTTCGAAGGGGCCTTCCACAATACGCACTCGTTGACCCACCTTGAAGTTCACTTTTATTTTCGGTGCTTCTGCTTCCATGCGTTTTACAATTTTGTTAACTTCTTCTTCGCGCAAAGGGATCGGCTTGTTCCCGGACCCAACAAATCCGGTTACGCCGGGGGTGTTGCGCACTACATACCAGGAATCATCGTCGAGGGCCATTTCTACCAGAATGTAGCCGGGGAAAATGCGTCGTTCGGTTGTGCGGCGCACGCCGTCCTTGAGTTCAACCTCTTCCTCTGTGGGAACAACTACGCTAAAAATCTTGTTTTGCATTCGCATGGACTCGATTCGGTGCATCAGGTTTTTTTGCACCTTCTTTTCGTACCCTGCGTAGCTATGGATAACGTACCACTTTGTGTTTTCGGGACGAGGCGTTTCTTCGGCTGTTAATTCAGTTGTTTCTTCTACTATTTCCCCTGCGTTCGGTTCAAGAGAGGCCGCATCGTTTGCAGGTTGAGTTTCTTCTATTTCGTTACCCATTCAAACCCTTCTCGCTTTAGTAATACCTGAGCACCCTTAAACATCTTTGTTATTAACGTAAAAGGCTACCCCCAGTAATGCTACGGCAACAATACCACTGATTATCCAGGTGACATTTGACCTCACGATGCCAGTAATGATCCCTTCAAAAAACAGGTCAACGATGAACAGGAAAAGCGCCATAACGATTGTGCCGATGGTTACGGCGATGGTTAAGGCGCGCGCTTCTTCTCTGGTTGGCCACGTAACCTTACGAATCTCTGCTCGCACCGCATAATAGTATGCTACAAGTGCGTTGGTGTCTTTTTTGTCTGTTGTTGCTACCGCCCGTTTAGATTTTGCCATCCTTCACTCCGCTGGCATCAGCTACAGCAGGGGGGAATATCCCTCAACATTCATTGAAAAGAGGGCAAGTAACAATTTAGGTCACTTTGCCCCCTTATCCCTTGCTAAAATAGTGCCAGATTTTGTTATTTTAGGTACTCAATCAGGCTTACTCAATAATTTTGGTGATGACGCCGGCGCCGACGGTGCGGCCCCCTTCGC
>CAYPUV010000359.1:0-2560 GCA_964413895.1 uncultured Anaerolineaceae bacterium
TTTATCACCGGTGAACATTTTCGCCCGGCTCTTGCCAAAACTCATCGCCTGATTGTTTGACCCCTGTGCCTGGCGCACCATAAAGTAAAGCAAGCCGCCAATAACCAGCAGGGGAAGAATGGTAATTCCCAGGCCCACCCAATCTGTCCACGGGCTTTGCGGTTCCACAAGGACATCTACATTTTCTAATGCGTCTTGAGAAACTCCCAGATTGGTCATTGTGTCAAATAGGCTCACATCCGGTTCTTTCCGGCTTCGTTCTGTGCCGGCTTTGTTGTTGTATTCAATAAGTAAATCGCCTTCCGGTTTTACGGTGATGCGTTTTACAATGCCTTGCTCTATTTGTGCTGCCAGTACACTAATGTCCAACGCTTCTTGTTGGGGACGGCTACTGAAAATGCTCATCACCAGTGCTGCAATGGCGGCAATTATCAGTAGATATATAAAACTGTTTTTGAATAATGTTGAACGCAAAAGCATCCTCCACTTAAGTGGGAATAGAATAATCTGCCTGGTATAGACAAGTCAAGCAATAAATATTATAGCTAAATGATTTTGAAATAGCCAATGGAATTTCCAAATGTGGTGTTGAAAATAACTATGTGGCATACAAAGCGTTAATTTACACGAATTTCCTGTAAAATCAAAGTTCCGGCATCGTTTTTCAGCGTGCCACTGGAAACAATGGGCAACAGTTGTTTTTCTCCTGGATGAAGTAGGGCAATCCGAAGCTGATAGGTGCCCGGCGATATTGAGTCGGGTACGATGAGCTGGTACGCATCAAGAACTTGTTGTGATGCCAACCAACTTATGGTTGGTTTTGAGCCGTTCACCGGCTGACTCTGGTATTTGGCCACCACGTGGCCATCTGGGGCGGTGAGTTGCAGCAAGACGTTGTAGTTTTGTTTTGGGGGTTGCAGTGCTTGCCAGTACAGGGTTAGGGGGATAATGTCGTTGCTGGTAAACAAAATACGGGGCAATTCATACGCCTTGAGTAGGATCTGGTTATCAAAATTTGCGCTTACCGATATTTTTGTGCCACCGCTCACTTTCAGCGTGACTTCAGTATGTTCTGCTAGTAGCGCCTGGCTGCCTGGGTCTTGCTCAAGCACGGTTCCCGGCGGCTCAAGACTCCATACTTCTGAGGTGGATACTTGTAAATTGGCTTCTGCCAGTTTTCGCTCGGCTTCTGCTGCCGAAAACCCGGTGACACGGGGAACTTCTACCAGCTTCTGTCCCCGGCTCAAGGTAACATACACGGTTGATCCTTGAGTTAAAGGTGCGCCGGCGGGAACCGACTGCCTGACGACTGAAAATGGGGCCAGGGTAGGGTGTGTTTCGTAGCCGTTCACCACCATATTCAACCCGATGCCGGATAGAATGCTTTGCGCATCGGTTTGGCTAAAGCCGGTTAAAAGTGGAACGCGCACCTGTCCGAGGGCTGGGGTGGGGAAAGGGGTAACGGTGTTGCTCGCTGCAACCGGCTGTCCAAAGTGAATGCGGAATACCTGGATCCATAATGGAATCAGGCCGATGATTGTCAATACAGCAATGCTGCCAAGTATTACGCCCAGCCAATCAACATCGGCGGGGGCAAGGGTGCTGTATTGGGTTGCGTGCACCACGGTGTGCCCGCTGTTTATTTCTTGTTGAAATTCCAATAGCGCTTGTTTGAGTTGATCGGCGCTGTGATAGCGTTGGGCCGGTTCCTTTGCCAGAGCTTTGCTCACAATGGCTTCCAGTTTGGGCGGAACGGCGCGATTTGTAACCGTGGACATAGGTGCTGGATGTTCGTAGAGGTGTTTGCGCGCAACTTCCTGATCCGTTTGCCCTTTGAAGGGGACTGTGCCGGTGAGCATCTCGTAAAGAATAACACCAATGGCGTAGACGTCGGTGGCCGGCATTACCCGGTCGCCGGCAGCTTGTTCAGGGGCAAAGTAAGCAGGCGTGCCCCATACCAGCTCGCCGTCGTCCATCGCCGATTCTCCCAGGGCGCGGGCGAGGCCAAAGTCGGTTACTTTAGCTCGATTTTCCCGCGAGACGAGAATGTTCCCCGGCTTCAAATCGCCGTGCACCATCCCGCGTCGATGAGCCATTCCAACAGAATTGCATATTTCAATGCCGTACTTGATTGCTTGCGGAATGGTCAACAACCCGCGGTTCAGGACTGTGCGTAAGTCGTCGCCGGGCACGTACTCCATTACAATATAGGGGCGATTGTGGTCTTGCCCAAAATCATAGACGGACACGGCGTTGCTGTTGTTCAGGGCTGCAGCGCTTTGCGCCTCTCTGTGAAAGCGAACCAGGAATGCGGGGTCGGTGGTAAATTCCGGGCGCAGCAATTTTACGGCTACCGAGCGTCCCAGGGCCAGGTCTTGGGCCAGGTAAACTTCCGCCAGTCCACCCTCACCCAGTTTTGTATGCAATTGATAGCGGTTATTGAATACGATTGGCAGTTTCATTTTCACCCGCCAGATTGGCAAGCAGATTCACCCTCATTTTACTTGATAATAGACTCTTAGCCAAAACTGAATTTGTCCATCAGATTATGTATCCAGGC
>CAYPUV010000360.1:0-2557 GCA_964413895.1 uncultured Anaerolineaceae bacterium
CGGATGGTGGCGGTGAGGGGCAAGCCGGTGTCCGTTTGGGCCACAACGCCGCTGATTGTACCGGTCGGCAGGGGAGGCAGCGCGAATTTTTTGGTGATGACCGTGCCGGTAATGATGGTGACACTCAGGAGTGTTTGTGCGGTGTAACCAAATGCCGCTGCGGTGAGGGCGTATTCCCCGCCGATGATTCCCCGCCGGTAAACGCCATTCGCATCGACGGCGACAGTGCTGGTAGTCCCGGTGTAGCGCGGCGTAATGGTCACGGTTGCCCAGGGGACGGGGGCAGATGTGGCCTGGTCGGTTACTTGGCCCACAAGCTGCCCGGCGTTGAGCGCGATTTGCGCAGCGGCGTAGGCGTCTATGCGCCCCCAGCCGTAACTGTTGTTGGGTGATTTACTTCCCAGAGGGAGGGCCGTGTCTTTTAAGATTTGCACGGTTTGTGAATAGGTCAGCGTGGGGTCGGCTTGCTTGAGCAAAGCGATTGTTCCCGCCACATGCGGCGTTGCCATCGACGTGCCGTTCAACGTGCCGTAGCCTCCGCCCGGCAGGGTAGAGAGGATATTCACGCCGGGAGCGCTCACGTCTGGCTTGGTTTCGCCCCACGGCGACGGCCCACGGCTGGAAAAAACAGCAATCACGTCGTCGGGGTCGGTAGCGCCCACGGCCAGCGCAATATCGTAACTCCCCGGCGAGCCAACCGTGTTGCTGCTTGGCCCGGCGTTGCCCGCTGCAAATACGGGAATAATACCTGCATCCAGCAGATTTTGCACATCTTCTTTGAATCCGGTGTAACTGCCGTTGCTGTTCGACCAGGAATTATTGACCACATCGGGCGCCAGCGCGGGGTCGCCATCGGGCGCCATAATCCACTGAAAAGCCTCGTGCAACCAGCTTTCTTGCGCCGAACCGTTACTGTTGAAGGCGCGTACGGCAATCCAGCGGGCGCCGGGAGCCACGCCAATGCCGTTGGCGCCAACCATTGTGCCCATTGTGTGTGTGCCGTGTCCGTTGGTGTCTACCGGGTACACGGCCCCGTCGCCGGTGGAATCGTGCCAGTTGCCGGTATTCACTGGCGGCAAGGTATCGCTGCGGTAGCCCCGATAGCGAGTTTTCAAATCGGGATGGAGATAATCAACCCCCGTGTCGATATTGGCCACCACCACGCCTGCGCCGTCAATTCCCAGCGATTGCCAGACATCATCTGCCTGAATTTGGGCCACGCCCCACTCTGGCGTGTTGGCTTGTGTTCGAGCTGCTTCGGTGACGGCTGCGGGGGGTAGGGTGATGGTTTCATCCAGGCGCACGCGCGCCACGTCATCCCGTTCCGCCAGAGTCAGGGCGGTGGTGAGCGTAGCTCGTGCGGCTACGGCATTGATAATCCACAATGGACGAATACTGCTTGTTTGCCCGTTGGCTTGCGCCCGGGCAAGCACCGTCCGCACGCCTGTCTGACTATTTTCGGCGGTGGTTTGCAGGGCGTCTCGGATGGCTTGCCGGCGGGCAACCGGTGACAGGGTGCGCGGGAGCGGGGGAACAGCAGCGCGGGCCTTCATTTCCACAATGATGGGGGTGAGGTTGCTGCCATTGCTTGTCAGCGCTCGCCAGAGGTGGGGGTCAATTTTGGCTTGCTGTGCGGGGGAAATCGGTTGTGGGGGCTGGGCCAGAACCACCCCGGCGGCGGCGAGTGCAATTAGCAGGGTCAGGAGCAGGATAGAGAGTTTTTGGGAAAGGTTCATAAGGTATTGTGCGCAGGTGTTAGAATAGTTGGGATAAGAATTGTGGGTAATTATAGCGGGGGAACGTATTATTATCAATCATTGCACTGTTGGTTGTCATTTCCTGCGGGTGGGTTTATCCGGCTTGTGGTATAATTAACTCACCACGCAACGGCCCGGCCCGCAACGCCATGCTGCCCGACATTTCCGACACAGACATAACCCCTATCTCATCTATCGCTTGCCGTTCACGTCGGGGGTGTGGGGGAAAATACATCTAGTGCGGATAGAATTGAGATCAAAACCGGAAAACCAAAAATCCCGCCGTTTTGGGTGGGATTTTTTGCATAAGAATAAATCCTCGACCGGATCCGAGCCGGTGACCTCGTCCTTCCCAAAAATGATGTCACTGGAAGTTTTTAGGATGTGGTCAAGAATATGCTATACCTTCGTCCCTTATTCTGCAACAAGGTTATTGTGGCGTTGAACCGGAAGACCTATATCAACGGCGTGTCAATCGCCCGCGATACCGTAGCGCAGGGCGATGACCGCCGCCTGGGTGCGGTCGGAAACGCCGAGCTTGGTGAAAATATTGCTGACGTAATTGCGCACGGTTCCTTCCGAAAGGAACAGTTGTGCAGCAATCGCGCTGTTATTCAATCCCTGTGCCAGCAGACGCAGCACATCGCGCTCGCGTTCAGTTAATGTGTCGGTGATGGTGCTGCCCGCGGCGGGGGGGCGCGGCGATTGGCTGCGATTGATGTGCCGGAAGAGTTTCCCCGCCACTGCCGGGTCGATGTGGGTTTTGCCCGCGATGGTCTCTCTGATGGCGGTGATTAAAT
>CAYPUV010000361.1:0-2546 GCA_964413895.1 uncultured Anaerolineaceae bacterium
CTGAACCTTACATTCAAAGGATACTTATTTTACAGAAAGAAAGTTGCTTAATCTTTCTTTTTTTGACATTGCATTATGTCTATATATTGTGTATAATGAAATAGTTATGGTAAGTTAAGATTCACGCTATGGTTGCTGGTTGATATTGTTCCTGATTGATTTGCGCATTTTTTTAATTCGCCTTTGACTGAGCGAGGCAATGAACAACTGCTTTCATTTGTTGTCGATTTCACTCAATGCTATACTGGTTCTTTGAAATTTGATCTTTTTACCAATCGGAGCCAGGTATATGCCCAACAAATCATTTTCAAAGTTCGGCCTTGTTGCAATTGTAAGTACCCTTGTAATTATTTTGCTGATTTCCGGGCTGGCATTGTTTAGCTTCTGGGTAAAACCGGAAGAGCCTGAACCGGTGGAATTATTGCAGAATCCCATAACGGCGGTCAAGGCAACCGAAGTTGATCCTGCGCTGGCTGTTGCTCAGTTGGGAGGCATTTCGCCCGATGATGTGATAGAGCAGGCCATTAAAAAATCTCGTCCAGGGACAGCCTTGGCCACAATTGTATACACCCCAGAAATCTCGCCGAAAGATGCGGCAGGGGCTTTGCTGTTACTTGCCGATAAATTTGCGGAACAAAACGACCCGACGCGCGCCAGGGTAAGCTACCAGATGGCCGGCGCATTGGCAACCCTCAGCCCCGATCTTTCTGACACATTGCGCGCTGATATATTTTTGCAGGTGGGCATTGGATTATCACAATTGGATGATCCGGTATTGGCAAAAATCTATTTGGATCAGGCATTTTTAGTTGCCACTGAAAGTAATTACTTGCAAGCTGCCTACCGTCGATCTGTTTTAGAGCAATTAAACCAGGCCTATCTGAAGATTGGTTTGAATGAACAGGCGCGGAAAAGTTTAGAAAAAAGCATGAATCCGGCTGACCTTGAATTGTTGTCAGAAGCACCATTAGAATTGCCGGTGGGCAAAGATATACCACTTCCATTGGAGGTCCAGGAAGCAGAGAAGGGTCGCTGGCAGGCAGCACAGTTGGTGATGAAAAATCTGGTGGAACTGGGTGGCGAAATAAAACCTGAGAACGCCGCCGCGCTAAAAGAAGCATTGTTAAATGAGGACAGCGTAAAAACGCAGTTCTTTTCCGCTGCGCTGAACACTGAACAGCAACTTTCCGGCAAAGTCAATCTCATTCAGGCTCAAATTAATTGGCAGAGCATTAAATACCGCATTGCGCGGCAGGGATTTGGCGTTTCGTTGGTTCCAGAGTGGGAAGCGCAAGCGGAGCAAATTCGTGCCAACCTGACCTCTAGTTATGAAAACTTGTATCGCCTGTACGGGGATATGATTGTTGCAATGCCAGACGCATCACAAATAGACCGGGCCACAGAAGAGTCGCTCCGACGTCAAATTTTGGCCGGGCAATTGGGGCAATATCCAAATTATCCCAGTGAACAGCTCAAAAGTCAGTTGCTCAGCGCTACGGGGCGGTTGGTAAAAACACAGCCTGGAACCAAGTTGCGGGTGAGTTTTTTATCGGTGAACGGAACAGATTACTACACACTGATTAGCGACAAGGAAATTTTGAACCAGTAAATGAGTCTGAATCAACTCCGTGTTTCGGGGTGGGAAGGAGGCAACTCGCTATTATGCGCGGAATGTCTGATAAAACGGCCACGATATTCATAATTATTGTTTTTGGCATTACGATGCTCACCGTTTTGTGCTACGCGGCCCTTTTTGTAGCACCCGAAATTCCTTTTAATCCGTATCGCCCCAGTATGGCAACGGCCCAGGCTGAGGCAACGCTGGCTGCGCTTGCGCCTAAATTTGAAGTTCGCATTCCTACCAACACGCCGACGCCCCTCTTCCCTCCCACATGGACGCCCACCGTTACGTTAACGCCTTCTCAAACGCCAACGTCCACCGAAACCCGGACGCCGACCCCTACCCGGACGCCGACCCCTACCAATACACCGTTCCCTACCCGTACCAGCTCTCCCACGGCAACACGAACGCCGCGCCCTTCACCATCGCCCACGCCGCTACCGCTGTACCGCGTGACGAACATTCAAACCGAAAATAACTGTGATGTGGTACGCATCAAAGGGGTGGTTTATGATGCCAACGGATTGCTGATGTCTGGTGTAGTGATGCAGGTGGGCGAAGTAAATGTGGCCGGTAGTTTATTTACTACTGCGCCCACCGATACCAACGGACGGTATGTGTTTGATTTTGCCGCACCGGACAAAAATGTTCACCATTGGTTTGTGGTTCCACTGGAAAATGGGCAACCTGCTGTACCGAGATACGAATGGCAGACCGACTCCAGCGACATCTGCGGTGCTTCTGCCGCCGTTCAGATTGTTTCCGTAGATTGGCAACGCCGGGCAGATTAGGTTTTGGGGACTGAGTTTTGAGGCTGGTTTCTAGTGCAATTTCAAGCCAGAAATTCGTGCATCATATTTCCTCAAGAACCAGTAATTCCCGGTATGAATGTGCCATTAAACAGATGATAGCACACGGATTGTAC
>CAYPUV010000362.1:0-2540 GCA_964413895.1 uncultured Anaerolineaceae bacterium
GTGAGACCTCTGTGAAACTCTGTGTTACAACTTGCTTGCTGAATAGTTACAAATAAAGTATAAATGACAAATGGCGGGCCATCAACCTGAGCTTTTCCCCAGTATCCCCGCCAAATACGCGCCGGTGAAACTCTCCGCCACCTGCGACACCGCCTCCGGTGTGCCGACCGCCACCACTTCCCCGCCGCCGTCGCCCCCTTCGGGGCCCAAATCGATAATCCAGTCGGCAGTTTTGATGACATCCAAATTGTGCTCAATCACAATCACCGTATTTCCCGCATCGGTCAGACGGTGCAGCACGTCAAGCAGTTTCTGTATATCGGCGAAATGGAGTCCGGTGGTTGGTTCATCCAAAATGTAAACAGTGTCTCCGGTGGCAACGCGGCTCAACTCCTTCGACAGTTTCACCCGCTGTGCCTCGCCGCCAGAAAGGGTGGTGGCGCTCTGTCCCAACTGAATGTAATCTAACCCCACATCGTGCAGGGTGGTGAGGATGCGCTTGATTTTCGGTATATCGCCGAACACCTCCAGCGCGTGCGCCACATCCAATTGCAGCACGTCGGCAATGGAAAGCCCCTTCCATTTGACCTGCAATGTTTCTGAATTGAACCGTTTGCCGCCGCACACATCGCACGTCACCCACACATCGGGTAGAAAGTGCATTTCGATGAGCTTTTGCCCGTAGCCGGAACACGCCTCGCAGCGACCCCCTTTCACGTTGAAGCTGAAGCGCCCCGGTTTGTACCCTCGTAATTTCGCTTCTGGGCTTTCGGCGAACAGGGCGCGGATGTGCTCCCACACTTTGACGTAGGTGGCGGGATTGCTGCGCGGGGTGCGCCCGATGGGGTCTTGGGTGATGTGAATAACTTTGTCAACATGCGCTACCCCTTCGATACGCTCAAAATGACCGGAGCGCGTTTGCGCATTGTGCAATCGCCGCGCCAGCGCGGGGTACAGTGTTTGAGTGACCATTGAGCTTTTGCCACTGCCGGAAACGCCCGTGACGCAGGTGAAGCATCCCAGCGGAAACGCCACATCAATATTTTTCAGGTTGTTGTGTCGCATACCGGTCACTCTGAGCCACTTGCCATTTTTACGCCGTTCGGTATTGGGCGAACTGACCTGCAATTTCCCCGCCAAATACTTTCCGGTGAGCGATTTGCGGCTTTTTCTGATTTGCGCCGGGGTTCCCTGAAAGACGATTTCCCCGCCGCGCACACCCGCGCCGGGTCCAAAATCGACAATCTGGTCTGCCGATGCTATCGTTTCTTCATCATGTTCCACCACGATAACCGTATTCCCCAAATCGCGCAGATTGAGCAGTGAGTTGAGCAGGCGACGATTGTCGCGCTGGTGCAAGCCAATGGACGGTTCATCCAAAATGTACATCACCCCCACCAGCCCGGAGCCAATTTGCGATGCCAACCGGATGCGTTGTCCTTCGCCGCCGGAGAGTGTGGGCGCGGGGCGGTCGAGGGTGAGATAGTGCAAGCCCACATCGAGCATGAATTTCAGGCGGTCGCGGATTTCTTTCAATACCTCGGTGGCGATTTTCTGCGTTTCGCCCGTCAATGGTTCGATAGGCAGGGGCGGAGCGGCAGGCAGACGGATGTCGGCGGTGGTGATGCCAACCTTTGCACCGCGCAGCGCCTCCACCCAATCGAAGGCGTGCTGGATAGAGAGCGAGGTTACCTGGATGATGTTCAGCCCGCCGACGGTGACGGCGGCGGCTTCGGGGCGCAAGCGCATGCCGTCACAGGTAGGGCACGGCTGCTGGCTGAGATATTTGCTGTAATAATCGCGCATCCCATGCGATTTGGTTTCGTGGTAGCGACGGCGCACCTGATTGATGACTCCTTCGAAAGGCCAGTTGCCGGTGAAATTCTCGCTTTCATACCGAAATTTGATGTCGGGATTGCCGAACAGGATCAGCTCGCGGACGTTTTGCGGCAAATCGCGCCAGGGGGTATCCAGGCTGATCCCGAAGCGGTCGGCAATTTGAGTGGCAATCTGGTAGCCCCAGCTATCCCGTTTTTTGCGCATTTCGCCCCACGGAATTACGCCGCCTTCGTGGATGGATTTATCGGGAATGGAAAAGAGTTCCGGGTCGAATTCTACTTTTTCGCCCAAGCCGGTGCAGGCGGGACACATCCCCAGCGGTGAGTTGAAGCTGAATAGCTGTGGGCTGAGTTCGGGGAAGCTCAAGCCGCAGTGGGGGCAGGCGTTTTGCTCCGAAAAGAGGAGTTCCGTTTCGCCGACCACTTCCACCAGCAACATGCCATCGCCCCAGCGCAGCGCCGTTTCCACCGAGTCGGTGAGGCGGGTGGCAAATTCTGCGCCAGCGCCGTTTTGGGCAATGGGGACAATCAACCGGTCAACCCCCAGCCCGCTATCGTGCTTTTTGTTTTTCGCCAGTTTGAAACGCTGGTCAAGGTCGGAGCTCACGCCGCCGTTGCGGGCCCGGTCTACGCCGTCGCCCCGGCCTTGCGGCAGCTGTTCGTCGCCGGGTCCCTGCATGTTGCGGTCGCTGACAGCCCGTC
>CAYPUV010000363.1:0-2491 GCA_964413895.1 uncultured Anaerolineaceae bacterium
CATCATACGTGGTCAAAATCAGCACCTTCACCGAGGGGTGCTTTTCCCGAATGAGCCGGGTGGCTTGGATACCGTTCATCACCGGCATTTTCAAATCCATCAGCACCAAATCGGGCTTCAATGCCGCGACTTTTTCCACCCCTTCCGCGCCGTCATCGGCAATACCGACCACCTCAATGTCAGGAACGGTGCTCAAAATGGCGTTCAATCCGGTGCTGACAATATTCTGGTCGTCGCAAATCAGTACGCGAATCATCCTTTTTCCTCCGGGGTGTTTTGCGGCAACGCCGAAACTATCAGCGATACCGTTGTGCCAGTGTTCGGCGCGCTTTGCACGTCCAACGTCCCGCCGACCATCTCCGCCCGTTCTTTCATCCCCTTGATGCCAAATTGCTGTTCAGAACTGAGCTTGCTCCGGTCAAACCCTTTGCCGTTTTCAGCGATGATTAATTGCAGACGGCTATCGTCCAGCCAGGTTAATCGCACCGACATTTTGGTGGCGTTGGCATGGCGCTCGATGTTGGTGATGGCTTCCTGAGCGATGCGGTAGATGGTGTGTTCGATGCTGGGGGCAAGTTTATCCAAATGGTTGGTCAGGTGAAGTTCCAACTGTATCCCCATCCGATTGGCGTTGTTTTGCGCCAAATTCCGTAACGCCAATTGCAACCCCAAATCTTCCAGCGGACTGGCGCGCAAGTCTTGCAGCGCGCGGCGCGTCTCGGTCAATCCACTGCGAATCGCCGCTTGTGCCTGTTCCAGCATAATGCGGGCTTGTGCCGGATTGCACTCCCACAGCGCGTTGACCGCCTCCAACTGCACCGCCGACCCGCTGAGCGTGTGCGCCAGCGTGTCGTGCAATTCGCGCGCCAGACGGTTGCGTTCCCGGCTCACCGAAAGTTGCTCGGCGGTGCGGGCGTATTGGGCAAGTTTGAGATTGGCGGCTTCCAGCGCCTGATGCGCTTTCCGCTGTTCATTAATCAGGGTGGTAATCATATAACCCACCAGCAGGAACACAATCACCCGCACAATCACCACACTCCACGCAATATAATCCCGTTCCAGTGAAAAACCGATGACGCTCCATTTCATCAGCACATCCACCAAGGTGGTGATGACGGTGAATTTGATGACTGCCCGAAAATCATATTGCCATGCCACAATTACCAACGGAATAGACAAGGTTATCAGCAAATTCCAACTGATGAAATATGCGCTGACGTTGGGGGTATCGGAGTGGAGCATTTCGATGTACCCGCCGATGAGCGGGCTGATGATGACGATGCCCAATCCGATGGGCAGGAAGAATTGCCCCAACCATTTTTGCACCGGTTGATACCAAACATAAAAAAGCATAAACGTGCTTTCAGCAACGATTAATATGATGGATGCCGGAGCGGGTTGAAGCTGTGGAATGACGCCAAAACTCACCTCAGACAAGATGCCTGTGCCTACGCTGACCATCACCACCACCCATTGCGCGGTGGTGAACAGCCGGAAGATGGAGAGTAAATTGGGGTCTAATCGAAGGGTGGTTGGTGTTCTCTGTCTCATACCCATAGTTTTCCTATTATATCACACCCCCCACGGATGCGGTATTGAATCGGGTCATATCCCAGTATGACTCCGGTCACACACGCCGTGACACAGGTCATATTGATGTGTGATTGTATGCACTACACAGCCCGCATGAAGTTTTATATACTGTGGAAGTTGTGAAAACCATCAGAAAGGATACACATCATGGAAAAAACACATTCAAAAACATGGATTTTCTTATTACTGCTCATCGTGGCGGCAGTTCCTTTGACCGGTTGCGGTGCGATTAAAGCCTCGCCGGCGGAGGCAGCGGGGGCGGCAACGGTTGCCGATACCGCACCGGTTGTTTCGGTGCAAGTTGCTACGGTTGAAAAAGGGGATATTTCCCGCATTTACAATTATACCGGCAATCTCAACGCCGCCGACACCGTGAACATCGTGCCGGTTGTGGGCGGACGGGTGGAAAAAGTATTCGTGGCAGCGGGCGACACGCTGAAAAAAGGCAACCCCATCGCTCAAATTGACAGCCGGATTTATGAAGCCAAACTGAAACAGGCGCAAGCGCAATTGGCGGTGGCGAAATTAAATCAGCAGAAAATGAATGACGGCGCGCGCCCGGAACAGGTTGCCGCGGCGAAAAAATCGGTGGAAATTGCCCGCGCGGCGCTGAACGATGTTTACGATGTGAGCGACAGTGAACGCACGCTGGCTGTTTCAAATTTAGCCGCCGCCGAAGCGCAATTGAAGATGGCGCAAGCGGAATACGATAAAATTTCGTGGGCGGGGCAAGTGGGGATGACTCTGCCCGCCATTAAATTGGAACAGGCGACCATCGCCTATGAGACGGCGAAAGCCGCATACGATTTGAAAACCAATCCCGGCGACGCGCAGACGGCGCAGTTGAAAGCGCAACTGACCCAAGCCGAATTGCAACTGGCGATGCTGGAAAATCCGG
>CAYPUV010000364.1:0-2487 GCA_964413895.1 uncultured Anaerolineaceae bacterium
TTGCGCTGGTTTTCAGTTCGGCCTCCAAAACTGGCGCAACTTTTTGCGCTGGTTTTTCCACAGGCTCAAAACTGGCGCAACTTTTTGCGCTGGTTTTCAGTTCGGCCTCCAAAACTGGCGCAACTTTTTGCGCTGGTTTCTGCGGATAAATCACATACGCCCAACTTCTTTCGACTTTTTCAACTGCAATATACCCTCGTTCGAGCAGTATTTGCAGATGATTTTCCCAACGCCGTTTTTTCAGTCCGCGCGTTTCCCGCAACTCCGTCATCGTCATCGGCGGGGTCTGCTCCCCTCCGTTCACCCACGCCAGGGCGTGAATCTGAAAGAGCGTTACTTTGACCGGATCCGGCAGCTCTGGGTCAAACAAGGCTTCCACCGGCGCATTGGCAAAATCCGGCGGCAGGGTAATGTCTTTCACTCTTGCACCTCCGCATCAAACAATGACAGCTTGACCCGGTTGGCATCATAACGCAGGTGGATGAGCGCATCCACCAAACTGATGAGGCGCCGGTCAAGCTGGCGGGTGTACGGAATCAAAGCCACCCCCCCCCCTCTGCGTCCACAATCGGTGTGCCGACGCCTGCCATATGAGCAAACGCATCAGCCAGGGGGCCGCTGGAACATTGAACCATCCAGCCCTGTTTGCCCAGTTTCGCTCTCGGTATTGTCGTCATATCACTCATAACTTTCTCCCCATTCTCGCCAAAATTCATCGGCAATGTCATTGGCTTCGCTTACGATTGTCGGGGGTGGGCCGGACAAAAGATATTCCTGGATCTTCAAAATAGCTTCGTAAATCATCCGGGTCGCGTTTTCGACGGTTCTCCAATCATCATGCTCGTAAGCTTGTTCTAAATCGGTCAACCGCGCTCTGACATCGTCTGTCAACGCCAGGCTTTCTTCCAGAGCCGTCACCACCCACTTAGGGTATCGCGCCCCTTGTCGGTGGCCGCGTTTGCTGTTTGCCAGCCGCGCCTGCTGGCGAAAGGTTTTCAGGGTTATGGGCATAATGTCCAGCACTTTCTCCAGCAAAACCGGATTGTGCCGCCCGAAGACCGCTTTTTCAAACAACGTCTTCGCCAGGTAAATCAGCGTTTCCGCGTCGCTGGTCAAGTTGTAATATTCACTGGCGGCAATGCCTACCCACGGCTTGCGCGGTGTGGTCATAACCCCCCCGTAATTTCCCGCTTGTTGCCCGCTTGCCGCCCGGAAACAAGCTTGTAACCCGTTGCGGTGCGGATAATATTCGACTTGTAAAATCCTCTCTGACAACATAATTCAATCTGGACTTTATAATGGGGGTAACTATTTTTTAACACTTTATTTCTTTTTTGGAGGCATCCATGTATACAAAACCTAACTTGCAAATTGTTAAATCATCGTCCGAGCCCAATAAAACTCCTTCCAAATTAAGAAAGTGGCGTGATAACTTTCTTCACGATAAGAAAGCCTCTGTTAAACCGAAAACTCTTGTTAAGTACAAAACTGCAATTGACCCATATATTGAGCATGTGGGTGAATATTATTAGGTTCCAACGAGATTTGATGTGATTGATTACTTGCACGCTATTCAGGAGCGCACATCGGAAATGACAGCTTTTATTTATTGGTCTGTGCTAAGAACTTGGTTCAATTACATTGAAGTGGCCGGGGGATTTGGGGAGTATCCAAATCCTGCTACACAGATAAGAAATATGAAGTTGTCACCAATAGAACCGAAGCCGGAACCAAAAGGCATTCCTGAGCGACATATCAAACAATTATTCAATATGCTTGACAACTTGCCTGATACGACAATAAACCGGAGAGATAAAGTCCTTCTGCTGTTTATCTGGCGTACCGGCGCGCGTTCCGGCGAAGCATCCGGGTTACGCCGAAGCCAACTGTACCTTGACGACCATTATGCTGTCTTAAATGCAGAGGAAACAAAGTCTAAAAAAGAGCGTAAATTAGTTTTCGGGAATAGAGTTAAAGAGGAGTTACACAAGTGGCTCTCGTATTTGGATAGTCTCGGATATGAATCGGAGTTTGTGTTTCCATCCGTTGGTCATGCCGGACACAGCAAACCTAGATTATATCCAATTACCGTCAGTGGAACGAGAAGTATGTTCCGTAGACGGTGTGATCAGGCGGGCGTACCTGAATACACCGTCCACGAATTTCGCCACACTTTTACGAAAGATGCCTTGAGAGCTAAGAAAAATCCTGATTCGATTCGCCGCCAACTTGGACATAGAGATATTAGAATGGTTATGTACTATGCTCAAGTATTTGACGAAGGACAAATGGAAGATTTTTGCACTTTTGGCGATGACTAGCTTCTGTCGATAAATAAGAAAAAGCACCCCAATGTGTAACACATTGGGGTGCTTTTTTGATATGCCCTTAATCAAAGATAACATCTATCGAGGGTGTTTCCTGTTACTAGTCGTCTCCTTGCCAAGGAGAAGGTCGTGAGTTCGAATCTCATCGCCCGCTTAGGTA
>CAYPUV010000365.1:0-2464 GCA_964413895.1 uncultured Anaerolineaceae bacterium
GTGTTTGATGTGTGGCTTCCATATCAATCACAATAATGTCTGCGCGCTTGCCTGGTTCCAGGGAGCCGGTGAGGTGGTCAAGATGGATGGCTCTCGCGCCGCCGATGGTTGCCATTTCCCATGCCTTTGATGCAGGGAGTAGGGTGGGGTCGGCGAAGATCCCTTTTTGCAAAAAGGCGGCCAGTCGCGTTTCTTCTATCATATCGAGGTCATTGTTCGAGGCGGTCCCGTCGGTGCCAATGCCCACATTCAAGCCGATGTTGAGCATTTTATGCACCGGCGCGACACCGCTGGCCAGCTTAAGATTGCTGCTGGGGCAGTGGGCCACACCAACGTTTGCCTCTTTCAGGGCGTCCATTTCTGTGTCTTCCAAATGGACGCAATGCGCTGCAATGATGTCGGCTTCAAACAACCCCTGGGCTTCTAGCCAGGGCACAACGGTAACCCCGTATGTTGCTTTGCTGCCTTCTTGTTCCAGGGTCGTTTCGGCAATGTGAATGTGCAATGGCACGTCGTAACGCAAGGCGAGGTCAGCGCATGCCTGAAGCATTTCTGGGGTGGCTGTGTAGGGAGCGTGCGGCGCTACAGCCGGCACAATCAACGGATGCCCCTTCCATTTTTGGATGAAACTGCGGCAATAGGCCAGACTGTCATCGTAGCTTGAGGCGTCTGGGGCGGGGAATTTAAGAATGGTTTGTCCGCATATCGCTCTAAGCCCTGCTTTGGCGGTTGCTTTGGCCACCTGATCTTCAAAGTAATACATATCACAGAAAGATGTAATGCCTCCGCGGATCATTTCTGCGCTGGCAAGCAGCGTGCCCAGGTAAGAAAATTCGGGTGTCACAAACGCGCGCTCCACAGGCATCATAAACCCGTAGAGCCACACGTCCAGGCGCAAGTCATCTGATAGACCCCGCAACAACGTCATTGGGACGTGGGTGTGGGCATTCACCAACCCCGGAGAAAGGACAGCTCCCTGACAGTCAATGGTGCGTGCGGGTTGATATTTGGCGAGCAGCGCCTCGGAGTCTCCAACTTCGACAATTGAGTTGCGCTGCACGGCGACAGCGCCGTTAAAATAGACATCGCCGGCTGGATTCATTGTTAGCACGGTGGCATTGGAAAATAATAAGTCAATAGTAATCATTGTGTTTCTCCATTAAAAAACAAGCCAGCGATTGGCTGCTGGCTCACGATGCATACGATTGTATTCAGCTATTGCTATTAGCTGTTTGTTTTTGGAGGGCAGGTTAAAAGCTCCAATATTTTTCCGGCAACTTTTAGTCCGCAGCAGAGATTACCAGGTGTCGTCATCATCGTCATCGTCAAATGTATCAAAATCATCGTTCAATGAGTCGTTGTAGGGGTAATCCACATCCGGGCCGTCATCAACTAGGTCTCCCAACTCATCGTCTTCACTCCAATCATCCTCATCTAAAATATCATCGATGAGTTCGTAAGCAAGGCATCCTTCTTCTGGGTCATAGGTAATTTTTTCTGCGGAGCAGTGGCCGTCTTCCCAGAAAATACAGTCAATAGCTCGACAAATAACTTTTACCATTTATGTGTCTCCTACAAATGAACTGTCATTGTAAGATTATTGCGTTTATAGGCGGCAATAAATTTCGCTTCAACTATACACTGTTTTGGGTTACAATGCAATACGCAAACAGGCTGTTTCTAATGAGTTTTAGGTTTAATTCTCCGTAACTTGCTCCGGGGAGTATGCATTAAAAAGCCGCCCGGCGGCAATTACTGCGCAAGCATACTCTCAATTTTGTCTTTCAAGGTACTGGCGCTCATTGCCCCAATGGATTTTTCTCCATTGAAAAAGAGGGTTGGTGTTGAATTGATTCCCCTGGCTTCTCCATCACGACTATCTTTTTGGATTTCAGCCGTTTTCTGGCTGGCATCAAGACATTTGTTGAATGCATTTGTGTCTAGCCCTATTTGTTTGGCGATTTCTTTCAGCCCAGATGGCGCAAACAAGGCATCACCCCGATTCTGGTTGGCGTACACGGCATCATGGTAAGCCCAAAATGCATCGGCGCCCTGGTCTAGCGCGCATTCACCTCCCTGGGCCGCCGCCAGCGTTCCTGGCCCCAACACAAAGTTCCTGAAAATTACTTTGATTTTCCCAGTTTTAATGTACTCGTCGCTAATTTCTGAAAGGGCCTCTGCAAAGTCTGCGCAGTGGGGACACCCAAAATCGCTAAAGTCTTCGATAACTACTTTGGCATTTGCGCCGCCTTTGTACGGTTGGCCATCTTCAGTAATGCCGGTGGGATAGTCAACCGACACATTTGCCACCACGGGCCTGGTTGCAGACTGGTTAAAAACAACCAGTGCGCCTACAATAATCAACACGGCAGCAACAGCAATGATGATGGGCAGCGTGCTGTTTTTTTGGCGAGATGTTCGGGGTTTGCGTCTTTTTGTTTTTGCCATCAGTACACTCTACTCC
>CAYPUV010000366.1:0-2450 GCA_964413895.1 uncultured Anaerolineaceae bacterium
ACAACAAATCTGATAGTTCCGGTTTTGTCAAATTCTCGTCTGCGTAAGGTGAGTATTAAATAGGAATAAGATTTCCCCCTTTTTGACTGAATTGGGGTTTTGTATCATTAATGTTAAAATAAGCAATATGTGATTATTGGAATTATGTAATCTAATAGAGTAATCAGTTAAATATCAGACAATTGAGTGAAAAAGACCATCCTCTCTACCGCCATTTGTAGGGATAGACCACTGGTCTGTCTCTACCCATAACGAACCGTTTCATCCCATTGTCTGAAATCTAAGTGCTTTCACTGTAAGGACGCGAATGGACATTATGGACAACAAGCAGCCCATTGAAGTTTCGCTCAGCCGTGACCTGGGTCTTTTTGATGTAACAATGATTGGTGTGGGGGCGATGATTGGGGCGGGAATTTTTGTGCTCACCGGCGTGGCCGCCGGTGCTGCCGGCCCTGCTCTGGTGCTGGCCTTCTTCCTAAATGGCATTGTAGCCACCCTCACCGCAATGGCCTACGCTGAACTTGGTTCCGCTTTTCCAGAAGCGGGCGGGGGCTACCTGTGGGTAAAGGAGGCATTGGGCGGCACACAGGGGTTTTTGGGCGGCTGGATGAGCTGGTTTGCGCACGCCGTCGCGGGGAGTTTGTACGCCCTGGCGTTTGGCAGTTTCGCTGCCGAACTGTATACAATGGCCGGCCTCCCCGATTTTGGCCTGGGAACCCACGGCTTGAAACTGGTATTTATGACGTTCATTATTGTGGCCTTTACCTATCTCAACTATCGTGGAGCCTCGGAAACAGGAAAAGTGGGCAACGTCGTTACCGTCACCAAGGTCATTATTCTGATTTTCTTTGTAATATTTGGGCTAATCGCTATGTTCAGCCATCCCTCAGGGTGGACGTATCGATTTACCGATGAGTTCTTTGCCAAAGGCTTCAACGGGGTGCTGGTGGCAATGGGACTAACCTTCATCGCGTTTGAAGGCTACGAAATCATTGCCCAGTCAGGTGAAGAAATTAAAGACCCCAAACGCAACCTTCCTCGCGCCACATTTATTTCCATCGCCGTGGTGGTTGTCATTTACATTGCGGTGGCGTTTGTGGCGCTCGGCGCAGTGACCCCCCCGGACGGGATGACGGTGTATGCGTTTTTGGGCGAAAAAGGGGAGACCGCCATTGTTGAAGCCGCCGCGCAAGTGATGCCCTATGGCGCACTTATCTTGCTGATTAGCGCGCTGGCCTCCACAATGTCTGCGCTGATTGCTACCACCTATTCTTCTTCTCGCGTGTCGTTTGCCATGGGACGCGACCACAACCTGCCCAAAATCTTCTCATCCATCCATCCCACGCGCCACACGCCCTATTGGGCGGTGCTGCTTTCCGGCCTACTCATTGGAATAGTGGCCTGGTCACTGCCCATTGAGGACGTTGCCGCCGCCGGCGACTTGATGTTCCTGTTCCTCTTCATTCAGGTTAACGTGTCGGTGATGCGCCTGCGACTCAGTCGCCCTGACCTGGACAGGGGGTTCATCACACCTTATTTCCCAATTATTCCCGTGTTCGCTATTTTAGCAATGACAGCGTTGGTGATTTTCCTGTTTACATTTAGCCCCATCGGTTGGTACGTGGCTGCCGGTTGGATTGTTGGCGGGATGCTGCTGTATTGGGGCTATTTCACACGCATTGAAAAACTGGAAAAACCGAAAGAAATTTTGCTGGAAGAGGTGCTGGTCAGCAAAAAATACTCGGTAGTGGTGCCGGTGGCCACCCAGGGACAGGCTTCCATTTTGGGACGCATTGGCGCAGTGTTGGCCAAGGCAGACGACGGCGAAGTGCTGGCGTTGAATGTGGCCCGCGTGCCGCCGCAATTGGAGCTGCAAGATGGACGGGAGTTCCTGAAAAAGGGACGCCCGGCGCTGGAAAAAGTGATTGAGCAGGCCCGCACCTGGGATGTGCCGGTACACACGATGATTCGACTGGGGCGCGATGTGGCGAAAGCGGTGCGCAAAACGGTGGAAGAAAACGCTGCGAATATGATTGTGCTGGGCTGGCCAGGGTACACAAACTCGTCTGGGCGCGCGTTTGGAAGTGTCATTGATGATATTGTGGATAACCCACCCGCCGACATTGCCGTGGTGCGCTACAGACAGTACCGGCCCTTGAAATCAATTTTGGTCCCGGTAGCCGGTGGCCCCAATAGTCGCCTGGCTATTCGCGTAGCCACGGTTATGGCCGCACAATCACTTCACAAACCGGTGCAGGTGACAGCGTTGCGCATTGTTCCACCGGGAGCTACTGCCGCCGAACGCACGCGCGCCGAGAAAGACCTGGCCCGCTCGAGAGAAGGGATTGCTGGCAACGTGGATTCAACTGTGGTGGAAGGGCATGATATTGTGGAGACCATTCTTGCGGCTGCCGAAGGGTACGACCTGATTGTGATTGGCGCAACCAATG
>CAYPUV010000367.1:0-2397 GCA_964413895.1 uncultured Anaerolineaceae bacterium
ACGCTAATCTGGTCACCATTATCCCCGATTTGCAACTAAAAATGGGGTACGATGTGGTTCCGCCGGAACAGTTGCGACAACTCACCAAAATTTCGCGCTATGTGGCAGAGCTGGCAAACTTGCCGCATAATGATCATCAGCCGTTTGTGGGACGCAGCGCTTTCGCGCACAAAGGGGGCATCCATGTGGCCGCTGTGCTCAAAGCAGAGGAAAGCTACCAGCACATCGACCCGGCGCTGGTGGGGAACAAAAAGCGCGCCGTGGTGTCGGAACTGTCCGGCAAAGGCAACCTTCTCTATCAGGCGCAGCAGCGCGGTATCAGTGTGGGCAAAGCCGAAGCCAAAGCCGTGTTGCAGCAAATTAAACAGCTTGAATATGAAGGTTTCGCCTTTGAAACCGCCAACGCTTCGGTGGATATGATGCTACTGCGTACCCGCGCCGATTACAAACCGCCATTCGCACTGGTTGATTACACGGCGACAGTGGAGCACCGCGAAGGGCGCGGGTTGTTTTCAGAGGCGACGGTCAAAGTGCGGGTGAATGGCGCCATCAAACACACCGCCGCCGAAGGGAATGGCCCCGTCAACGCGCTGAACAAAGCTTTGCGCAAAGCGTTGTATGAGGTGTATCCTACATTGCAACGGGTTCATTTAACCGATTACAAAGTCCGCATTTTGGACAGCGATAAGGGCACTGCCGCCACCACCCGCGTGCTGATTGATTTTAGCGACGGGAAACGTCATTGGACGACGGTTGGTGCGCATCCGAACATCATTGATGCCAGTTGGCGCGCCATTTCCGACAGCATGGAATACGCGCTGGCACAGCAATTGGAAACTATCGCGTAACAATTATCAAATTGTGCGAAATGTCATTGCGAAACCCGCAAGGTTGAAGCAATCCCCCTTGCTGTTCATCGGAGATTGCTTCGCCGCGCTCGCAATGACGTGCTCAATAAATAATTGAAAGGATTATCGTGCAAGCAAAAATCACACTCCTGCCCGGCGATGGCATCGGCCCCGAGGTGGTGGCCGAAGGCGTGAAAGTACTCAATGCCATTGCCGAAAAATTCAGCCACCAATTTGAATTCCAAACCGCGCTCATCGGCGGGATTGCCATTGACGAAACGGGCAACCCACTCCCCGATGAGACCGTCGCCGCCGCAAAAGCCGCCGCTGCGGTGCTACTCGGCGCGGTGGGCGGTCCCAAGTGGAGCGACCCGACTGCGCCCGTCCGCCCGGAACAGGGATTGCTCAAAATTCGCAAAGAATTGGGATTGTTCGCCAATGTACGCCCCGTGAAAATTTACCCCGCGCTGGCGACCGCATCCACCCTGAAACCGGAAGTGATTGCCAACGTGGACCTGGTCATCGTCCGCGAGCTGACCGGCGGGCTGTACTTTGGCAAGCCGCAGGGACGCGAAAACAACGGCAATGGTCGCTCGGCGGTGGATACCCTGCGTTATTCCGAAGGCGAAATTGAGCGGTTGGTGCGCATCGGGTTTGAGCTGGCACGCCAGCGGCGCAAAAAACTCACCAGTGTGGATAAAGCCAATGTGCTGGCATCCAGCCGGTTGTGGCGCGAAATTGCCCACGAAGTGCGGCAGGAGTATCCCGATGTGGATTATGAGGATTTACTGGTAGATGCGTGCTCGATGCATCTCATCCGCCGCCCCGCCGATTTTGATGTGATTGTGACCGAAAATCTGTTTGGCGATATTCTCAGCGACGAAGCCAGCATGCTGGCGGGGTCAATGGGGATGCTGCCGTCGGCATCGCTGGCGGTGGGCGACAAGGGGCTGTACGAGCCGATTCACGGTTCGGCGCCGGACATCGCCGGGCAGGGCATCGCCAACCCTCTGGCGACCATTCTCAGTACGGCGATGCTGCTGCGCACCAGCCTGAATCTGCCCACCGAAGCCGCCCTCATCGAAAACACGGTGGACACGTTTTTGGCCGAAGGGTATCGCACCCCCGATTTGGCATACCACGGTGAGCGTGCGCTTGGCACGGCGGAGGTGGGTGATTTCATCGCGCAGGGGATTTTGAATAGCTAAAAAATAAGCCTGAAAGAGTTCTCCTTTCAGGCTGTTGGGTGTTTTAAAAGATGGGGGGATGGTTATTTGACTAATGCTCTCAACACAAGGGCGAACCCGCTGACCAATCCAATACCAAGCAAAAGGTAAACGGCTGTTACTACCACAACTGCGATTGTCCACACAGCATGACGCAGCGATGGGTTCCAGCGGTACAATGGTGGAACCGAAACCCGCAAGCCAGTAACAATAGATGGAACTTGCATTATTCACCCCCTTAAAGTAAAAAAGCACTCTTTTAAGATCATTAGTATCTATTCAGTTACACAGAGAAACACGGAGAAAACACAAAGATACACTGA
>CAYPUV010000368.1:0-2388 GCA_964413895.1 uncultured Anaerolineaceae bacterium
AGGAGTTGTAAAATGGTAAAGGCAATTTGGAATGGTGTAGTATTGGCAGAAAGTGACCATGCTGAAATTGTGGAAGGCAATTATTATTTCCCTCCGGAGTCGGTGAACCGCGAATACTTTGTTGAGAATGATATGCGCACAACTTGCCCGTGGAAGGGCGTAGCCAGTTACTACGATATTGAAGTGAACGGCAAGGTGAATCGTGGGGCCGCGTGGGCATATCCTCAGCCGAAAGCGGCGGCAGCCCAAATAAAAAACTATGTGGCTTTTTGGCGAGGGGTTAGTGTGAAAACTGATGAGGAGACGTCACGCAGCAAAAGTCTTCTGAACAAATTTTTTGGTTAGTTTACACCTCAAATTCCACGGGTAACACGGATTAACGATGGTAAAAGTGATCTTTGAATGAGTATCAGTATTAGCACAATCCGTGTTACCCGTGTGTCAGGGTTGGACGTACCTTACATTTGTGACAGGTTCAAAAGATTAATTCCTCAAACGGTCCTTCAGGGCGAAAAAAGGATACATGACCATCCAGCGCCATAATGTTTGCAATGGCCTGCGCCGAAACCTCTGACTTGTGTCGATGATGATCTCTGGCAGGTAAAGCGTTGGCCCGTACCGTTCCATTCGTCGGGCAAAATCGTAATCTTCTAAAACCCCGGAGTTAAATCCCCCCAATGCCCGGAAAACTTCCCGTTGTACAAAAATGCCGCTATTGCCGTAATAGTGGCCCATGTAACGCCATTTTTTGAACATCCAGGCCACAAGGCGGTAAAATACCGTATTGTGGTGAAACTTTACATGGAAATTCCCGCCAATGGTTTGCGTTAATAGTGCGAGGTTGTTTTCTATAGCCTGGCAGGCACTGGCTGGCAGTAGACTTTCTGGCCATAGAAACAGCAACACATCGCCGTTGGCAGTGTTGGCGCCTGCGTTTAAGAGGTCGCTTCGCTTGGCCATTGGACGATGAAGCCATTTTACGTGCGGGTGTGCCATCGATTGATGTTGACTGGTGATTTGTCCATCAACCAAAACGATCTCAATGTTACAGCGTTGAGCCAATATTTCATTAAAATTACTGGCAATTACGTTTTTATCAGGTGTGATGGGGATGATGATGGAAATGAGCATAGTTGCGCCCTCAAAAACAACGGCGCTGCCGCGCAAACTTGTTCCCTTTAAAGTTTTGTGGTTATTGCTCAGGTGCTTCTTCCCGGCAGCTCACATTGAAGCTTTTGGGGAGGTCGCAATGTGGGGATTATACCATAGAGTGGAGGCATAGTGAAGTTTGCCCGTCCCCCGACAAAACACCGGGGGACGGGCTGGAGGAGGGGAAATTACTCGGCGGCAACTTGTTCTAGCCCCGCCGGGTTCAGGATGTCAATGCGTTTGCGGCCAATGGCAATATACTGGTTGGCCTTAAAATCGTTCAGGGTCAGGGTAGCGGTTTCGCGGTATGTGCCTATTGCTTCTGCCAGGTCTTGATGCGTGTAGCCATAAATGTGACCGTCTTGTTCCTGGCCCAATGTTAGCAGCAGCGACGCCAGTCGCGCGGATATGCTTTTGAAGGCCATGTCTTCCATTCGCGCTTCTGCCTGGCGCAGCCTGTTGGCCAGCACGTTCATAATTCGTAGCGCAACCGAGGGGTTGCCCAGTATGAGCCGTTCTACGTCGTGCCGACTCATTACGCACAGCAAGCAATCCTCCAGCGCTTCAGCAAAAGTGTTGTGCATCCCTTGTCCCACAATCGCCATTTCGCCAAAAATACTCCCCCCGCTAATGGTAGCAACGATTAGTTTTTTCCCTTCCGGCGACAGGCGATAAAGTTGTACCCGGCCTTTTTTAAGGATAAACAATACTTCGCTGGCATCTTGGGCACGGTAAAAACTTTTGCCGCGCCGACACGTACTCATCGTGGTAGTCCTGTCCATTTCTTTCATTTCATCCTTAGACAGGCCTTGAAAAATATCAACCATTCGCAAGTAGCTGATTTTTTGGGTGGTATCCATGGTAATCTCTATGTCAACCGGTGTGGTGGTGGGTGTTTTGCAACCACGTGGCTATTTCGGCCAGGTTGGGATTTCCTAATGATACGATTTTCCCGTTCAGTATATACGTGGGTGTGGCAAAAATAGCTTCCGGGACGGTTGCTTGCGGATCGCTCAAGTCTACAATTTCTACATCGACATCAGGGTACGCCTGTTGAACGTGAACGGCAGTATTGTGAGCTTCGACACACCCCGAACATTGTTTTTGGACATAAATTTTTAGTACAGCACCCATAGTGTTAACGGTTCCCTTTATAGTGTTAGATACAGTGTTGCTATTTTTTAGGATTAAGCAACTTTCTTTCTGTAAAATAAGTATCCTTTGAATGTAAGGTTCAGT
>CAYPUV010000369.1:0-2378 GCA_964413895.1 uncultured Anaerolineaceae bacterium
GGAGGAGGGGGGTGGGGCAAAAATCGAAGTGCCAGATTTTCGGGTTTGTCAAATTTCAAACTGCGTAAGGTGAGTTATTAAGGAAATACCACAACCATCAAGATGGCGTGTGTATTCTTTATACGCGCTGCACGCCGAGGGCAATGGTTTCACCATCGATTTGTTCCATCTTCATAAAGGCACTTTCGGGGATCAGCTCGTGGTGAATTTCAACGGCCAGGGTTTCTGTTTTGATGTAGTCAGCCCACTCTTTAAAAACGCGCACGGCGCGACCGCTAGTCTGATAATGCACGGTAATTTTGTCTTCGATGTTGAAGCCGGCTTCCTTGCGCATATTTTGCACCCGACGCACAATCTCGCGGGCCAGGCCTTCGGCGGCCAGCGCTTCGGTAATGACAGTATCTACCGCAACAGTGACAACTTTGTCGGCAGCGACTGCCAACCCTGCAGCGGGCTGAGTTTGCACCACAATTTCATCAGCGGTGAGGTCAACTGTTTCACCATCAACGACGAGGGTCACCGATTCGCCTGTTTCTACTTTCGCAACCACAGCGGCGGGGTCGACGGCGGCGAGTGCTTGCCGCACGGCGGGGAACTGTTTGCCGAATTTCGGCCCCAGAAGTTTGCTATTGGGGAGCAAACGATATTTCACCAGCGCCCCAGCTTCGTCAACAAACTCAAGTGTTTTCACATTCAACTCATCTAGCACAATGTCCAAATAGGCCTTATCCAGATGAGCTTTCCCTTCACCCAGGTGAACCAACACTTTCGCCAGTGGTTGCCGTACTTTGAGATTTGCACCGCTGCGGGCACTGAGTCCCAGACTGCACACCTGCCGCGTCAGGGCCATTTGTGAGAGCAACGTTTTGTCCACCAGTGCAAGGTCGGCCTGGGGGTAATCACAATGGTGAACGCTTTCCGGCGCGTTGGGGTCAACACCGCGCACCAGGTTCTGGTACATCACCTCGGTGACAAAGGGGGTGATGGGGGCCAACACTTTGATGAGCGTGCTCAACACGTAGTACAGGGTGATGTAAGCATTTTCTTTATCCGCGTCCTGTTCGCTGCGCCAGAAGCGACGGCGTGAGCGGCGAATGTACCAGTTGGTCAGGTCGTTCAGGAAGGTTTCGAGGGTCATTGTGGCGGCCATCGCATCGTATGCTTCCAGCGCCCGGTTCACCCGGTCAACCACCTGATTGAGCCGGGCGACAATCCAGACATCGAGAACGTTATCAGAATCCGCAACCGATTGTCCTGCCTGCGGTTCCCATCCATCCAGGCGGGCGTAGGTGACAAAGAAGTTGTAAACGTTCCACAGGGGAATGAGGAACTGGCGGCGCACTTCGTCAGCGCGGTTGTAGCCAAACAGCAGGTTCGTTTCTGGCTTGTGGTTGCAGTAGAGCCAGCGCATCACGTCAACGCCCATTTTATCGGCGGCTTCGTTGAATTCGATGGCGTTGCCCCAGCTTTTGTGCATCGCGCGCCCATCTTCCGCAAACAGGGTGGCGTAGCTAAAGTTGTTTTTGAAGGGTGCAGAGCCATCCAGCACGGTAGCCATCACTAGCATACTATAGAACCAGTTGCGGAATTGACCGGGGAACGATTCGCTGGTCAAGTCGGCGGGGTACCATTGCTGCCAGTAATCGGGGTTGGTGCGGTATTGCAAGGTGCTGAAGGGAACAATCCCGGCATCGAGCCAGGGATTGCCCACGTCTTTCACGCGGGTCATTGTGCTGCCGCACCGGGGACACCGAACCTTCACCGTGTCTACGTAGGGCCGGTGCGGGGTGTGGCCGTCGAATTCGTCCCAGCCTTCGATGGCGCGCTCTTTTAATTCTTCGCCGCTCCCAATAACCTCAAAATGATCGCAAGAGGGAGAATCGCACACCCAGATGGGCAGCGCCAGTCCCCAGTAGCGTTTTTTAGAAATCATCCAATCGTGCATGTTCCGCAGCCAGTCCAACTCGCGATCCTTGCCAAATGCCGGAATCCAGTTGATCTGCTCGGTGACATCCATGATTTGGTAGCGCAGGCTGGCTTCTTTTTCTTCCGCTGTGAGTTGTGCGCGGGGTTTGTCGTACAGTTCGCCCATGCTAATAAACCATTCGTCCACCAAACGAAAAACCAGCTCGGTTTTGCAACGCCAGCAGGTGGGGTAACGGTGGGTGTACTCTTCTACGTGGTAGAGTATATCTTTTTCTTCCAGATTTTTGAAGATAGGGGTAGCTACCTCGCTGACATTCATGCCGGTGAGCCAATCAAATCCTTCCCCAAACACGCCTTCATCGTCGATCGGCGCAATCAGGGGCAGGTGATGTTCTTTGCCCAGGCCAAAGTCTTCCGCGCCGCAGCCGGGGGCAATGTGTACAATGCCAGTT
>CAYPUV010000370.1:0-2374 GCA_964413895.1 uncultured Anaerolineaceae bacterium
CGTTCACATCCGGCGAAAGGGACGCGGTTTTGTTGGTCGGTCCCATCGAACCGGCAACGAAACGGGGTTTGTGCGGTGTTTTGGCGGTGAATTCATCGGCGGCGGCGCGGGCAATCTGCGCGGCGGCGACATTCATTTCATACACCACAGCTTCCATCCCGTAATCTGCCTGCGAAATGGCGGTGGCGTTGAAGGTGTTGGTTTCCAGAATATCCGCGCCCGCTGCGAGATATGCGCGGTGAATCTCAGCGATGATGTGCGGTTGGGTGAGCGACAGCAAATCGTTGTTGCCTTTTTGCGGCATCGGGTGCGATTTGAACCGCTCGCCGTGATAATCGGCTTCCGAAAGGTTGTAACGCTGAATCATCGTGCCCATTGCGCCATCGAGGATGAGGATGCGTTCTTCTGCCAGTTGGGTAATTGAGGATTTGTTCATAAGTTGAACTCCTGACCCACATGACGCGGCGTGCAGTGCGAAAATCTCGTGTCGGAACTGCGTCACGTGAGTTTTAACGTAAAAAAGGTATCTTCGTCGGGATGTTGTAGGGGGCGGCTCGCGAGCTGCTCCTACGGTGTATGCTCGCCTGCAGTAGGGGCATGCTGCAGCGTGCCCCTACATTTTGAGGTTCTTTGGGATTTCAGGGGGTATATCACAGATTGTGCATTTTTTGTAGGGACAGAGCATTGCTCTGTCCCTACTGGTTGCTCGAAAATTGATTTCAAAACCAAACCACCTGAATTCCAGTTGAACCCATTTTGAAAAGATACTGAAAAAGCCTCACAGAGTTGTGAGGCTTGTCAATGATACAAAGCTGAATCACTTTTGTCAAAGTGAAATCATCGCTGTTGAGCAGAATTTGACGGAATAGCGGTCAGTGTCAAATAGCACACCAGCAGAAATGCTGAAAATAATATGCTCACCCCAAACGTGCGAGGGTTGTTGAGCGGATGTGCCAGTCGAACCGCGACATCATACAGCACCGCCTGCGGCTGAATGAGCAAATCCCAGCTATTCCAGCGCAAGAAGCGCCCGACATACACGCCCAACCCACTCATGCCGAGAATCGCCAGTACAAACAACCAACTAGCCACCACTCCGACAAAATCTTCCACCAAATGTTGCATCGCTCGCAGCGAGAAGACCGCCAAAAATAGTCCTGTCCAGGCAAAGGTTGCCAGCAAGCCGATGTCAAACCACATTGGGATGGGTGGGCGGTAACTCAAATGCAAAAAATCGGTGATGATGTACGGGGCGTTGGGGAAAAACGCCAGCCACAACATTCCGGGAACGAGCAATGTCCACCAGCGTTGAGGATGTCGCTGATGTAAACTTGCTGCCCACAGCGCGGCAAGATAGGGGATCCACGCCAGGAACAAATTCCACACCAGAAAAACGAACGTGAAATTACGGCTAAGAATAACGCGCGCCACGAATAAACTGCCTGCCAGTGCTGTTGAAAGCAATACCGGGTACAATCCGTGCCGGGCGACAAAATTGTGAAACTCCCGCAGTTGTTTAAAAATATGGGTCATAATTGTTGCCTCCATTTTTTGTGGAAGCGCACGCTCCTTCAAAAGCCTTAAACGCCCACGATGATCATCCAGAAACCATAGCCGCTCATAGCGTATTTGTCAAGGTGTGTACCCTGCGCCCGGCAAACGATTTCCGCTCAAAAATAGCGACACAAAAAGGGCGAAAGGGAGTCCTTTCGCCCGAAGGAGAGGAACTAAACAAGAAGGTTAGCCTGCTTTAATGCTGACCCGTTTCGGCCTGGTCTCCTCGGCTTTCGGCAACGTCAAAGTGAGAATACCGTTTTTGAAAATCGCACTGGCTCCATCAGCATTAATTTTGATGGGCAACGTAATTTGCCGCTCAAATGATTCGTACCCCACACGTTCGCGCAGATGATAGGTGCGGGCTTGTTCGTCATCTTCGGATGCTTCCGCTTTAATTGTGACCACATCGTGGTTGATGGTAATGTCCACTGCTTCCGGCTCAAAGCCGGGGAGTGCCGCTTCAACAACCAGCGCATCGTCTGTTTCATACACGTCAACTGGTAACGGTTGTGAAAACTGTTCCATCATCCAACGGGGTCCCATCCGCAACGACTCGCCGAACATGTCGTTCATTGCACGGTGCATTGCCATAGCGGGGTGCATTGAGTTTCGTCGTCTCATTCTATACATCATTATTATCGCCTCCAATCGGTGAGTTGTCTACTGTTTAGCGGTTCACATTATTATGAACTAAAGGTACAAAAAGGATACCAATCTACTGATAGAAGAACGTTAATGTCGCGTTAGAAAGGCATTAATCTTTTGATTAAGCAACTTTCTTTCTGTAAAATAAGTATCCTTTGAATGTAAGGTTCAG
>CAYPUV010000371.1:0-2364 GCA_964413895.1 uncultured Anaerolineaceae bacterium
TGCAGGCCGACCAATGCGTGTGCTGGCAGATGCAACTGTAGCAGCGCCAGCAGAATAAGAAGTAGGCCCTGCAAAAGGGAGGGGAAACCGAGCAATTTGTAAGCTAGCAAGAGAAGCTGGTTGTGAATAATTACCTGTCCGGTAATGTGCATGTTGGGGATGAGAAACATAGAAACCTGTTGAATGACCTCTGCATTTGCAAAGGCTGGGTCTGTGACGTTGGTGATGCGTAGTTGATAATCTGGGCCGGCCTCCGTAGCAATGTAGCGCAGTTCAAGCGATAAATTACGGGGGGAATGGGCAAACGTGAGCGGCCGATTGGGGTCTTCAAAAATTAGCGTGCTTTGTTCCGTGGTCTCTCCTTCAGTGAAAGAAACCTGTGCTACGGGCTGAACTTTAGTCGGAATGACCCACCAGCCATTCAACCTGTAAGGCTTATAAAGTTGCCAGGTCACAGTTCTGCCAGAATTGGTAGCCAGCTCAATCGCGCCGCCCAACAGCTTGCCATCTGTCCCGGTGACAGGTGTAAACCGGTTCACCTTCAGTAATTGACCGGCGAAACGTGCTTCTGTTTTTACTTCAGGTGCAAGCAGCGTTTGGTCAACAGCGCCCCAAATATTTTGCACAACCCCGCCGAGCACAATGAGGATGACGCCCAGCGCGGCCAATGTTGGGCCACTCCAAAACCAGCGGCTCTGCACGGCTACAAGCGATTGCTCGTCGGCTGTGGGGAGCAGCTCAAATCCCTGGGCGGCGAGGTTCTCTTTCAACTCGGCAAGCGCAGGGGCAGTGGCCGTCGATTCAGCAGCGCTTTGGGGGGCCATCAGACGGATTGTTTTATGTTGAACCGTACTCAAGGGGTGGGGCATTGGCTGCAACAGAACATCGCCTTTGTTTTGCAATCGCTGCCACGTGGCGGGGAGGGTATCGGCCAGGAGAATGAGGCTCACCAGCGTGAGCCACGCTGCCGGCAGCCACAGCCAGACTGAGTGATAAATTCTAAACAGACCGGGGACGTTAAACCATTGAAAGGCACGCTGATAAAATAGCGGCAGGTTTGAAACCCAAACCACAAATTCACCGGGCGCGCCGAAGTCTGCCGGTTGTTGGGGGATGATTATTGCTGCCAGCAACACGCTTATCAGAGCAATTGTAGATGCGATAAAAGTTTTGGGTGAACGAAGAATCACCCACAAACCCACCAGTGAGAAGGGCGGTCGATTGGGAGATATTTGTTTTTGAAGGTGGTGGGTATTTGTCATAAGCGGTGTGACTAGAACGACACAAGTCGGATTCTATGAATACGATTTTATCATACTCCGCTGCCTTAGTCTAATTCAATATGCGCTACTAACCACCAACGCCAGACAATACCGTAGCAAACGCGGTACCCAGCGGCGGGAACGGCTACCATGAGCGCTCAAAACTGACCCCCGCAACGAGGTAAAGCGTAATGACCCACTGCAACAATTTGAACTGGTCACCAAAATAGCGTATCACGCCACCAGACTCTATAACGTCGGACTCTATTCGGTCAGGCAATATTTCTATATTCTTAATGAAGGTTTATGATACTACTTCGCCAACAATGCCTTTCTCCCCTACCACAAAAACTATGTATGCCCCCCGAAAAAACTCAGCAGCGGATCGGGGACGCTTGTCGTCGGTGGATAATGCAGGATGTAGCGCGCCGGTTTTCGCCCCGGCTCAACCAGCAAAGCATCGCCGTCCGGCGTGGTCACTTTATACGGGCACAGGTCGTTGAATCTGACGACTGACACGAGGAAGGGCGGCAATATCGGTGCTGCAGGGGGGGAGTGCGCTCTTTTTTCGCCCTTCGGGTCGCCGGTTAACTTAGCGTTAGGCGGCCGAGGACCCGATTCGGAAATTTCAATGAACCAAATTCGGAAATATGTGGTATAATAAGGCTAAAGTATTCTCCCTCTTGTTATCCAAAATCACCCTTGCCTACTCAATGTTAACAAAGCTAAGTTAACTCTCGCCAGGCCATTTAATTCCTATTCATCCAAAAACTCCACTAAGACACCTCTCTGGTAGATTGTCTGGAACCTATAGCACTACTTGCCACCGTTAAGCGGAGTGATACTACAATTGTAGTTCGTTATGGCAAATTGATAGGTATTGCTTGCCATAGTGAATTATGGTTAAGTTAATAATTTCAACTTTTTAGTTATGTTACGCTTAGCTGTTTTCAATCGGTTCAACTTTGCACAAAATCAGATTATGGTAGTTAAAACTGAGATTTTTAGATCAAATTATTTACCTGATTAATGATTATGTTATTAATTACTGACCTTACGCAGTTTGAAATTTGACAAAGTTTGATATTTTGCAATGGAGATT
>CAYPUV010000372.1:0-2300 GCA_964413895.1 uncultured Anaerolineaceae bacterium
GAGAAAAACAAAAAAATACCGTAAAAATCTCCTTATCTCTGTGAGATCTCTGTGTTACAACTTGCTTGCTGAATAGTTACGAAGAAAGAATGTTCATTAAACCAGTTTCACCACCGCGGATGCCTGTACCCGGCACCGGTAAAAATGTCATTGCGAGGCGGGCGTCAGTCCGCCGTGGCAATCCCCGCGTCGTAAAGTTGGCGATTGCTTCGCTGACGCTCGCACGGAGAAACCCTTTGAAAATCTAAAAAACCATATCTATTTTCGGAGATCTGTGTTTAAAAATCTGACCGCTGAAAGCTGATGACTGACTGCTATTTTATACGAGGAAGTAAACATGAGAGGCTGAACCAACAACTGCTCCTTGAAACCTGAATCACCGAACTTGAAACTTTAACCTTGGAGGCAACCCAATGACTGTTTTTACCCAAGCCGATGTATTTCGTCCCACCAGCCGAAAAAATGCATTAATATATGACCTGGCATTGGTCGCCAGTGCATCGCTTTTTATTGCCCTGATGGCACAAATAACCATTTACCTGCCATTTAGTCCTGTTCCCATCACCGGTCAAACGCTGGCAGTATTGCTGATAGGCATGCTGCTGGGCAGCAAACGCGGCAGTTTGGCCGTGCTGGCGTACCTGGCAGAAGGAGCAACCGGTTTGCCGGTATTTGCCGGCGGATTGAGCGGCCCTGCCGTGCTGGCAGGACCCACCGGGGGGTATCTGGCAGGGTTCGCCATTGCTGCGTATGCCGCCGGCTGGCTGGCCGAGCGCGGATGGGATCGCCATGTACTGACGACCGTCGCAGCAATGCTCATTGGCAACATTGTAATTTACGCCCTGGGATTGATCTGGCTGGCGCAGTTTGTGGGTGCAGACAAAGCGTTTGTGGCAGGATTGTACCCCTTCATCCCCGGCGATTTACTGAAAATTGCCCTGGCCGCAATGCTTCTTCCCAGCGGATGGAAGCTATTAGGGTTAAGCGGTAAACAAATAAACCGTTACGAATAAAACGCAAATCGCGGTGCGTGGTGGCGTAACTGCACCCCACGCACCACCTAACACATCAGGAGCAGTGGAATGGGCACCCCACAATTCACCCCCCTCTCCAGTTACAACGCGTACCCTCCATCTGAAATGAAGCGGCGCGCCATTGATTTTCACGCCGAAATGAAACGGCGACGCACGGTGCGACATTTTTCTGACCGTCCCATCCCGCGTGAAATTATTGAAACTTGCCTGCGCACCGCCGGAACTGCCCCCAACGGGGCAAACATGCAGCCCTGGCACTTTGTGGCCGTCAGCGACCCAGCCGTAAAAAGGCAAATCCGTCTGGCCGCTGAAATGGAAGAACGCGAGTTTTACGCCCATCGAGCCACCCCAGAATGGCTGAAAGCGCTGGAACCATTGGGCACCGATCCTCATAAACCCTTCTTGGAAACCGCCCCTTACTTAATTGCAATTTTCGCCCAGAACTACCATATTGACTCGGATGGACACAAAATCAAACACTATTACGTTTCCGAATCGGTGGGCATTGCCACCGGCCTGCTCATCGCCGCCATCCACCACGCTGGCCTGGCCTCACTGACCCACACTCCCAGCCCGATGGGATTTTTAAACAAAATCCTCGGCCGTCCAGCCAGTGAGCGTCCCTACCTGCTACTGGTGATCGGCTACCCGGCCAAAAACGCAACCGTTCCCGTCATCAGCAAAAAATCGCTAGCGGAAATTGCGACGTTTGTATGACAGCTCCCTCGCACACTCTTTTCTTGCTTCCCTCCCCCGAAATTTGGAGTTGGGAGAGGGAGGCTACTTTGCAACAACCCTAAGGTCCACTACCACGCCCTTCCACTCCAGAGCGCTTTGTGTTATAATATTCCTAACCTAAAACATCCGTGCTAGTTTTTAACTATGGCAAAAAGAAGAACAGTCAACAAAAAACAACCGCAAAATACGGTCAATTTACGCCCGGAGATCGTGGGATTAATTTTATTGGCCCTATCATTGCTTACCCTACTCAGCCTGCTTTCGGTCAGCAGGGGTGCATTCACCACTGGTTGGATTAACTTTTTAAACCGATTGGTAGGCTGGGGACGGTACATCATCTGGTTAATTTTTGGGATGTTAGGTTTCTGGCTCATTCGGCGGTACGGGGCAGAAGACAGCGATGAAAAATGGGAAAAACCAGTTGGCTCGGTTTTGTTGCTTTTGGTCCTGGTGACAGTGTTCGATTTTATTTCACCGGGCAACGACCCTATCTCCACCAATATCATCGGCGGCGGCGGCGTGTTTGGC
>CAYPUV010000373.1:0-2271 GCA_964413895.1 uncultured Anaerolineaceae bacterium
TGTCCAGCGTATCGAATTTGGTGTGCCCGTACCCGCGTCCGGACAGCGAGCGCGGCACCGATTCGATACCGCCAGTGGGCACGCCCGCCATAAAAAACGGATAGTGGTCGGAGTACGCCATCACCGACTGCCCCACGTTAAACGGCTGTGCCATCTCATCGCTCATCGCTTCAAAAACCGGTTGCAGGTCAGCCCACATATTTAAATTGATGCCTTTGTTTTTCACCGCGCCCGCCGCGTCCATATTCAGATAAAATCGAATGCGCGAGAGTTCATCGATATGCGCTTTGGCATACGCCTCTGAGCCGAGCAGCCCAATTTCTTCGATACCCCAAAACGCGAAGCGCACCGTGCGGGGCAGGGGATGGGCATATTTTGCCAGTACACGGGCGGCTTCCAGTACCGATACCGTGCCGCTGGCGGGGTCTTCCGCGCCCTGTGCGAGGTCGTGTCCATCGTAATGACTGCCCAGCATCACAATGTCAGCAGGATGATCGCTGCCCGGCAAATCGCCAATCACGTTCCACGACGTTGCTGGAAACAGCGCATCGGTGGTGGTGATCCGCAACGTCACGTCGCCATGCTGTTTAACCAATCGCCGCAGAAAATCGCCATCTTCCTTTGAGATGGCAATGCCGGGGATTGCGCCCGCCTTTCCTTTGTACCCGATGCCGCCGGTGGCGGGTCCGTATGCCGGGTAATGGTTGGCGAAAATGAACGCCGTCGCGCCCGCCAGCGTGCTGCACCCGTATTTCTCATTCCTGTGAATCCAGCGGGTGGAACCTTTGGGGGTGACCACGCTGCTGGTCAGCACGATATTGCCCAAAATTTCATCCGCGCGGGCATCAAAATCGGCGGGCGCGCCATCGCCCATGTTGATGAGCCGGGCTTCTACCGTGGCGGGGGGCGAATGAGGCAGGCTAATGCAGGGGATGGCCTTTTGGATGGGGCTGACGATTTCTAGTGTGGCCTCACCACGCCGCCAGCCAAGGTACTCAACTGGCTCCAGGTGCACATTCTGCAAACCGTAATCGTGCATTTTTTGCGCTAAAAATTCCGCCGCCTGTTTTTCGCCGGGTGTGCCGCCGAACCGCGAACCGAACTCGTCGCACAAAATGGTGAGGTTATCCATCACTTCAGAATTGGTGTAAATATCGCCAACCATTTGCTGGTCGATGGAGAGAAAAGGGTTTGGGGTGGGCATAAAATCCTCCTGTTTGGTTAATTGGAGATTGGTAATTAGAGAGTTGAGGTTCACTAAATCTCTAATCACCAATCACTAAGTTCTGTTTTTTCGACTTTTGAACATCATCAGTGGGTTGGTCATCGACGAAATCAACTTATTGCTCCCTGCCGAAAGCATTAACATAACCCCCGCCAAAATAATCAATCCGCCTGTGAATTGCAGAGAGCCAATCACACTACCGAACAGCGCCAGGCTGTACAGCGCCACAAATAGCGGCTGTGTGGCGCGGAGGATGGATGCTTGCCCCATATCCACGGTTTTTAATCCCTGATAGTAAAACACAAAGCTCAAAAAAGGGCCAAAAAACGAGCCGCCAACCATCCACAGTAGCGCATCGGTACTGGGCCACACAAGTTTACCAGAAAATAGCGAGAGGGTTCCCAACACAACCGTTAAACCCAGCGTGCGAGCCAACCCCAAAATATTGGCCGGCACGTTCTGAACGTTCAATTTCGCTACCAAACTGGTGCCGGAGTTGAAAAAATTGGCAATCAGTGTGAGCAGTAGAATTGTCCAGATAACGGCGCCACCATGATACGTCATCATCCCCGCGCCGGTGACGGCCACTCCTGCGCCCAGCCACTGCCATCTGGAAAGACGCTCTTCAAGTAGCACAATACCCCACAGCAAACTAAAAATAGTCTCACTGCGACTGAAAAATGAGACAATGGTTGGCTCACCAAGTTTGATACTGGTGAAGAAGAAAAAGTTAGACGCGCTGCTGAACAAGCCAATTAATGTCAACGCCTTCCAGTGGGGCTTTAATGTTTTTAGCGGCACGCGGTTCGGTTGAACAGCGTAATAGCTCAGCCCCCATAACGAAGCGATGCCAAACCAAATGGGGGTGAATGACAGCGGCTCTAGTTCTTTTAACGCCTGTTTGCTGGCAATGAATGTTACCGATACCATAGCTGCTGAAGCGAGAGTATAGAAAATACCTTTTAGTTTGGGGCTCATTGTTTGCCACCGTCTATGTCTGGCAAATTGTGGTTCCTTTACTTGGTAGTAGAGGCAAATTATAACAT
>CAYPUV010000374.1:0-2226 GCA_964413895.1 uncultured Anaerolineaceae bacterium
GTGGTGCCGAACGTGGTTCCGCCGTACGTGCGGGCATCGGAGCAGGCTTACAGCGCTGGTGCAGTTATCTAGTTGGGTAGGGTTGGTGTGGTTTATGGCCGGCGTGGCAATGAGCATGCTTGCGGCGAAGGTCAATTGGGGTGCCGTATTTTGGCAAGAGCCGCGGTTTTTGGCCGGCATCAATTTCTCGGCTATTGCGATTGTGGTTAAAATAATTGCCACCTGGTTGCCCTGGCGGCGGCTCCGGGGAGCTGTGAATGTGGCGCTGGTCGGCGTGATGCTGTGGTATACATTTTCTATTCCACTGGTATTACACCCCAGAAATCCCATTCGCACCTCAGACTCCCCGGCCATTCAACTGACCTTTGCGGCGATGTTCGGGCTAATGCTGCTGGCCGGGGTCTGGGTGGTGTGGTACATTCGGCAAAGACAAATGGTTAATGAGCATTTGTAGAATGTCGTCATTTGTCATTGTTAACGGCTAATTGGCTCCTACACTTGGTAGTCCTGCCAGCGCCATCGCAATTTCCTCGGCAGGGTATTCATAATCTTTGAGCTTGTTGGCCGCGTAATCCATATAAGCTTGCATATCAAAGTGACCATGCCCGGACAGATTGAATACGATGCTCCGGCTCACGCCTTCTTCTTTGCACCGCAAAGCTTCTTTGATGGTCTGCGCAACAGCGTGATTTGCTTCTGGGGCAGGGATGATGCCTTCGGCACGAGTGAATTGAACGCCTGCGGCGAAGGCCTCCATTTGGTGAATGGACGTGGCTTCAATTTGGCCTAGTTTCAGCAAATGGCTAACCAGCGGAGCCATACCGTGATAACGCAATCCACCCGCATGGATGCTGGGGGGGATGAAGGCGCTGCCCAGAGTGTACATCTTTACCAGGGGAGTGAGATGTCCGGTATCGCCAAAATCATAGGCATACGTGCCTCTGGTCAGGCTTGGACAGGCTGCCGGTTCCACGGCCACGATGCGCGTATCAGCTTCACCGCGCAGATTGCGCCCTACAAAGGGGAAACTCAATCCGGCAAAATTTGAACCGCCCCCTGCACACCCAATCACAATATCCGGGTAATCATCTGCCAGTTCAAACTGGGCCAACGCCTCTTGCCCAATAACTGTTTGATGCAAAAGTACGTGGTTTAGCACGCTGCCCAGGCTATACTTGGTGTCCGGGTCTGTGGCAGCAACTTCTACCGCTTCTGAAATGGCAATCCCCAGCGACCCCCGCGAATCGGGGTGTTCGGCCAATATGGCTCGCCCGGCGTTGGTTTCGTTGCTGGGGCTGGGAGTCACAGTTGCACCAAATGCCTCAATTAACCCGCGACGGTAGGGCTTTTGCTCGTAACTTACCCGCACCATAAATACCTTGCACTCCATTTCAAAAAAGGCGCACGCCATTGCCAACGATGACCCCCATTGCCCTGCACCTGTCTCTGTACTGAGTTTTTTCACGCCTTCTTGTTTGTTATAATAGGCTTGCGCTACGGCTGTATTAGGTTTGTGCGACCCCACCGGGCTGGCGCCCTCGAACTTGTAATAAATGCGGGCCGGGGTGTCTAACATCTTTTCCAGTCGCCGTGCCCTGAACAGAGGCGTGGGACGCCACTGACGGTAAATGTCACGCACCTCTGCTGGAATTTCAATATACTGTTCAGTGCTAACCTCTTGTTGAATCAGCGCCATGGGGAACAATGGCGCCAGATCATCGGGGCCAATGGGTTGTCCGGTGCCTGGGTGCAACACTGGCGGGGCAGGCGTGGGTAGGTCAGCTTGAATGTTGTACCAGGTTTGGGGTATGCGCGCTTCGGGTAACAGGTATTTTACGGTGCTCATAAATACTCCTTTTCTTTTGGGTGAGGTGGATTTGCGAGAGTATAACATAGGGGGTGGTTTGCGTCAACCGAACTTTTAGGTGCTCTGTCGGGGCGGCTCGCGAGCCGCCCCACCGTTGAAAATGCCCGGAACGGGTGCAATTTTTCCGCGAACCCGGCACAAGTGGTGCAATCCGTAGGGGCACGCCGCCGCATGCCCCTACATTTCCAGCCCAATATACTCCAAAAACGCAACCGACACAATCATAATGAGAATTGCCGGTGAGGCACCAGGGCTGTTGCAAAGTCGCTTGACAAAAAATAAGAAGTTATTTTTACTCCCCTCCCCCTCAGGGGAAGGGGGGAAATAGGGGGGATGGGGGAAAAGCAACGATTTTTTGA
>CAYPUV010000375.1:0-2221 GCA_964413895.1 uncultured Anaerolineaceae bacterium
GTGTATCTTTGTGTTTTCTCCGTGTTTCTCTGTGTAACTGAATAGATACGATTTTCTTTGCTCAATGACAACCAGTGTGCTATAACCATCGCACAATACACCTTCAGGGGCAACCATGAATCTCGATGCGTTTACCGTTTCGGCACTGGCAGATGAATTTCGCTTGCAAATTATGGGTGGTCGCGTGCAGCAGGTGGTGCAGGTTACACCGCTGACCTTCGGGCTAGAAATTTACGCCCAGCGCCAGCGACGCTACCTCATCCTCTCCGCCGAACCGTCCGCGCCCTGCATCCATCTGCAGCCGCAAAAACCGCGGCGCGGTGAAGGCGCCCCCACCCCCATGTATCAATTGCTACGCAAATATCTGCGCGGTAGTCTGCTGATGACCATCGAGCAGCCCCCTTTTGAACGAGTGCTCCTGTTTCACTTTTCTGGCAAACAAGGGGACACAACGCTGGCCACTGAAATGATGGGCAGTCGCAGCAACCTGATTTTTCTCGATCGCACCGATCGCATTTTGGCACTGGTGCGCCCTGCTCCCACCAAAGGTGAACACAGTCGCCCGCTGTTACCGCATCACCCGTACACCCTGCCCCCCCGCCAGCAAAAACTGGTTCCACCCGCCATCACCACCGCGACCTTGCTGGCAGAGTTGCACCAATCGCCCGCTGAGGTGCCGTTGAGCAAAGCGCTGGTGCATCATTTGGCGGGATTGAGTCCGCTGATTGCGCGAGAAATTGTCTTTCGCGCCACTCAATCCATCGACACCCTCGTTTCCACCATCACTGATACCACTGCCCTGCTGGAAACCATTCGGTTGGTGTACCGCCACATCAGCAACCACGCATGGCAGCCGCACGTGGTTTACACGCAAGCGCACGCCGTCGAAATTTTTGCGCCCATCGCCCTTACCCACCACCCGCGCGCCGAACCGGTTGACAGCATCTCCGCCGCCGTTGCCGCCCACTTTAACCGACAGGAATCCGCCGCCCGCAATGGCTATTTTGCGGCCCGATTGCCCGTGCAGCAGCGCATCAAAAAGGCACAGCAGCGATTGGCGCGGCGGCAGAAAAAGCTGGCCGAAGACGCGGCCCGCTTGAAAGACCCGGAGGGTTTCAAGCAAAAAGGGAATGCGATCCTGGCGAATAGCTGGCAAATTCAGTCCCGGCAGGAATCGCTCGTGGTAGAATGGACGGACGGCGAATCGCTGGAAATCGCGCTTGACCCGAACCTGTCTCCCGCCGAAAATGCCCGGCGCTATTTTGCCCGTTACCAAAAAGCCAAACGCGCCGCTGAAATTATCCCCCAGCAGCAAGGAGCCGTCGCCCGGCAACTGGCGTATCTGCAACAATTGGTGTTCGATTTGGAGATGGCGGAAAATCGTCCAGAAATTGATGCGGTGGCGGCAGAATTATCCGCATTGGGGGCAGTAGATGTCACTGAAAGCAGCAAAAAGCACAAAAAAAGTGCGCCGTCCGGTCAGATCCGGCAGTATCATTCACCAGATGGATTTGCGGTGTGGGTTGGGAAAAACGCGGTGCAGAATCATCGGCTCACGTTTCAGCGTGCCGCATCGAATGACCTGTGGCTGCATGCGCGGGGCGTGCCGGGGGCGCATGTGGTCATCTCCACCGCCACGGGCGACCCGCCGGAAAGCACCGTACTGTGGGCCGCAGGGATTGCCGCGTATTTTTCCAAAAATCGGGCAGAAGCCTGGGTGGATGTGCGCGTGACGCGCAAAAAGCACGTCCGTGCCATCAAAGGCGCGCCGCCGGGAATGGTCACCATTCGGCAAGAAAAAACGGTGCGCGTGGCACCGTTGTCGCCGGAAGCGTAGGGAGCAAGAAGTATGGCTTGCTCCCTACTCCTTGTTTCCTGTTTCCAGACTTCCACTCTCCCGCCGCTGCCCGGCCTGTTCAATGTAGGCAAGGCTCTGGTGGCGGAAGTAAGCATTGTATAGCTCGGCGTAATGCCCCCCTTGGGTCATCAATTGCTTGTGGTTGCCTTCTTCAATGATGGTTCCCTTTTTCAGCACGATAATACGATCGGCAGAGCGAACGGTTGAGAGGCGGTGGGCAATCAAAATGGAGGTACTGCGCTGCAAAATCAACGTCATCGCCTGCTGAATTTGCATTTCTGTGAAGGGGTCAATGCTGGCGGTAGCTTCATCCAAAATAAAAATAGCAGGTTCCTGCGCCAGCACCCGCATCAACGCCACCAG
>CAYPUV010000376.1:0-2213 GCA_964413895.1 uncultured Anaerolineaceae bacterium
GGGGGTGGGGAGTATGGGGATAATTGGCGTTAAAATGATGGGGGGTAGAGTCCCTATCACCAACGGGTGTACAACAACGGTCAGGGTGGCGGTGGCGTCACCGGCGGCGTTGTGGGCAATCAGGGTGTAGGTGGTGGTGTGGGTGGGCGAGAGTGTTTTGTTGCCGGGGGCAACGACGCCTTCTTCTATGGTATCGTATTTTAGATGGACCCATTCCGCGCCGTCTAAATCCCATTGCAGGGTTACGTTGTCGCCCCAATCAGTTTCATAGGTGTCGGCGGTAAAATAGTGGATGGTTGGTAGTGGCGGCAATGGGGTGTTGGTTGCTGTGGGTGGCACGGGCGTGGGAGTGAAGGTAGCGGTGGGTGGTACGGCGGTGTTGGTGGGTGGCATAAGGGTAGCGGTGGGTGGTACGGCAGTGTTGGTGGGCGGCACAGGTGTGGCAGTGGGAGGAACCGCTGTGGCGGTAGGCGGTGCTTCGGTGGCAGTGGGGGGAGCCGGCACAGGGGTATCGGTGGGCAACGTGTCGCTCGATGCCGCTGCATTGCTCGGTGCTGGCGACGCTGGATTCGCCGGTTGGGTTTCCAGCCCGGTTGCGGTGGGGGCGGCAACCTGGGGTGTGGATTGGTCGGCAACCGTAACAATGACCTGCGCCGGATCGCTGGCAACATTGTTTTCATTGTAGGCGTAGGCTTGAATGATATGGCTGCCCACGGTGGTTGGCGTCCAAGATTGGCTGGCGTTGAAGGAGTTTGTGTTCGGCTGGGCGGCAAGGGTGGCAAAGGGTTGCCCATCAATTTGAATTTCAACTCGACTGATGCCCGCTGTGTCCACTGCAATAACCTGCACGGTAATTTCCTGTTGCAGTGCGAGCGTAACTGCGGACTGTGGCACGGCAATTGTGACAACGGGTTTGCTATCGTTGGAGCTGTCAACCAACTTGCACGCAGACGCAAAGGCCATCAACATAATCATAGAAAACAGTACAACAAACGTGCGCGAAAACTTTTGTTTCATCTTTTTCCCTCCCATTTTATTGTTAATCCTCATCTTAACTTTGTGTCATGATTATAGAAGAAAGGGAAGCAAAATGCAGTCAAATGGATTACATGTGGGGTGTTAAATAGGTCACAAATCAATCTGCCGGATCACTGACAGCGAGCAGCGAGGGCGGATTTATCAAGGATGGTGATGCGATAGCGGCGGTCAACCGACAGATATTTGTGGCGTTTGTAGTACACCATCACCTGATTGGTGCGTTCGCGGGATGCGCCCACCAGGTCGGCAATATCGCTCTGGGTCAGGCGGATGGGGATGAAAATGCTGCCATCAGGGGCGGGTTGCCCGTACTGCTGGGCGAACGCTAGAACTTGCCGCGCCACGCGGCCGTACACATCCAGTGTCGCCAACGCTTGGATTTGCTCGTTTGCCAGTCGCAGTCGGTTTGAGAGGATTTGCACCAGATTGTAGGTGACGGCTGGCAGGGTGCGCAGACACGTTTGAAACGCCGTGCGATCCATCCACAACAGGGTAGATTTTTCTTGCGTAACAATGTTGGCCGACCGCCCGACACTGTCTACCAGGCTCATCTCGCCCACGGTGTCGCCGGGGCCAAGAATTGCCAGGATAACTTCTGTGCCTTCCAGATTCTGTTTGAAAATCTTGATGGTGCCTTCCAGAATGATGTATACCACTTCGCCGGGCTGTTCGGTGATGGCCAGGTTACTTCCGGCAGCAAATGCCCGACGGTGCAGGTGTTGACCGAGCCAGGCAAGCTGGTCGGAGGTCAGGTTTTTGAATAGGGGAATGGCAGCAATTGCTTCCAGGGTGATTACGGCAGTCATTGTAGTATCTCAAATAGGTTGTATGGGCATGTTACTAAAAGTGTAAACCCTTGCCGGTTGAATGTCAATAGGATATGGATATTTCACCACGGCTGTTGCGGCAATATTTGCCGGGTTGGGGATAGCGAACACGGTGGGGAATTGTGTTTCTGGGGGAGACAAAAATTGAACCTTTCCAGAAGCTCAATGATTTCCGGGAAGGCTACGATAGCGTATTAATGTGAACTCGAAAATAGAACACGGATTGAATGGATAAAACAGATTTACACGGATTGCTTAAATTTTTCGGTGAAAATCTTTCGTACAACCTCCTCCCCCCTTCCCCTTAGAGGAAGGGGGATACAGGGGGGATGGGGGATAAAAAACACT
>CAYPUV010000377.1:0-2213 GCA_964413895.1 uncultured Anaerolineaceae bacterium
GCGCAACGGAGGCGCAGCCGGGCAATCCCTGGCAAGGCTCGCGTGTGTCAACCACAATATGGGTTACAATGATGGCTGCCAGGGGATCGTCTGGTCCGGTTCCGCCGTTGAACAGGTTCTTGGCCAGGTCAAGCTGCCCGGCGTTGCTGACCAGGCTGTGGGTAATCACATTGCTGTACCCAATTTTATTGTATGTTATTTCATTATAGTCCAAAGCGCCTGGTTTAATGGCGAAGCGTGTTGCCTCACGGTCTACATTCAGCAAGGTAAGGTAGCCCCATAAGGCATATCCTACTTCAAAAAGCCCCACCAGCATAAAAGCCAGGATGGGAGTAATAATGGCCATTTCAACCAGGCTTTGCGCACGTTCTTTGTTCATCTGTGGCAGGTATTTCATTGACTGCCTCCTGTGGGTATTTCATAGAGCAATCAGTTAAATATCAGGCAATTGAGTGAAAAAAGGCCATCCTCTCTACCGCCATCTGTAGGGACAGACCACTGGTCTGTCCCCACCCATAACGAACCGTTTCATCCCATTGTCTGAAATCTAAGTACTTTCATTATCAGATTTGGCATTTCTGGTTTCAGGCTTTGGGGCGCATCATCCGAAACATTACTCCAGAAACACGAAACCATTTACTTTTGCTGGGTCAAGCTCGATACAATTTGAGTGACTTTTCCCGTTCGGGCATCGATAAAAACGGTGTGGTAGTGCTTTGAAATTCGGTCGTATCCGGCAACAGCCCAGGTGAGCGGTGCGGTCGGCTCACTGATCTGAAGCTGGGCCACAACTTGAATACCGGGCATTGCCGACAGCATCGCTGCACCGCCATAATTAAGCCACGTATTCACCGCCTCTGAACTGTCTACTTTCCAATCTTCCACCGAAATGCGTTGGGGGGCGTTGTAGATGCGTTCCCCGTGCGAAGTGCCTGTCACTTCTCCGTTGGGATTGACGGTGACAAAGTAGAATCGGCGCTGGCTGGGCGAGTAGTAGCGATAGGTCCAGGTGGTGGGTTGTCCCACGGCTTCCAGTTGTGTTTTATCCCATGTTGCAGCGACGGCAAAAAGTTTCGCGTCGGTGGCCCACTGAGCCAATTTACTTTGGGTGGCCGGTTGCATACTTTTGGCTGTTACCTGAGTGTAGGCAAGGGTGTATGTGGCTTGCGGGGCGATGACGCGGTTTTTGGGGGGCGATGGCGCGCTGGGAAAAACAACAAAATAGAAAATCACACTCAATAACGCGCATCCCACCAGCCAAAAACCGACTATTAAAATAATGTCGCGGCGGCGAAGGTTAAATTTCATAGGGTCTATTGTTTCAACACCACCGGCAGATAAATGGTGTATTGTTGGATATTCGTGGTCGCGTTTTGGGTTAAAATTACATTTCCGGCGCTCCCCTTGTTCCACAAATCAGCCGTGTTCCTGATGGTAGCGGGTATCGCTATGCCGTTTTTGGTGACGGCAGTGAATGTGATGACCACGGTAAACCCGGCTGTAATATCGCCTGTCCATGTAAAAGACTTGGCGCCAGCATCAAACTGTAATGTTCCGCCATTGTAAGTTGGTGCGGTCATATTGTTGATGTTGGCGGGCAGGTTAAAGGTATTGGTAATGTGCACGCCAATGGCGTTGAGGTTGCCGCTATTGGCGATGGTGATTGTGTAAGCCAGCGTTTGCGGTGGTACGGTGGGGTTTGACGTGACAATCAGCGTTGGCTTAACCGTGTTCTGTAATTGGAATACGTCTGTGTCTTTAATGTATGTTGGGTCAATGGTTCCGGCAATAAAACCCCGATAATATACGTCCCACCTGTTTTGTCCCGGTGGCTGCTCCAGGTAGGCCACGTGCAAATTGCCCAGGCCGCCCTCATCCGGGTCGGTGACGATGAGCGACGGCGCAACCGAATCGTTGCTGCTTGTGCCGGCAATGCGCAGCGGCGCGCTGCCGGAAGGCGACGCGGCAACTCTTTCCGCATTGGGGTCTGGGGTGGGAGTGGGCGGATTGGTTACCGTCAGCGGAGGCGTGACCCATGTTGCCGTAAAGGGATCGTTGGGGTCTACGGTAACCCAGGTATGATAAATTTGAAAGGCATTGCCTTCTGTGCCGGGCTTATCTTTGTACTGCCATGCCATGGTCAGTAGTGTAATCATTCCACTGACGGCGTGGGGCAGTATGGTCATCACACCTCCGGTCTCAAGCCAGGCGGA
>CAYPUV010000378.1:0-2190 GCA_964413895.1 uncultured Anaerolineaceae bacterium
TGGTCATGACAATTACATTTTTGTGCGATTTCATAAGTCACCTTTTACGAAAACTAGCTTCGCTCTCAAAGTTTTATAGTGTAGCATAGGTTATGGGGACTGACAAGATTGTGAGATAACAAACCAGGGCAATCGCATACTGATTTTTTTGAAGCAAGATTTGGGGTTTATCCGGTCAATTTGTAGGGACAGAGCAATGCTCTGTCCCTACACAGATGAGATTTTAACAAAATATGGGTTTTACCGTGGATTTTTCAAGAAAAACCTTGCCGCCTAGGTACATCCCATTGGTATGCATTTGCCCTGATAACAAACATATTGCCATAGATTGCATTTAGTGCTACAATCATGTCGTAAAATTGGTGAAGTGTATTTCTAGGATAAAGTGCATAACTGGACGGAGTAAATATTTGTGGCAAAAGTTCTTTACGTTGAAGATCACCCTGCGCAACGAGATATAATGGCCCAAATGTTAGAACTGGGTGGTTTTGAAGTAGAGGTCGCAGGCAACGGAGAAGAGGGCGTAGAGAAAGCCATTGCCTGGCAGCCTGATATTATTTTGATGGATTTGCGTATGCCACGCATGGACGGCTTTGAGGCCATTGAACTCATCCGCAAAAATGAGGCCACCGTCAACACGCCAATTATCGCCATTTCCGCATGGGCCAGCGGCAAACACAAAAAGCGCGCCCTCGATGCCGGTGCTACCGAGCACTTTACCAAACCAGTTGACCTCAACCGGCTGATGAATACCATTAAAACATATTTAGAAGGCTGAGCGGGTTAAAAGAACAATTCCAACGCCGGGGAGTTTAACTTCCCGGTTTTTTTTATGTTCCGTTGACACCGGGCAGCAATCGGTGTACAATCCGCACATCATAATGAAAAATAGGGCAAGGATGCAGGGGAGTTACGCAAATAAAAATTCGGCGCTCCCCTCTAATTTTGTTTCGACACAACTATGACCCAAAAAATCAGGCTGGGCCTCCCCAGCAAAGGCAGATTACAACAAGACACCCTGGAGTTGCTGCAAGCGTGCGATATGAAGGTTTCACAACGAAACCAACGCCAATATATTGCCCAGATCGACTCCTTGCCACAGGTTGAAGTTTGGTTTCAACGGCCGGCAGATATTGTGCGGCAGGTACGCAACGGCGACGTTGACCTGGGCATCGCGGGACTCGATTCCGTTACTGAACACCAGGGACAAACAAACGAGACGGTCATTGTTCACAACGCGCTGGGGTTTGGACACTGTACGCTAGAGGTAATTGTGCCGGAACGATGGACACATGTCAATACAATCACCGACCTGGCAACAGTGGCGCAATCAACACCGCCAAATCAGGCATTGCGCGTGGTAAGCAAATTCCCTCGTCTAACAACACATTTCTTGGAGACCCACCATGTTGCTCCCTACCGCCATTTGCACGCCGATGGCGCTCTGGAGGCGGCTCCCAATATGCGCACCGCCGATTTTATTGTTGACCTGGTGCAAACAGGCCTCACATTACAAGAAAATCGACTGAAATGCATTGAAGGTGGTAGAATCCTCGCCAGTCAGGCCTGCTTCTTCGGCAATCGGATTGCCCTCAAAACAAAGCCGACAGCGTTATCAGTTACGCGCCAACTTTTGGAACGATTTGAGGCGCACTTGCGCGCCAAACAACACTATAACGTCATCGCCAACGTGCGCGGCGAATCGGCGGACGCGGTGGCGCAGAAACTCCACCAATATCCGGTGTTGAGCGGGTTGCAGGGACCCACCATCTCACCAGTATATCCCAAATCGCCCGGCAAAAACGGCTGGTACGCAATTAGCCTGATTGTACACAAATCAAAACTGCAAATTGCCATTGAGCAACTGCGCACCATTGGTGGCAGTGGCGTGGTGGTACTCCCCGCCATCTTCATCTTTGAAGAAGAACCACAACGGTGGGGAAAGCTCAATGAGCAATTAACAACGTAAAACGTGATGCGTATTTCGTATTTCGTCACTTCACGTTTTACGCAATACGTTTCACGCAGTACGTCTCACAAAACACAGAATCAAACCTATGAGCACGCAAAAACCTATCTTCCCCATTTACAATACCGACACCGCCAAAAACACTATCCTGCGCCGCAAACCGGTGGGCGAAACGGAACAATCCCCCACGCTGACCGCCGGCATTGCCCGCGTTTTCGGCG
>CAYPUV010000379.1:0-2092 GCA_964413895.1 uncultured Anaerolineaceae bacterium
CCCCAGTACCCGCTGCAATACATCTGTTGACTTGCTCACACAATTGCCTTAACAAAATGTAACTATTCGCCCCCCTTTCCCCTCTCCTCTCTTGCAAGTGAAGGGGAGGGGGCCAGGGAGTGGAGGTAAAATATTGTCGATTTACATCGTGCATCAACAACAATACAATCTTTACCAAATCCCAATTTAAAATTAAAATGCCGGAATTTCTCCACTATTTTACGAAATCGTGTCCGATTAAGCAATTTCCAATTCCGGCAAAATTAACTTTCCTGTGCATACTTGAAATCAAGTCTCTGGGAAGTTTCGTCATTCCGATGAATGCGTGACCATTACGGTTGTTGCGTATTCTTCAATTGTAACCCCGACCATTGGCGTTGACCCAGTGGCTAAAAACGCGTCTGGAGTTCTACGAGTTGGGCTATGCTTTCTTGCCGTACTGCTTTAATGCCGTGCTGCCGACACCCAAAAAGAATTTCATCCACCCGTCCCACTAATTTATCCGGTGCAATAGGTTTCACTAAATAATCGACCACCATTTCTCCACACGCAAACCCCTTTTCAATCTCTCGTGACATGCCCCGGGCACTCAAGAACATCACCGGCGTTTGCGGCGATTCTTGGGCAATAATTTTCGCTGCGTCATAGCCGGTCATCAGCGGCATTCTAACATCGAGAACGACCAAATCGACGGGTTCATCACGCACAATTTGAACTGCCTGCGCGCCGTTATTCGCCTCGTACACCGTGTAGTTTTTTTGCCGCAACACAAACGCAAACAACTCTCTGGCGTCTCGATCATCTTCTGCGTACAAAATAGTGGGCATAGCTGTACTCCTTTTTGCGGTTATGGAGGCATTGTGCAAAAATCAAGCATAGAACTTGACAGAAGTATAGCACATTTTTGCTAAGTTTTCAAAGAAGCACGCTTAGGCCACACGGCTGTTGCAAAGTCAATTTTAAGGTTTCAAAAAATCGTTGCTTTTCCCCCATCCCCCCTATTTCCCCCCTTCCCCTCAGGGGAAGGGGGGAGTGCACCCAAAGGGCACAGGTGCAACAGCCCTGGCTTAGGCCAGCAATTCTCATTTTAACCCTAGACCTGACTGGTTTTGTCCTCAGGGCTGTTCAGTTCTCCGTACAGAGCAAGATAAATGGACAGGATTTACAGGATGAACAGGATAAAAGAAAGAGAAAATCTTGAAAGTCTTGTTAATCCAATATATGGAATGTTTACGCCTCTTTAGAACTGAACAGCCCTGGTTTTGCCCTAACTTCTGCAAGAAACAGCCTTGCTGCCCACAAATTGCTCTAAGATTATCAAATCCCCGGAAACCTGTCAGGTCTACACGCCATAATGAGAATGGCTGCAGCGGCCAAATTCTATTTGACAAATCGCACACCCCATGTTAAAGTGTCCTTTGTAAATAGACTTTAATGCGGCCAAGAAGCCTTCAAAACCGCCCTCAAGCAGGGTTGGTTTTTGAAGGCTTTTCTGTTTTCGGCGCATTAATCAATATCAATCTATTTTATCTTGAAGGGAGACCTGAACGATGGCAAAAACACCTGCTGATGTGGTAAAAATGGCCAAAGAAGTAAAGTTTGTTGATTTTCGATTTACTGACTTAATTGGAACCTGGCAACATTTTAGTGTGCCCACGCACGAGTTGACGGAAGATGCATTTGAAGATGGATTGGGCTTTGATGGCTCATCGGTACGTGGGTTTCAGGAAATCCACGAATCAGATATGATTCTAATTCCTGATCCCGACACCGCCTTTATTGACCCGGTGCTAGAGATCCCCACCTTGGTCATCATTTGCGATATTTACGACCCTATCACGCGCCAGCCATACAGCCGCGACCCTCGTTACATCGCCAAAAAAGCAGAAGCCTACCTTAAGCAAACGGGCATCGCCGATGTAAGCTACTGGGGGCCAGAAGCAGAATTCTTCTTGTTTAACGATGTGCGCTACAGCAACGGCACCAATTCATCCTATTATTTTATTGACAGCCAGGAAGCGTGGTGGAACAGCGGCAAAGATTTGGGGCCAAACTACGGCGCACAGATTCCACCCAAACGCGGCTATTTCCC
>CAYPUV010000380.1:0-2038 GCA_964413895.1 uncultured Anaerolineaceae bacterium
ACCGAAGAACGCGCCGAGCGCGCACAACTACTGCGCACGCTGGAAGTCTTTTTGGATTGTGGGGGTAATGCCGCAGAAACGGCCAGGGTGTTGCACATCCACCGCAACACGCTATCTTACCGCTTGAAGCAAATCGAATCCTATTGCCAGGTCTCGCTCAATCATCCTCTGGCACGCTTGAACTTGCAAGTAGCCGTAAAAGCCTATCGGTTGGCAGGTCGGCAAGACAAATAAACAGCAAATGTCCGCAATAACACCAGAAACGGCAAAAAAATACTACCAGAATGATGCGGCCCACGATTTTGAGCACGTACTGCGCGTATTGGCCAACGCCATGAAAATTGCGCAAACAGTGCCTGCCGACCTGGATATTTTGCAAACGGCAGTGTTGCTGCACGATATTGCCCGCGCCGACCAGTACCGCACCGGCGTGGATCATGCGGCGGCGGGCGCTCGGCGGGCGCGCCAAATTTTGCAGGGTGAACCGGCGGCGTTTGTTGAGGCCGTGTGCCACGCCATTGCTACGCATCGCTTTCGGACCAACAACCCACCCCAAACCCCAGAGGCTAAAATTTTGTACGACGCGGACAAGCTCGATGCAATTGGAGCCGTGGGAATTGCCCGCGTATTTGCTTTTGGCGGTACACAAAACCGACGTTTGTGGGCCGATGATTCCGCCGGAGAGCATACGGCATTGCAAGAATTTCACCGAAAATTGGTAAAATTAAAAGACATGCTCATTACGCCAGCTGCCAGAAAAATGGCTCAACAGCGGCATGATTTTATGGTGAAGTTTTTTGAGCAAATGAATGCTGAGATTCTGGGAGAACGATAATGACTCCTGCTGCCTGCGCCCAGAAAATCAAACGAGCCTTACAGCACCCCCTTCCCGGCGAAACCGCCCAGGCACGAATGGCTCCCGATGGCCGAAAACCGGGCGATCGACGGTTTTTAATCAAACCAGACCATCGGGAAGGAGCTGTCATGGTTTTGCTCTATCCCACCAACGGAAACCTTAACCTGGTGTTGATTCGGCGACAGGAATACAACGGCGTGCACAGTGGACAAATTGCACTCCCCGGCGGCGCCAGAGAACCTGGTGAATCTTATAAAACCACTGCATTGCGAGAGGTATTTGAAGAGGTGGGTGTCCCTTCAACCCAAATAAAAATTTTGGGCGCATTGTCTCCCTTGTACATTCCCCCCAGCAATTTTATGGTGTATCCTTTTGTAGGATATTATCCAGCTCGACCAAAATTTATCCCCAATCAGCGAGAAGTGGCGGAAATCATTGAAGTTCCCCTCACAACGTTGTTCGATGAATCCATTACAGCGTCAGAAACACGGGTGCATAATGTGTTGGGTGAAGTTGAAATCCCCTATTACTTTATTCAGAGACACAAAGTATGGGGCGCCACAGCGATGATTATTAGCGAATTTGTTGACGTACTGCAAAAAAGTTGACTATGACAAAAATACTGGCTATTGAAACATCGTGTGATGAGACAGCGGCGGCGATTGTTGAAGACGGGCGTCACATTTGTTCCAATATTGTTGCTTCTCAAATTGAAATTCATCGACGCTACGGCGGCGTCTTTCCCGAAGTCGCGTCTCGGCAGCACATTTTGGCTATTAATACCGTGATTCAATCCGCCATCACTGAGGCACAGGTTGATTGGCGCGATGTGGATGCGGTAGCGGTAACTTATGGGCCTGGGTTGGCTGGAAGTTTGCTGGTCGGTGTAAATGCGGCCAAGGGGATAGCGCTGGCTCGGAATTTACCGCTGATTGGGATTAATCACCTGGAAGGGCACTTGCACGCCAATTGGCTGGCCGTGAATGGCAACTTTAACCCCATTGCATTTCCGGTGCTGTCTTTAATTGTGTCTGGCGGCCACACCGAATTGGTTTTGGTGCAAGATTTTGGGCACTATGAAGTGTTGGGACGAACCATCGACGATGCGGCCGGTGAGGCTTTTGATAAAGTAGCTCGCTTGCTGGGGTTAAATTACCCCGGTGGCCCGGCTATTCAACAGGC
>CAYPUV010000381.1:0-2033 GCA_964413895.1 uncultured Anaerolineaceae bacterium
GACGGCGCAACCGTGGAAGTGAGGGAAGGATAATGGGCTTAACCAAACTCGCCATTACCCGCCCGCTCACCATGCTGATGATTATTCTGGCGATGGTGGTCTTCGGGCTGCGCTCGTATTCGGAATTGCAGGTTGACCGTTACCCTTCGGTGGATTTTCCGGTGGTCAGTGTGATTGTGGCGTATCCCGGCGCGGGTCCGGAAGATGTGGAAAGAGACATCGTCAAGCCGATTGAGGACGCGGTCGCCACCGTCGGCGGCGTGGACACCATCACCGGCAAAGCGCAGGAGAATGTCGGCATTATTGTGGTGGCATTCCAGCAGGATGTAAATGCCAGCAATGCCACCAGCGAGGTAGAGCGGAAAGTTGCCGCTATCAAAGGAACGCTCCCCGACGACGCGAAAGAGCCGTCGGTGGTGAAAGCCGACCTGAACGCGCTGCCCATCATGGAAATGGTGCTCAGCGGCGAAAAAGGGCAAAACGAACTTTACGCGATGGCGGTGAACGACATCCAGCCCCGTTTGCAGGCTATCAAAGGGGTGGCGTCGGTGACGGTGAGCGGCGGGCAAGACCGCATCATCACCGTTGAGCCGGACCCCGCGAAATTGGCGGCGTATGGCGTCCCCATCGAAGGGATTCAGCAAAAACTGCGCTTCAACAATATGTCCATCCCCTCCGGTTCGCTGGATGAAGGGCGGCAGAAAACAACGGTGCGCTCGGTGGGCGATTTCACCGCCATCGAAGATATTGAAAATGTGGTCATCGGGCAAGTGCCCATCATCGACCAAGCCCCGCAGGGGATGAATACCGGCGGCAGTATCTATCTGCGCGATTTAGCTACCGTTTCCGAAACTTACGCGGATTCGACGCAATTTCTGCGCTACAACGGGCAAGATGCGGTAAGTATCACTGTGGTCAAAACCAGCGACGCCAACACCGTTGAAGTGGCGGATGATGTCCGCGCGGTCATTTCGGATATTAACACCGATTTGCCCACCGGGGCAGAGATAACCATCGCGGTGGACGACTCTGAATTCACCCGCCAATCCATCGATTCTGTGATTGAGGACTTGATTCTGGCGATTCTGATTACCGGCTTGGTGATTTTACTCTTCCTGCACAATATCCGCAGCACCTTCATCGTCATTTTGGCGATTCCGGTGTCGCTCATCACCACCTTCGCCATTATGTGGATGATGGGCTTCTCGCTGAACGTGCTGACTCTGCTGGCGCTCACCCTCACCATCGGTATTTTGGTGGATGACTCGATTGTGGTGATTGAAAACATCGAGCGGCATTTGAAGATGGGCAAGCCGCCGTGGAAAGCCGCGCTCGAAGGGCGCGCCGAAATCGGGCTGGCGGCAATCACCATCACCCTGGTGGACGTAGCAATTTATGTGCCCATCGCTTTCACCACCGGAACCGTGGGGCAGTTTTTCCGCTCCTATGGTGTGACCATTGCTTCCACTGTGCTGTTGTCCCTCTTCGTTTCCTTCACCCTGACTCCTATGCTGGCAGCATTGTGGTTAAGAGCAGAAACCGACGAAAAACGCGCGCCGCGCGGGTTGGGGAAATTTTTCCACAAATTGATGCTGCCCGTCAATAAACTGTGGGCTGGTTTCAGCGTGGTTTGGGAAAAATCATTCGATGCGCTGGCAAATGCCTATGCTTTCACTATTCGGATGGCATTGAAAAACGTGTTCACGGAAACGCTGGTGATTGCGCTCGCCGTTGCGGCAACGGTTGGCGGGATTGCGATGATTGCCGCCGGGATGGTTGGCTCGGAATTTTTGCCGCAGGAGGATGACGGCAAAGTGACGATCAACATCGAAATGCCCGCCGGAACCAACGTTGCCGCCACTGACCGGGCGGTGCGTCAGGCTGAACAGATTATTTTGGATGAAGTGCCCGAAACCGTGTTCGTCATCAGCAATATCGGGAGCAGTACCACCAGCTTCTTCTCCGGTGGCGGCGGCAGTGGCGAAAATAAAGCCACCGTCACCCTGCAACTGGTTGACAAAAACCAGCGTGAC
>CAYPUV010000382.1:0-1962 GCA_964413895.1 uncultured Anaerolineaceae bacterium
GGGCTACCTGTGCCTGTGCGTTTTCAAGCCCGGCTGCTGCCTGAGCCACCCGTGCCTTCGCGTTTTCCAATCCAGCCTCGGCCAGTTTCACATTATCTGCGGCGACCTGCACTTCTGCGGGCAGCGGCGGCGCTTGCAACTGCGCCAATTGTGCCTGGGCAATGGCCAGTGCTGCTTCCGCCTGCGAGACCTGTCCTTGCAAATCGGTGTCGTCCAATCGCAACAACACCGCTCCCGCCTCCACGCGACTGCCTTCTTCAACCACCTCCATCACCTGCCCTCCCACCGACGGACTGAGCGTTGCCCATCGCGCGGGGACTACCTTGCCCGATGCCCAAATGACGCTATTCAAATCCTCCTGCGTTACCGGTTCTGCAGTTGGCTGCGCCTGACCGGCGTTGTAGGCACCGTAGCCATAATATCCCCCTACTACCAGTACAACAATAATTACCAGAACAATCCAGGTTCGCTTTGACATTGGTTCCTCTCTGCATCGTTAAAAGCTGTGAGCTAATAGCCGTGAGCTTTACGCAGTTGTAGATGATAAAACATAGGGCACATTCTTAATGCACAGACAGCGTAATCCGTTTGCACACGACGCATAACATATTACAGACAAACGACTCACTCATAGCGCAGGGCTTCAATCGGGCGCAGCCTACCCGCCCGCCAGGCTGGATATAGCCCACCGGCCACACCCAAAAACAAGGCGACAAACAATCCTTGCAATACAACTTCCGGGGAGAAAGCAGGCGTCAGCAAGCCGCTCATTGCGGGCGCGACAGACATCAACCAGGCCAGAAAAATTCCTACGCCAACGCCGACCACCCCACTGAGGGCGCTGAGGGTGAGCGACTCACCTAAAATCATCCCCAGCACACGCGATTGTCGCCACCCCAGAGCGCGCAGCGTGCCAATTTCGCGGGTGCGTTCCAACACCGTCATCACCATCGTATTCGTTACCACAACGCCTCCCACCAAAATCGCCAGCAAGACTATTGCCCCCAACATACCTTCTGTATTTTGCATATCTCTGGTGTTTTCCACAAATGTGGAAGCCATTGACACAGACACATCTTCGCCAAAACGCCGCTCAATGAGTTGGCGGACAGCTTCTGCCTGTGAGGGGTTTTTCAGTTTAATTTGATAAAATGCAACCTGGCGTGGTTTTTTGAATGCGGCCTGGGCGTCGCGCAGCGCCATCACCGCAGCACCATCTTCATAAGCAATGCCGGTTTCATAAATCCCCGTTACGCGGTACACACCGGCTCCCATACTTATCAGGTCACCGGGACTTTTTTTCATATTCTCCGCCGTAGACACGCCGAGCATCACTTCGCCCCGCCCGCTGATAGCCCGACCATCCACGATACGGTAATGAGACAGCACGCGAGCTTTGGGTTCCACGCCCCAAACCAGCAAAAATGGAACATCTGGCGTGGCGGCAACGCCAAATACCAGGCCAGACACATCTTCTACCTGCGGCATTGCCGCAATTGCCCGACCTATTCGCTCATCAATAGCGCTGAAGCTCATATCGGCCACACCGGCTTGCATGGCAAACAATTCTGCGCCGGTCGCCGTGCTTAAGCTGTTGAAGCTACGAATAATACCTTGCGTTAACGCCCCCAGCGACACGATCAGCCCCACCCCAATGGCAATACCGCTGAGGGTGAGGATGCTCCGTCCGCGTTGTCGCCACAAATTTCGCAGCGCCATCCCCCCGATGCGTGTCCAGCCGGGGTCGTGTCCGCTGTGGCTGCCGCCGTCGTAATTCAGGGCTTCGGTGGGTTGCAGGCCAGCGGCGCGCCGGGCAGGGAAAATGCCACCTACCGTTCCTAGCATTAGCGCCATCACCATGCCTTGCAGCCACAGCCCCGGGTTGGCAATTCCCGGTCCCCACCTTGAGACAGCCGGGATGTCACGGGCCCACGCACGCACAGGACACACAACCAACCAGCC
>CAYPUV010000383.1:0-1958 GCA_964413895.1 uncultured Anaerolineaceae bacterium
CTCAGTGTATCTTTGTGTTTTCTCCGTGTTTCTCTGTGTAACTGAATAGATACATGTATTTCTATATTCTTAATGAAGGTTTATGATACATTTTTTGCGGTTCATTTTGATTTGCCTGCTGGCAGCACAATCCTGGCTGGTGCCTGTTTTAGCGCAGCAGCCAGACCCGGCCACGGAATTACTCAACTCGATGTCGGTAGCGGAAAAAGTTGGGCAGTTGTTTTTGGTGCCTTTTGTGGGCAAAGATGTAAGTCCCGGCTCAGATATTTATGTTCTGCTCACCGAATACAAAGTGGGGGGCGTGGTGCTGCAAACAAGCAACGGTAATTTTTCCAATACCGCCAACGCCCCGCAGCAAATAACAACCTTAACCAACAAATTGCAGGCGCAAACGCTGGCCAATAAGAACATCCCCCTGTTTATTGCCGTTGATCAGGAAGGCGACGGCTGGCCCTACACTCGAATTACCGGCGGCGTTACAGCTATCCCCAGCGCAATGAGCATCGGCGCAACGTGGAACCCCAAGAATGCGCAGGATGTAGGCAAAATTGTCGGGCAAGAATTATCAGCAATGGGGATAAATATGTTGCTGGGGCCGGTGCTGGACGTGCTCAACAACCCCCGGCCAACCGGCCGCGGTGATATGGGAACGCGCACGTTTGGAGGCGATCCGTTTTGGGTGGGCACAATGGGCCGAGCCTACATTCAAGGCGTTCACGAAGGGAGCAACAACACCATTGCCACCGTTGCCAAACACTTTCCCGGTCACGGCGGCAGCGACCGGCTTCCCGACAACGAAGTTGCCACCGTTGATAAATCGTTGCAAGAACTCAAACGCATTGAATTGCCACCCTTTTTTGCCGTCACGGTCCCCGGTAAGCCCGGCACCACCGATGCGCTGATGTCCAGCCACATTCGCTATCGCGGTTTTCAAGGTGATATTCGGCAATTTACAGCTCCCATCAGCTTTGACAAAACGGGAATGTCCACCCTGCTCAGCCTGCCCCAACTTGTCCCCTGGCGAGAGCAGGGCGGCGTGATTGTCAGCGACGCCCTGGGCGTCCCCGCCGTGCGCAAACATTATGACCCCACGCTGCAAACATTTCCTCATCGCCGGATTGCCCGTGATGCGTTTCTGGCCGGCAACGATTTACTGATCCTCGCTCAATTTGATTTGAACTCCATCTGGAGCCAGCAGTTTGAAAACATCAAAGACACCCTTGAATTTTTTCAAAGTGAATATCAGCGGGACAGTGAATTTGCAACACAGGTGGATGCATCGGTGATGCGCATCCTGCGTCTGAAACTGAAGCTCTTTCCACACCCTGGCCCCAACGCTTTTGTAAAAGATGGCGACGTTGCGCTGGCCGTGTCCGGTCGCGGGGAACGGGTGGTGAACCGTATTGCCCAAGAAAGCCTGACGCTGCTGTACCCCCCTCCTGCCGAATACGCCGCCCGTATGCCACGCCCGCCTGCCGTCAACGAGAAGCTGCTCATCGTCAGCGACAGTCGGTTGGTGCGCGCGTGTTTTGAAGAGGATGCATCTTGCCAACCATTTGAATCGCTTCCCTACGACGCCGTCGAGAAGATTATTTTGAAGCTCTATGGCCCCGATACCACCAACCAAATTCGCCCGGAGAATATCACATCGATCAGTTTTGCTGAATTGAAACAGGTGCTTGTGGGATCGCTGGCGCGGGCAAATGAAACCCCCACTGCCGCCGAATCACCTGAAATCCGGCACACCCCCGCAGAAATCACCGGCCTCATTCAGGGGGCCGATTGGATTATTTTCGCCACGCTTGATTTGAACGTGGACCGCTACCCGGAATCAGACGCCCTGACATTAGTTCTGGCCCCGGGTGTAAACCGCCTCTTCGCCACAGCATTGGTCGCTTTCGCGCTAAACCTTCCCTCTTGCTTAGACACCCACAAAATGAAATAAATTGCCAATGTCA
>CAYPUV010000384.1:0-1953 GCA_964413895.1 uncultured Anaerolineaceae bacterium
GAGCAGGAGGGGGGGCAAAGGCGCATCCCTGTGCGGAGCCATTCTAATGCTTCCGGGCTATCGGGATCAAGTCCCTCTGGGACTACCGAAATAGCCGTGCCCAATTGGTCGGAACCGCCGTAAATCAGGCTGAAGTGCACGCCCGCCTTCACGGCACGGGTTGCCAATCCTGATGGCAGCGGGCTGCCACCGGTGAGAATCTTTACATTCCCGAAATCAGGCTGATCCAACAGCATATGTAATTGAGTGGGAACCATATTGAGAACGGTGACGCCTTCGCGGCGGATTAATTGCGTTTGTTCAGCAGGGCCAGCTGCACCCGGCAATACCAGCTTGGCACCCAGATAGGCGGGGAAGAAAGCCATACCCCAGGCGTGAATGTGGAAGAATGGGATCAACGGCATAAAGACGTCGCTGCTGTTTACCTGAGCGCCCGTTGTGTGCAGCGCCAGATGATGGAAAAGTTGCAGCGCTCCCAGCAACATATTGCGATGCTGGTATCGAATGCCTTTGGGTTTCCCGGTGGTGCCGGTGGTGTAGAAAATAGAAAAAACATCGGTGTCTTGCACGCGATCGGCTGAAGGGAGTTCTCTTTCGTCGCCGCTGGCCACCAATTCTTCATAACGATATGCCTGGGAAACGTCTGGCAAGGGGTAATCGGCCTGGTCGCTCATTACCACCCACTTGGGAAATTTTGCGGTGAGTGGTTTTACCGCGCCCATAAACGTGTCTGACACAAATAGCCATTCGTCGCCAGCGTGAACCATACTGTACACCATCTGTTCCGGCGACAATCGAAAGTTAATGGTGTGCAGCACCGCACCCAACATTGAAAGTGCGTAATGTAACTCCAAAAAACGATTGGTGTTGACATCTAACACCCCCACGACCGTGCCCGGCCCAATGCCCAGGTCTTGCAAACTATTGGCCAGTCGCAAAACGCGCCCGTACAGTGCAGCGTAAGTCAGGCGAGTATCTCCCGATACAATCACCTGCTCTGGGTTGGTGATTAAGGTACGACGAATAACCTCATGTACAACATACTGCCTCATAAAACACCTCCTCGTGCTAAGTTGGGAAATAATTCCTACGCCAAAATACAAATAGTGGAAATATAAAATTGTACGGTTAGCTAGACCTTTTTATTTTAGTACAAAACCCCATCCGATACAAAAATGTGTGTCCTCACGGCTGGTGCAAGGTTTTCACTTGTGTAGCGGTCTAGTTTTATCTACCATTTCGCACAGCACGATGCAACCGCAAGGCCTTCGGCTGTGTAGGATTCTGCAACTTCATACGCATTCTAATGAGACTGTTTCAGGCATGGGGCAGGCACAGCAAGCCGCCCACAACGCCAATCATCTCAATCAGGGATAGTTCTTTTCCACCAGGGGCAGGTAAATGTACCGCGGCCAGAACTCATCAGCCCCGATGTCGTAGCCGCTTTCCTGCGGGCGGGTATCGCCATCAATGTCGGTGGTCACCCCGGCGTTCACGCCCGCATTGATGGCTGCTGAGCCGAGGCCGATATGATAATTGTCCTTACCGGGGTTCACAAAAGCCGGATCGCCCCAAATGTTGACGGTGCCGGTGAGGATCGTGCCGTCTCCATCCCAATCGGTCCCGTTGGCCCAGGTGTTGCTACCCCACAGGGTGGCCTCCAGCGTGGCCGTGCTGCCGGCTGTGACCGTGATGCCCATTGTGTGGCTGACCAGGATGGTGTTCGTGAGCGCTAGAGTGGTGTAAGCTCCCACATACATGCCGTCTCTGCCGCCCCGATTGCCGGACACGGTGGTATGAACCAGTGTTCCATCGTTTGGCGACCATTTATTGCCAATAAAATACAGTCCGCTGCCGCGCGTGTTGGCCTGGTTATCCGCGACGATGTTGTTCGTCCACCTGACATACTCCCACGACTAAAGGTCGTGGGGTTCTGGGGTCAACACCGGCAGC
>CAYPUV010000385.1:0-1927 GCA_964413895.1 uncultured Anaerolineaceae bacterium
GTGTACAGGGTTACAACGCGGTTAAAACTGACAAATAAGATAAAGATGACAAAAGCCGTAATCCAAAAACGTCCTGAAATGCGGGGGACATTTTCACCTGAAATAGTAAACCTGTCGTCACCGCCCGGTTGTTGTGCTGCCATAAGAAATCTCCTCCATTGAATTTACTCCACTGGTAATTGTATAGCAAGCCCTGTCTTGAGCAAAAAGGGCGTGAGGGAATTTGTGGTATTTAACTCATGGTACGCGCCCAACCCAAAAGTTTAGGTGGCCGGCACTTAAAATTGCTTGAGGCGGGGTGGTTTTCATCTTCTCCCAAAATCAGGGAGACAGAAGTATTACCGCGCCAGGTGAGTATTTAAGCTAGATTTAAGATTTTTATAAACTTGATTTAACCATACTCCCGGCAACTTACGATATGATAACAGCTACCATCACTCTGGGCATTGGCACCAGATTCACTCCGAAAGAAGAGGTATTTGCGAATGAAACGTTTAACCGGCTTAATGCTTGTGGGAGGCATAACCGCTTTTTTAATTATCACCGCCATCGGTGTGGGCGCGTGGGCAGTGGCAACCCCCCAATCCACGTCCCCCAACCTGCCAACACAAGCAAACAATACCAATACCGTTGACTATGCGGCGGAACTGGCAACGTTGCAACAAACAATGGCAGACCGGGCAGCCACTTATGAGGAACAAATTACTACCCTGCAAAACACCCTCCAAAAACGACAGAGCGACTACCAAACCTCCATTCAACAGGCTGGTGCGCAGTTGGAAACCTATCAGGCTGCCATTAATCAACGTCAGCAAGATATGGACACGTTGCAAACGCAACTTGAGCAACTGCAACAGACACTGGCAGAACGACAGGCAACCTACCAAACACAACTTCAGCAAACACAAGCAGAACTGGCAGCCCGATATGCCCAGTTAAGCGACCAACTCCAAACAGCGCAGGTTTCGCTGGCCGAAGCAAACGCCCAATTGGGGCGTTAAATGATCAAAACTATTACACGGAGACGTTATTGTGAAAAAGAATATCCCTTTAGTTACCTCTACCATTCTCACCCTGCTGGTCGTCGCCACCATTCTCGGCGTAAATTTACTGAGTCAAGTTTTGGCACAACGCGGGGGGTTGCACTCCACCCCTGTTCAGCCAGCCAGCCAAACATCGCCCATTCAGCCCGCCGCCGCAGGACTCTCGCCCGATGAAGCTACCAGCACCGCACAGGCATATGAAGATGTCGTCAAAACCTATCAAGCGCAAGCATTAGAACGAGAGAGAAGCTATCAAACACAGCTAGAAGCGTTAAACACTTCGCTGCAAAAGCTTGATGCAGAATCCGGTGCCCAATTGCAAGACTTGCAAGATCAACTGGCAACCGCCGAAGCCACACTCAATGACATGAATGTGCAAACCGAAGCCGCCCAACAGCAAGCGACAGAATTACAGCAAGCAATCCAGGCCATTGACCAGGATTATCAAACACAGATGAGTACAATGGTCACCACGGCGCAGCAAAATGAAATGGTGATGCGGGCGCAAATTGAGGCGCTTTATGCCGACCTGCAAACCGCCTATGATGAAATTGCCGCTCGCCAGGTTGCCCCAGCGACGACCGCTGGCATTAGCAGCGACACGCGCACCGGCGGCGAACGCGAAGGCGAACACGAAAGCAATGAACACCCGAAGGAAGGCGAAGAACACAATGACGACTAAAACACCACCTCCTAAACGCAAACCCGGCAAACTCAGCGTCGCTGCCAAATTTACCATCGGCGCACTGGGGATGGGCACATTCATCGGTGGCTGGGGAGTCATCGCGCAAAAAGAAAATCTTGCGCCCAACGTCAATGCCCAGGCCATACCAACGCCAACCGTACAGCGCGTCACCGCACCACCGAACAGGGCGCTCCCACCG
>CAYPUV010000386.1:0-1904 GCA_964413895.1 uncultured Anaerolineaceae bacterium
CGGTGAATGCCCACAGCACCAGCGGCAAAATCGCCAGCGAGACATATTCGGCATAGGCACTGCGCACAAAAATTTCCACCAGATGGAAGGGGGCGAACATATATGCCAGCCCGGCAATCAGCCCGGCATTCGCGCCGAAAAGCCGCCGCACAAAGCCGTACATCCCCGCGCCTGCGCCGATGGTTGCCAGAATGTAGATGGTTTTCACCGACCAGACCATGTTCACGCCCAGCAGATGGATGATTTCGGCGGCGTAAATGGCGAGCGGGGCGTACAGGTTGAACAGCGGATAGCCGTACCCGAAGGCGAAATCGGGACTCCAGCGGGGCCACAGAAAACCATCGCGCAGGGTTTGGTCAAATTCCACCAGATAGAAAATACTGTGCCGCGCATCGTGCGCCTGAAAAAAGTACGCCGGATGCAACAGCGGTGCCCACGCGAAAACAGAGAGCGCCAGCAGGAGATAAAATTGCGAGTCGAGCTTTGAGAGAAAACGTTTCATAAAATATTCTCCCCCCTTAATCCCCCTGAAATTTGTTTCGGGGCGTAACTATTCAGGAATTGATTTGTAACACAGAGCTACACAGAGGTCTCACAAAGCTACTTGAAATTTTTGCGAGAAATTTGTTTTTCTTTGTGTGCCTCTGTGTTATCTCAGTGTTTCTCTGTGTAACTGAATAGCTGCTTCGGGACAATCTTTTTCAATCGCCCTCCGAGAACCCATCCCCCTGCCAGCACAAGCAGCGACACCAGCGACAGCCATTTCCCCGCCACGCGGATGGGGGTATCGTTGAACCGCAGTTCCAGAAAATGACTCCCTTGCGGCACGGGAACCACCATCCAGCCTTTGGGATCGGTGGTGGAAATTTGCGGATGGTCCACTACCTGCCCGATGCGCCCGTATGGGAATGCGTCACTGTTTTCGGGGTCGGTGTCTTCATAAATGGTCGCTGTCCAACCGGGGTAATAGGGGATGTAAAATGTCACCGCTTGATTGTCATCGGCGGCGTAAACCCACACAAATTCGTGCACGCTGTCCATTTCAAAGGAATGCACGCCCATCAGCGGGGTGGTGTGCGCGTTATCCCACACCTCTGACTGCACCACGCGGGTGGTGATTTTCTGCCCGGCGATGGCCAAATCTGCCAGCGGTGACCAGCGCGGAATCTCTCTCACCCACGCGGTGGAGCCGGTCAGCTCATCCGCCGACTGCTGAAAGCGGAAGAGACTCGCCAAACTGACGGGGCCTTCGGTGGGTTGGGGGTCGCGCACCTGCGCTTTGATGTACGGAAAACTCGCCAGCATAATGAGCAACACCACCGGCAAAATTGTGCCAAACTTTGAACTTTGAACTTTGAACTCCGAACCGGCAGCGGCTCCGCCGCCCAGCACCGCCATCGCCGGGGCGATGATGACCAGCAATCGCCATGGGAACTGCGCGAAACTCGCCAGCGGCAGCAACCGCCACACCCACGCTGAGAGCGGTGTGGTGAGAAAGGCTGTCGCCAGCACCAGCCCTTGCAAAAAATAGAGGGTGATGCGCAGGGCGCGGGTTTTCAACTTCGGCACGGCGAAAAACGACAGCGCGGAGAGCACCAGCGCCGCCAGCCCAATCTGAAATCCGGCATCGTCATTGGGGCCCGGAATGCTGGGACCAAATCCCCAGTGCGGCGAAAATAGCTGGAAAAAGTCTACAAAATCGCTGCCGAAAGCGTATCGCCCGCCAATCCACTGGTCAACCCGCACATACTGTCGCTCGAAAAACGCGGGCAGCCAGAAAATGGCACTCAACCCCAGCCCGCCGAACAGCGCCAACGCCGGGGGAAGGGCGCGGCGGAGGAGGGAGAAGATAAACCCTCTCCCCCAACCCCTCTCCCTGTCAGGGAGAGGGGAGCTATTTTCCC
>CAYPUV010000387.1:0-1877 GCA_964413895.1 uncultured Anaerolineaceae bacterium
TCTCAGTGTATCTTTGTGTTTTCTCCGTGTTTCTCTGTGTAACTGAATAGATACACACCTTTAATATATGGTTGGCTGACAGTAACTATATAACGTGTCATTGCGAAGCCCGCAGGGCTGAAGCAATCCCCGTTATTGCCAGGTGGCGCTTGCTTCGCTGCGCTCGCAATGACATTTTGGACGAATTGGCTGTATAGTTACCAGCTTTTAACACAATAAATTTTTCGGAGGAAGAAATGGTTATCAAAATTTTGGGCACCGGATGTCCCAACTGTAAACGGGCGAAAGCCATTGCAAAGCAAGCGGTGCAAGATTTGGGCATTGAGGCTCAGGTGCAGGATGTGACGGACATTCCCACCATTATGGGCTACGGGGTGATGGCCACCCCGGCAATTGTCATCAATGAGAAATTGGTAGGGTACGGCGGTGTGCCCACGTCTCGCCAAATGGCGGACTTGATAAAACGGTTTTTGAAATGAGGAAATACGAGAGGAGGGCAAAATGTCAGTAGCGGCACAATCTGTACCCCAAAGTGTGGTGAAACGGCTCTCATTTTTAGACCGCTATCTCACTCTGTGGATTTTTTTGGCGATGGCGGTCGGTGTGGGTACCGGATATTTTGTTCCCGGCGTAGAGAGCTTCGTCAGCCGTTTTTCGGTGGGAACAACAAATGTTCCCATTGCCATCGGGTTGATTTTGATGATGTACCCCCCGTTGGCAAAAGTGAAATACGAGGAATTGGGCGATGTATTTCGCAACTGGAAAGTGCTGGCGCTGTCGCTGGTGCAGAATTGGATTGTGGGTCCCATTATAATGTTTCTGCTGGCGATTATCTTTCTGCGCGGCTACCCCGACTATATGGTCGGGTTGATTATGATTGGGCTGGCGCGATGCATCGCCATGGTCATTGTGTGGAATGAATTGGCAAAAGGTGATAGCGAGTATGCTGCCGGACTGGTGGCGCTGAACAGCATCTTTCAAGTGCTGTTTTACAGCGTGTACGCCTATATTTTCATCACCGTGCTACCGCCGCTGTTTGGCATGCGGGGGAGTTTGGTGCAAATCAGTATGGGCGAGATTGCGCGCAGTGTGTTTATCTATCTGGGCATCCCTTTCCTCGCCGGGATGCTGACTCGCTATTTTTTGGTTCGGGTAAAAGGGAAGCCGTGGTATCACCAAAAATTTATCCCGAAAATCAGCCCTATCACCCTGATTGCACTGCTGTTCACCATCATTGTGATGTTCAGTTTGAAGGGAAATCTCATCGTGCAAATTCCGCTGGATGTGGTGCGCATCGCGGTGCCGCTGTCGATCTATTTTGTGCTGATGTTTTTAGTGAGCTTTTGGATGGGACACACTATTGGCGCCGATTATTCAAAAACCACCACGTTGTCGTTCACCGCTGCCAGCAACAATTTTGAGTTGGCAATCGCGGTGGCCGTGGCGGTGTTCGGCATCAATTCCGGCGCGGCGTTCGCGGCGGTCATCGGTCCGCTGGTGGAAGTGCCAGTGCTGATTGGACTGGTGAATGTGGCGCTCTATTTCCAGCGAAAGTATTTTGGAGGTAGTGGGCCTGCGCCCGCCGAAATCATCGACGCGGCGGGGGAAGTTTGCCCGCCGTCCACCCAATTTGATGAAACATAGAGCTAAACTGCGTTCAATTTGAAAACAATAGTTTCTGATGTCATAGCGAAGCCCGTTAGGGCTGAAGCAATCCCCACGTTTGTGGGTTGGAGATTGCTTCGCTACGCTCACAATGACACCCCCTAGATTATGGCTGGATAGTTACAAAACACTAATACAATTCTAACGCTATCAACCTTGACAAAGACGGAACATCGGTTTATACTTTATTCAAAATATCGAATAAGGTGTGT
>CAYPUV010000388.1:0-1870 GCA_964413895.1 uncultured Anaerolineaceae bacterium
CACCCCTTTATTCCTGCTAACGTGCAGGCGTGCCCCCTACCTTAGTAGTTACCAATTTAGATTATTGCTTAGCGTATAACGCCCCACATTTACCCGCCGCCCTTGCACAATTTGGCCTGAAAGTGAGGTTGGAGTACAAACACCACCTCGCCAGCGAACACAACATAAATTATACACAACTTCACAGGCGCAACCAATTTCAATTAAACACCCCTTCGCAAAAAACCAAGGTTGGGCGGTCGGGTACAATGTGATTGTTGGGCGGCACGGTGGGGTGAAACTACCACCGCTTTTATCACGATATTCTTCTCAAATCGAGACATGTTTGTCAGGAAAATTGGTAGCGGTCATTTTATCCAGGTCAATACCAGACAAGCGCATCAATGCCTTATACGCTTCGATTAATGTTCCGTGAATATTCTCCAAATCTTCCAGCATAAACGCCCTACCTGTATTCGAATTTTTGCGAAAATTATGTTGACGATAAAATGAGTGGGCTAGCCGATTGCGCTCAGTCAGAGCACGACTCAACAATTCTTCAATATCTGTCAATGAGTCTGTTCCTTTACCAAGTTGTCTAAGGAGTTGACCGAGCGTACTACGGTTCATTTTCTCAAAAATTTGAATAGCTTTTCCCCGATCTGGGTCATCCAATATATCCTCGTCAATAACCCGATGTATTATAAGCATCGTGCCGAGTTCAGTTTCAAGCAACTGAGCTGCCTCTGATGCTTCCCCAAATTTTTGATAAACATCGTCCAGACTTGGCATGCTACATCACTCCCAACTGCCCAACGATTTTTGGGTGGCCCTGTCCCACCTAAGAACCGCACTTTTTAAATAGTGATTTTTGGAGTTTCTGATATCTGGACTCCAAACTATCAAACAATGATGCCATTTCAAGGAAAACAGCCTCATTAAATTGCTCAAATTCTTCGATTTTTCGCTTTACGAATTCTCGAGTTAAATTTTTCGTAACTATTTGAAGTAATTCATAATCTGGCAATTCATCTTCATCCTGCTTCGAAAGCAACAAGTGATACATCTCTATCTTGCGTAATTCATCTTCCTGATAGGACTCGTGATGAATTATCACATTCCTATCTTGCCGATATTTGCCAAGAAGCTTATTCAAATTTTTAAGTTTAGCGGGAACATCAGTTACCTTTACATGTAAGTTTCTTGAAATAGTATTGTGCCTACAGTTACGAGGGTCAATCCCCAAATGGAAAATCGCATTTACTAATTTGAGTATTCTGTCATAAATGGACTGAGTCCGTATCAAGTAGTTTTCAATATTATACTGGAGATGGGATGAGCGTGTGATGCCATATGTTTTCATTTTCTCTGTCGGCGAAAAAGCCGATAGAAAAAGGACAGCTTGCATCATCTGCTCACAACCACTCAACAAATGAGCCAGTGTGTGTCCAACTTCAATAACATAAAATTCATATTCATCCGGCTCACGAGAAAATTCTGCCTCTACAAGTGTAATGCTACCAACTTGTAATTTACTTGTTACTTCTACGCCATTTTCAAAGCCAGCTTTCGTTAACTGATGAGAAATGAGTTTTTCAAAAGCGATTTGTGATTGATTCATCAGAAAATTTGTTTACATCCAATGTAGAAAACATCAATTGAGAGCTATCAGCCGCCCAACGTTTAAGTTAACCGGCGAGGCGAAGTGCGAAAAAAAGAAAACACTTCCCCATTCGCGAAATCAATGTTGGCTGCCCTTCCTTGTGTCACTCGTCCGGTTCAACGTCTTGTTGCACTAAAAACACCACCCCGCTTGGGAATTGCGCCGGCATTGATTTTTTATCAGCGTGTGTTTCTCTTTCATTGTAACCCATTTTTTTCGATTTGCCAC
>CAYPUV010000389.1:0-1860 GCA_964413895.1 uncultured Anaerolineaceae bacterium
CGCTCACATAATCCATTGAATTGACCATAAGCAACGCCTCTCTAGAGGGGGTTACTGTTTCAAATGTTGTTAATTTGCCATGGAGAAGAGTATAGCAGAAAATGAACAGGGTTGACAATTTGGGGAATAGCCTATTCTCCCTATAATTGCTCTGACTGTTCATGCTAGATATTGAAACTGTACCCTTAAACAATGACGATGATCAAACAAGCCAATATGAAGACAATTGCTCAGGCCGCCACGCTGGTAATAGTCTTTTTCGCTTTAAGCCGGGCGTTGGGGTTGGTGCGCGATGTTGTAATTGCGAGTCAATTTGGCACCAGCCCCAATTATGACGCATATCTGGCGGCATTTAAGCTGCCCGATTTTTTATTCAATGTAATTTCCGGGGGAGCATTAGGGTCCGCGTTCATTCCCACGTTTACCGGGTATCTCACTCGCAATGATAGGGAGGGGGCGTGGCGGCTAGCATCGGCAATAATGAATTGGCTGCTGATAGTTCTAACAGTTGTGGGAATACTGACAGCAATTTTTGCCCCGCAATTGGTTGATTTCGTCATTGCACCGGGATTTAAGGACCCCGCACAAAAAGCGCTTACCGCCGAAATTATGCGCTGGTTGATGATTTCAACCGTGATTTTTGGGGTCAGTGGCTTGCTGATGGGCATATTAAATGCCCACCAACATTTTTTGCTACCGGCGTTAGCACCCGTGGTGTACAACTTGGCCATTATTGGTGGGGCGTGGTTTTTAGGCCCCATCTGGGGTGTGCGTGGATTGGCGATCGGCGTGGTTGCTGGGGCAACCAGCCATTTGCTCATTCAATTGCCGGGAATTGCTCATTTTAAACTAAAGTATCTGCCCACTCTTGCCATCACCGACCCTGGTGTGCGGCAGGTGGCTCGCTTGATGGGACCGCGAATGCTGGGTCTGGCAGCCATCCAACTGAATTTCGTCTGGGATACAATTTTGGCTTCGTGGCTGACACACGGAAGTCTTTCCAGCTTAGATTATGGGCGGCGTGTAATGTTGTTGCCACAAGGAATTATTGCGCAGGCGGTTGCCGCCGCTGCTTTCCCCACATTTTCGGCGTTGGCGGCGCAAGAAGCATGGGGGGATTTGCAACAGGCGTTTATGACCACATTGCGCAGTATCCTGTACATTACCGTGCCGGCAGCCATTGGACTACTGATGCTGGGGAAACCGATTGTGCAAGTTTTGTACCAGCGCAACGCCTTCGATGCGACCTCCACCCAGGCAACCGTATGGGCATTGTGGTTTTACACATTGGGGCTAGTTGCTCATTCAGCAGTAGAAATATTGACACGCGCGTTCTATGCTTTGCGCAACACCAAAACCCCGGTACTCGTTGGCGGGGCGTCGATGGGGGTGAATATACTACTGAGCTTTTTGCTGATGGTGGCATTTGCGGGCGTAGGGCTGGCTCCGCACGGCGGCATCGCGCTGGCGAGTTCCATTGCCGTAACGGTAGAGATGGTCTGGCTGATTATAACGTTGCGCCGGCAGCCGGGGATGCTCTCTGTGGCGGCGTTGGGCAAGCCATTGGCGCGTATTTTACTATCTGGGGGGGTTATGGCGCTGGTGCTGGCTGTACTGCTGCGTGTTCTGGCAAATGCCACTCCGTGGCTTGTAGCACCGGCAGGTATTTTGTTGGGAGGTGTGGTGTACAGCTTAACAAGCCTGGTTTTGGGGTCTGAAGAGCCACGGTTGGTGATGCGCCGCATTCGGCAGCAATTAACATAAGATAATGTACGGCACTCGTGCATTAGCCAAAGATGAATAGGACTGACATACTCCCACGACTAAAGGTCGTGGGATTCTGGGGTCAACACCGGCAGC
>CAYPUV010000390.1:0-1843 GCA_964413895.1 uncultured Anaerolineaceae bacterium
TGCCGCGTGGCGCAAAGAAAATCTACGCGAAGGCTACACCACCGGCGCGTGCGCCGCCGCCGCCACTGCCGCCGCCGTGCGCGCGCTGGTCTCCGGCAAAGCGATTTCGGCGGTGACGATTGACCTGCCCGCTCGAAAAAATGTCACTTTTCAAATGGCGCGCTGCGAATTCTTGGCAGAAAACCGCGCCCGTTGTGGGGTCATCAAAGACGCCGGCGACGACCCCGATGTGACCCACGGTGCGGAAATTCAAGCCACCGCTGAATGGCTCTCCACACCCGAAATCGTCATCACCGGCGGCAAAGGGGTGGGAACCGTCACCAAGCCGGGCTTGCCCGTGCCGGTCGGCGAGGCGGCTATCAACCCTGTGCCCCGGCGGATGATTGAAGCCACCGTTCGCGCCGAAGCAGGGCTTTTGCTGGTAAAAAAAGGCGTGAAAATTACCATCAGTGTGCCCAACGGCGAAAAAATCGCCGCCGAAACCTATAATCCCCGGTTGGGCATTCTGGGCGGCATTTCCATTTTGGGAACCACCGGCATTGTCAAACCGTATTCCGTTTCGGCATACCGTGCCAGCATTTATGTGGAAATGAAAGTAGCGGTCGCCAACGGCGCAACGCACGTGGTCTTTACCACCGGCAACCGCAGCGAAACCTGCGCCCGCGCACGCTATCCCCATTTGCCGGAAATGGCATTTCTGCAGGTAGGCGACCATCTGGATTATGCGCTGAAACAGGCGCGGCGTTTGAAAGTATCGCGGGTGACCATTTCCACGATGGTGGGCAAACTTTCAAAAATGGCGCAGGGACGTTTTCAAACGCACGTCAGCCGGGGCAGTATCGACCACAATTTTCTGGCGACTGTGGCGGCAGCGATGGGCGCACCCGCCGAAATTGTGGCACAAGTGCGTCAGGCAAACACTGCCCGTCACACGCAGACAATTCTGCGCAAGGCGGGAATATCCGGCTTGGAAACAGAATTGGCACAGCGTGCCGCCACACACGCCCGCCGTTTTGTGGACGGCGCATACACCGTGAATGTACTCTGTTTCGATGTTCGCAGCGAATTACTCGGCACGGGAGAAGCAAACGATGGTAATTGAAACACATCCCATCACCATCATCGGCATTAACGGCGATGCCGACAGCCTGCCCGCCGCACACCGCACCGAAATCACTCGCGCCGATGTGCTGGTTGGCGGCAAGCGGCATCTGGCGCACTTTGATGCGTTTTCCGGCGAGAAAATCGCCATTACCGGCAAAATGGATGCGCTGGCGGCGCGGTTGAAAACGGCGCGGCAGAGTGGCGCGCGGGTGGTGGTGATGGCGTCGGGCGACCCGCTTTTTTACGGCATCGGCGGGACGCTGCGCCGCCATTTTCCGCCCGACGCCCTGCGGTTTTTCCCCGCACCGACGGCTTTTCAATTGGCGTTTGCCGCGTTGGGCGAGCCGTGGCACGATGCGGCGCTCCTCAGCGCGCACGCCCGCCCACTGAAAGCCATCATCCCGCAAATTTTGGCGGCGGGAAAATCCGCCATTCTGACCGATAAAACCCACACCCCTGCCGCCATTGCCGCGCGATTGCTGGCGGTCGGTTTGCCCGCCGAAACCCCGTGCGCCATCTGCGAAAATTTGAGCCGTGCCGACGAACGCATCATCCGCACTACACTGACCAAGGCGCAAGCGCAAACCTTCGCCCCGCTCAATGTGCTGGTGGTGTGGAACCCCGCGCCGCCCCCCGCCGCCATCCCGTCCGGTCTGCCCGATGAGGCGTTTTCGCAATGGCACGGGCAAATCACCAAACGCGAAATTCGGCTGCTGGCGCTGGCGGAATTGGCGCTGCA
>CAYPUV010000391.1:0-1831 GCA_964413895.1 uncultured Anaerolineaceae bacterium
GGGTTACACAGATAATCATATCGTTCGTAGCGGTGTATTAACAACCGACAAAAACTTTTTACAGAAACCATATTCAGGCGTAGAACTTTCCCGAAAAGTACGTGAGGTTTTAATATCTGGCAGTATATCGTAACTGCTGAGAGGATTCTGCCCCGATTTTTGTAGCACATCTTCGTTAAGACGCATGATCTTCCCCCAAGAAAGTGTTTGAAGCAATCGTGCTACGTTTTCCACACTTGAAATTCATTTGGGTAGATGGCGGTTATCGCGTCAAAGTTTGCCCATTATCTTTCAGAGCTATTTTGTTTCATCAGTCAAAAATAACCACCACCGTAAAACGAATGCGCTAACCCGCTTTAACGGCGAACAAGCGCTATTTCCAGCGCCCAAATTGCCATAGGACGCAAATACAAGCTAGCTCGAAAATTTCCGAAACGATCCCAGGCTTCCGGTGTGCGAAACCATAACCCTCGTGTTTCATAAGTGGTATGATAAATGCCCCAGGCGGTTTGCCATGCCTCGTCCCACAGTCCCATATGTCCAAGCAGGGCAGCCAGAGCATAGGTCGTACCGCTCCACACTTCCTGAGATTGCTCGCTGGATTCATCCACCTGCCCATCAGGAAACATGCCGTTGACCGCCCCCATCTGTCCGCCGACAAAACTCCGTACGTTTAATGCGACCACCGTTTTCAATGCGGAACGGGCATGTTCCAGCGGGACAATTGGCGGCAGTCTGGTTAGCATGGTATACCACAGACCAGCCAACTGGTCTGCCATCACCACGTGTCCACCGGTACTGGTATCAAACCGATAATATTTTCCATTCCAGAGTATTCGCTCGAAGCTATTCTGCCCGCGTTGCAACCAGCTTTGATAGCGTTCTACCGCCACCCGATCTCCCAACTGTTCAGCCAACGCGACGGCTGCTTGCAGCGCTGCCAGCCACAAACCACCGCAATAGGCGCTGGGTCCGGACATAGACCAGGTATCGTAAGTTTGGTCGGGTAGTCCTTCATTCTCAGGTAAACCATCGCCATCTCGATCCATTGTCTGTAAATAAGCGAGGGCTTGTTGCACGGCGGGCCAAGCTTCAGCGGCAAAATCCCAATCGTTACTAAAAAAAACATCCCGATAGACCAACAAGACAAACTTGCTGTTCATGTCCTTCCAAACATTAGAATCTTGCCAGTCATAGGCGTTGACCCGGCGCCACGGGTCTTCAGCGGGCATACCCAAGTCATGCGGCAAAGCGCCCTTTAATTTACGTGGCGCCATTGTTCCATCGGAGATGATACGGCGCGGGGTAAGATCCTCTTCGGTCACGCTATTGATAAAATGGCGCATAATGCTTTTTTCCAACCGGGGCCAGAAAAGAAGCAGCGGGAAAGAGCTGTAAAAACGCACGTCGAGGGTTTCATAGTACGGATAATCGAAACACTCCAACAGGGCAAAGTTCCCAACCTCGGCGGAGGCGGGCTGGTCGGGTGAACCGGCTTCCCATGCGCTGCCGCCATCAACCAAATAATACAACTCATTGAAAAGCGCTGTTTTGTACCAGTCCGGGCGTTCCGGGTCATTTAAGACAGGTTCCTGCCAAGTTATGATTTCGTTCCGCCAAGCGCGATGGTGCAGTAGCCCCTCACGCGCAATCGCCCAGGCATTGCGCCCACTGCGCCCCCAAAAACGAGTGTATCGGCGATACCAGCGCGCGCCGTCCCCAAATTGCATTAGCGGAAAATCCCAAGCCAGCGTGAAGGGAACCGTCCTGCTCTCGCCCGGAGATAATGTGAAGTTGACGCACACCCCGCCGCCAATAGCCTGTCCGGGAT
>CAYPUV010000392.1:0-1819 GCA_964413895.1 uncultured Anaerolineaceae bacterium
CCCCGCAGTCGCTATGCGCTGAACTTGGTCAGAGCGTATCCTAAGTGGAACTTAAGACTTCGCGAACAGAAGGGCGTACCTGCAATTAGTATAACATAGCTTTCACCGCCCGTCAATCCGGTTTTAAGCAGTCGTGCGGCGGATACCTCGGCGCTGGAGGCGGAGATCGACGCGCTGGTGTATCAATTGTACGGGTTGTCGGAAAAGGAAATCGCCATTGTGGAGGGGTGGTGAAAAATCAAGGAATCGTTATGAAAGCACCGAAGAACGAAAGCAATTGGTATTTTGTTGATGAAGAGGAGACCTGATTTTTTACTAAAAAAGCCCATAAAGCCCACCACCTTTTACCCCATTCACCCCATACGGGGCACAGGCACGGCAAAGGCACGTTGGGAGCAGTCACCCTATCCAGCCCAGAACCAGTGCGGTAATGAGAATGCCGCCCACAGACCCCGCTAAAAGCTGCGCCGGGGTGTGCTTTTTGCGATACAATCGTGCCCACGCCACCAACGGCAGGCTCAAAAATGTCCACCCGGCGGCAAAGCCAAACACATACACCAGCAGTGTAGAAAACCCACTCACCCCCACCATATGCAAGCTAATTTTCCAAAAGCTGGAGATGGTGAACATCGTCAGTCCCAAACAGGCATAAATTAGTGCCAGTAGCCACAATATGCGTGGAGCGTTTCCCCATCCCATCACCCCCAGCGCCAACAAATCGCTGCTAAAACTGACCAGAATAAACCGCGGGCGCTCGTTGCGATGACTAAGTTCCCAATCGCTCACCCACCCCCGCCGCATTCCCACCTGGACGTACACCAACGGAATACCCGTTAAAATGAGCAGCGCAAGTATTGCCCAGCCGACCCCGCGCCAACCCGCCGTGGTTGCGCCAACGGCCGGGAAAATAATCAACGAAAGCACAGAACTATCGAATAAAATAGACACCCAACGCGCCAGCCGTGCGAATTTCATTTGCATATCCTATCTTTTTCTCTGTGGAAAATTTCAATTGGCGATAATCTATTGAATCTATACAGATATTGGCATTCTGTTTGCCAATTTTACTTATATTAGCTGACGGTTTCCCCAACCCATCCCAACCAGCGCGGCAGTCCCCATCCAAAACAAAATTAACCCCAGATGCAGTCGCCCGGCGTACAGTTTTTTGTAGTGTGCGCCGAGCCGCCACATTACGTATCCTTCTGCCAGCATTTCCCACAGGGCGTGATGTCCCGCCCACAGCCACAGCGCCCGCGACCATTTGAGTTGCCCGGCCTGTTTCGCTTGCCTCAGCAACACAATTGCGGCCAGCAGGGCCAGCGGCAGCGTTTCCAAATGCCCCAATTCGTGTCGATATGACAACTCGCGCTGTGCCGCCTCCGGCAACCCCTGCCGAATGAGCAGGTTGACCAGTGGTGGGTGGGGAACATCAACTCCCCACAAACCCGCCAAATGCCAGAATTTGCCGTGCAATTCCACACGCCCGGTTGCGCCGTACCAGGTGCGAACGTGATACTCGGTTTTGCCCATTGTCAATTCTCCGAGGTGGATCATCCGTTGTGCGTTGCGATTTTCGCCCGGCGCAGGAACTGGGCGTTAATGGCGACAATCACCGTGCTGAGCGACATCAGCAGTGCCCCTACCGCCGGGGAGAGCGAAATCCCGATGGGCGCCAGCACGCCCGCCGCCAACGGCAGGGCGATAATGTTGTAGCCGGTTGCCCAGATCAAATTTTCTTTCATTTTGCGATAACCCGCCCGGCTTAATTCAATAACTTTCACCACATCCAACGGATTGCTTTTGACCAGAATGATCC
>CAYPUV010000393.1:0-1818 GCA_964413895.1 uncultured Anaerolineaceae bacterium
GCGTATATGCTGGGCGGTATTTTGATTCTGTCGTTTGCGTGGGCCTGGGGGAACATCCATTGGGTAAAGGTGACGCGCATCACGCGCGCCACGCGCTCTCAAGTGGGCGAAATGACAGAAGAACGGTTTGTGGTTAAAAACACCGGCTATTTCCCCAAACTATGGCTGGAATTGAGAGATCATTCCACGCTTCCCGGACATCGAGCCAGCCACGTAATCTCTGGTTTGGGGGGCAAAGAAAGCCGCAGCCGCCTGGTGCGGACAATGTGCTTGCGTCGGGGGCGATTTCAATTGGGACCTATTACCCTCATCAGCGGCGACCCTTTTGGATTGTTCACCATGCAGCGACAACTGCCGCTGTTGTCGCACCTGGTTGTCTATCCGCGGACGGTGGCACTGCCATATTTTCAGCCATTGCTGGGTGAAATCACTGGCGGCGAGATCATAAACCGGCGCACACATTACGTTACCGCCAATGTGTCCGGTGTGCGCGACTACGTCCCCGGTGACAGCTTCAACCGCATCCACTGGCCCAGCACTGCCCGCACCGGACGGTTGATTGTGAAAGAGTTTGAACTCGACCCAATGGCAGATGTGTGGATTGTGCTGGATATGGAACGCAGCGTACACGTGGGGCCACGTTACGAAGACCTGCCCCCAGACCTTGCTGTGCCAGAAGTTCCGTGGGAAAGTTGGCGCGTGCCCGAAATTGACCCCAGCACCGAAGCGTACAGCATTGTGGTGGCGGCGTCGCTGGTACAACATTTTTTACGGCAAGAGCGCGCCGTGGGATTGATAACATATCCAGACGCCAGTCACCTGGAATTGGCGCAGAGTGATAGAGGCCGGCGTCAGAAAGATCGGCTGTTGGAAATATTGGCTGTTTTACATCCACACGGTTCGGTAACCCTGGGACAGGTTCTAATTGCAGAAGGAACACGGTTCAACCGCAATACCACGCTGCTGGTGATAACGGCTTCCATTCGACCGGCATGGGTGGCGGCAGTGCGGCATTTATCCAGCCGGGGCGTGAAAGTGACCGCCATCGTCATCGACCCCGGCAGTTTCGGCGCGCCATACGGCGCGGATGAAGTGCAAACGGAGTTGGCGGCCAGCCACATCCCGGCATACACCGTTCATTTTGGGGATGACCTTTCGGTGGCGCTGGCAAATATGTAATTGCTCGGACACAATCAGTTTAACCCGCCTCCTGGCGGCGCACATCTGGAAAGATACGGAGGAAACAAGCCCATGACCACATCCCAAAGTTTCAGCACAATTGCTGAAATTATGACTCACAAACAAGATGATCTGCTAGAACTCTGGCTGAAGCACATTATGGCCCAGCCAAAGAACCGGATACTGGAATTGATGACCGAGACAGAACTCCGGCAGGAGGCTGCCAGTCTGCTGCAAACACTCTGCACAGCTTTTAGCAGCGGACACTACGACGATCTTGACCGCCCCGAATTTGCTGCCACAGTCGATTTGCTACGCCGCCTCAGCACCTCCCGCGCCGAACAGGGATTCACCTCTACTGAAACGGCAGCCTTTATCTTCTCGCTCAAACACGTCTTGTTGGAATTCGTCCAGACAGAATTCGCCGACGACTTCCCACGCCTCAACGCCGAATTCATCAAACTGAACAACGCTCTTGACCTGCTGGTACTGGTTACGTTTGAGACCTATGTTCATGCCCGTGAGGAGGTGGTCACCCAGCAGAGTTATGCCCTGCTGGAACTTTCAACGCCGGTCATCCGGGTATGGAATCATCGATAATCATCACTCCGGCAAAATGTTCAATGGCTCGCACCTTTG
>CAYPUV010000394.1:0-1815 GCA_964413895.1 uncultured Anaerolineaceae bacterium
CGGCGATGCGCGCATCCCTGGCGCGCGCTCGCTGGATGGCGTCTTCAAGGCGCGGCTGTTCGGGCAGGAGGGGTAAATCATGGCGGACGTGCTCTTCAAAAAAGTGGATTACACGTTGAAAAAACTGTTGGAAGATATCGACATGGGCGAAATCGGCCTGCCGGATATCCAGCGCCCCTTTGTCTGGGGCACCACCAAGGTGCGCGACCTGTTCGATTCCATGTACCGCGGTTACCCCATCGGTTACCTGCTGTTCTGGGAAAACGGCTATCCGGGTGAGCATCGCACGATCGGCATGGACAAAAAACAAAAAGTTCCCCGCCTGCTGATTGTGGACGGTCAGCAGCGGCTGACGGCGTTGTACGCCGTGATAAAGGCCGTGCCTGTGGTGGATAAAAAATTCCGCTCCCGCCGCATCCGCATTGCCTTTCATCCGCTGGACGAGCGTTTTGAAGTCACCAACCCGGCGATTGAACGGGATGTCGACTGGATTCCCGACATCAGCAAAATGTGGGATGGCTCAACCAGCACGGTCACGTTTACCACATCGTATTTGCACCGGGTCAGAGCAAAACGGGCGCTTACGGCGGATGAAGAGCGGCAGGTTGCCAACGCGATTGACCGTTTGCAAAAACTGATTGACTACCCGCTGACCGTGCTGGAAGTCTCTTCTTCGGTGAACGAAAACCAGGTGGCTGAGATTTTCGTGCGCATCAATAGCAAAGGTACACCGCTCAACCAGGCCGATTTCATTTTGACGCTGATGTCGGTTTTCTGGGAAGATGGCCGCAAAGAACTGGAGCAGTTTTGCCGCGCAGCCAAGCAACCGCCCGCCGCCAGCGGCCGCCCGACGCCTTTCAACCATTATTTGCTGCCCAACCCCGACCAGTTGCTGCGCGTGAGCGTGGCGTTGGGGTTCCGCCGCGCCCGGCTGGAGCACGTTTATTCCCTGCTGCGCGGCAAGGATTTGCAGACCAGGCAGTTTTCGGCGGAACAGCGCGAGCGGCAGTTCGCCATTTTGCAGGAAGCCCAGAAGCACGTGCTGGATTTGCAAAACTGGCACGAATTTTTCAAGGTACTCAGGCGTGCCGGTTATCCCGGCGGGCAAATCATCTCATCCAGCATGGCCATTCTCTACACCTATGCGCTCTGGCTGATGGGTAAGCGCGATTTTGGGGTCGAGCCTTACCGCTTGCGCGAGGTAATGGCACGCTGGTTCTTCATGGCTGCCCTGACCAGCCGCTATACCGGTTCCCCCGAAAGCCGCATGGAGCAGGACCTGGCGCTGCTGCGGGAAGCCAAAAGCGCGGATGACTTTGTCCGGGTGCTGGATCAGCAGATTCGAGCGGTTTTGACCAACGATTACTGGCAGGTCACCCTGCCAAACGAACTGGAATCGGCGTCTTCGCAGAGCACCGGCCAGTTTGCCTACTACGCCGCCCTGTGCTTGCTGGATGCGCCGGTGCTTTACTCCAGAATGAAAGTGGTGGAATTGCTGGATCCCACCACAAAAGCCAAAAAATCGGCGGTGGAACGCCATCACCTGTTCCCGCGCCGTTATTTACAACGGCAGGGAGTCAAAGAAAGGCGCGACATCAATCAGGTCGCCAACTACGCGCTGGTGGAATGGAGCGACAACATCGCGATTTCAGACCATCCACCGAAAACCTACGTGCCTCAGATGGAACAACGTTTCCAGCCGGAAGAATTGCGGCGAATGTATAAACTGCATGCTTTGCCGGAAAAATGGTACGAACTGGATTATGCCGATTTTCTGGCCGAGCGGCGCAAACGCATTGCTGTGGTGATTCAGAA
>CAYPUV010000395.1:0-1794 GCA_964413895.1 uncultured Anaerolineaceae bacterium
GTACAATGCCAGTTCCTTCGTCTTCGCCCACTTCATCCCAGGGAATGACCACGTGCGCAGTTTTGGCATTGGTGGTGACGCTGGCCACCAGATGGCGCAGTTCCGTGTGGCCGCCCAGTTCTTGTGCGGCAGGAAGTTCATCAAACGGCCCGTCATACGTCCAACCAACCATCTCAGCGCCTTTTAATTCGCCCAACACTTCGTACTTGCCTTGCAGTATATGGGTAGTTCCCTTGCTAAGGTAGAAGACTTCATTGCCTTGCTTCACCTTCAAATAATCCAACGTTGGGCCAACGGCGGCGGCAACATTGCTGGTGAGCGTCCAGGGGGTGGTGGTCCACACCAGCAAGCTTTCGCCGGGGCGCTCACGCAAGCGGAATTTGAGGGTGACGCTGCGGTGAGTCAATTCGGCGTAGCCATCGGTGACAATTTCGTGCTGGCTGATGCCGGTGGCACAGCGCGGACACCAGGGCATAACGTCTGCGCCTTTGTACAACCAGCCCTTTTCCCACACTTTTTTGAGGAAGGTCCAGATCATATAGTTGTTTTCGGTAGAGAAGGTATAATAGCTGCCGCCCAGTTCTGGCAGGCCCAAGCGCCCGACAATATTTTCCACTGTGCCGGCAACGGGGCCATTTGGCCCTTCCACGGTGATGGTTTGGCTGGCATCTTCTTCCATCAGGTCGGCCAGGCGGCGCAGTTCGGTGGGGTCGTTCCAGTCCATAGCGTACCCCAGGCGAATGGACTGCTCTGTTTGCACGGCAGAAAAGCGCAAAACGCGCTCTTTGCACCGTCTTACAAATTCAGCCAGGCCATAATCTTCAATGTCTTTTTTGGTTTTGAAACCAAGTTCTTTTTCAACCTCTACTTCTACCCACAGGCCCTGACAGTCGAAGCCATTCTGGTAGCGCAACTCGCGTCCGCGCATTGTCCAGTATCGATTGTACAGGTCTTTGTAGGTGCGCCCCCAACCGTGATGAACGCCCATCGGGTTGTTGGCAGTAATCGGGCCGTCCACAAATGACCACTTGGGCTGCCCCTTGTGCAATGTTACAGTTTTTTTGAAAATATCGTTATCTTGCCAGAATTGGATGATTTCCCGTTCCTGTACGGGAAAGTCTACATTAGATGGTACTTTTTTAAATGGCATAACGTTTTAACTCCAAAAGATTTTTGTTTGATGAAGTGCTGCCGTGAAATACATAATTACAGAACACACATTACGTCAATTTACCCGCCGGCCACCTTTCAGCTCATCTTGGAGTGCAGCAAGTTCATCCCACTTGCCGGCGGCAGCGAGGGCAGCCTGCTCTGGCCAGGTGGCGGGATCAGCGATACGCACCAGCCGGGGGTCTTCGGCCTCAAGAATTTCTTTGATGCGGGCAACATCTGTGGTCGCAAGCTGCGCAAACGTGAGAATGCCCGCAGCTTGCAGCACGCTTGATATTTTGGGGCCGATGCCTTCCACCCGTTTTAGGTCGTCAGGTGCAGTGGACGACGCTGCTGCAGGGAGTGATGGTTTAGCTTCTGTGTCTGGCGCAGCATTTTTAAGGTCAACCATTGAGATTGATTCCGCCTTATCTTTTTTGAGCCACCAGGGAATGAACAGTGCCAACAGCATTACTACAATTAACAAGCCAACAAAAATGTTCCCCCCAGACATAGTTCCTCCTTTTTGAGGTGTGGTTGTTCCGTGAACTTTGCGTGACATAGTTTTTAATCCCTGACATACTCCCACAACTAAAGGTCGTGGGGTTCTGGGGTCAACACCGGCAGCCGCCTCAGATGCGGTCT
>CAYPUV010000396.1:0-1794 GCA_964413895.1 uncultured Anaerolineaceae bacterium
TGCCCTTTGGGTAAAGTCAATTTTAAGGTTTCAAAAAATCGTTGCTTTTCCCCCACCCCCCCCCTATTTCCCTCCTTCCCCTGAGGGGAAGGGGGAAAAAACAACTTCTTATTTTTTGTCAAGCGACTTTGCAACAGTCCTGCCCTGTCCAAAGAGAAGGGAGGGTGAGTTATGGCATTGGGCAACTGCAAAAAAAGAGGACAACACTTCTGTTGTCCTCTCTGTGCATTTTATTCAGGCGCAGCCCGTACCACTTTCAACCGCGCATCCGGTTGACCAGTGAAAGCATATTGTCAGAGGTTCTCAAAACGCGGGTCATCAATGAATAGGCGCGCTGGGCGCTGACAAGATCAACCATTTCACGGCTTAAATCCACATTGGAGGTTTCCAGCGCTCCGCTGATAATCTGGCCGATGTTCCCGGTCAGGGGGGCGCCGGTTTCGGCTTCGCCGGAAGCCGCTGTGGCACGGTACAAGTTGTTGCCGATGCTCTCTAAACCTGCTGGATTGTTGAATCGTGCCAGGTTGAGTGTATCAATTATTTGCGGCTCTGTTTCGCCACGCCGTCGAACCAGTAGCTCTCCCTTGTTCGTAACGAATGAGTCTGCTGCATCGGGGGGGATAGTCACCTGCGGCGAAAGAAAGTACCCGTTTGCGGTTGTCAAGCGACCTTCCCCGTCAAGCTGAAATGACCCATCGCGGGTGTAAGCGGTTGTTCCGTCGGGAAGTTGAATTTGGAAGAAGCCTTCCCCTTCGATGGCCATATCCCATTTCCGTCCGCTGGCTTCAATTTCACCCTGTTCAAACATGCGTTGGTTGGCAGAAATTGCAGCTCCGGCGGCCTGTCCAATTTCACGGCTTCTGCCGGTGGTACGCTTACTCTGGGCCTGGGCCAGTAGTTCTTCAAATTCGGCGCGCGTTCTTTTGTAGCCGGTGGTATTGACATTAGCAATGTTGCTGGCAATTGAATCGATACTGAATTGTTGCGTCAAAATCCCAGAACGCGCAATGCGCAACAGTGTGTTTAAGGAAATTGAGGACATTATACTCTCCCAAGTTCGCTGACCGTCTGGCCATTCACTCTATCTTGAATTTGCACCATATGTTGGCTAAGCTCGTAGGCTCGCAAAACCGTGGTCATCTCGGTAATCATTTGCGTCACATCTACATTGGAATCTTCTAAATACCCCTGGTGAAGTTGCACATCTTCGGGGGCCATAATTTCTGCGTCGCTGTTTGGATCGTTGAATAGGGTCTGGCCCTCTTTTTCCAGAGTAGTGAGGTCATTGAATTTTGCCAAACTGAACTGCCCCACTGCTTCATCATCCACAAAAATTACACCCGCTGCCGTTACAGCTATGGGGCCTTGCGGCAATGTGATGGGGCCATCTGGGCCAAGCACAGGGTAGCCATCGCTGGATATAAGTTGACCGTCTGCGTCAGTGTGGAAGCGGCCATCGCGGGTGTACCGAACGCCATTTGGGGTTTGCACCCGAAAGAAGCCCTCGCCGGCAATGGAAAAATCATATGGATGGTCGGTGAGTTTCAACGGGCCGTCCTCGAAATTGGTGGTTAAAGAAGCTAATGACACTCCCGTGCCGAGGTTTCCAATTTTGGTGCTGGCCTTTCCTCCACGAACCTGGGAGAGCAGTAGGGAGGGAAAATCTTTAGTTGTTGTCTGGTCGGCTTTGTACCCCACCGTGCGGAGGTTTGACAGGTTCTGCACAATAGCTTCTTGCCGCAAAAGGCCGGCAATCATCCCTGATGCAGCCGTATAAAGTCCTCTATCCATAAG
>CAYPUV010000397.1:0-1778 GCA_964413895.1 uncultured Anaerolineaceae bacterium
GTTCAGTCCCACCCAGCGCCTACAGCGACTCCCGCCCCTTGCCAGGGGAGGAGGTTATTTACAAGGGAGAATCCCACAATGCCCAACCAACTCATTCATGAGACAAGCCCCTATTTGCTGCAACACGCTCACAACCCCGTCGATTGGCATCCCTGGGGCGATGAAGCCTTACAAAAAGCCAAAGCAGAAGACAAGCCCATCTTTTTGAGTATCGGCTATTCGGCCTGTCATTGGTGTCACGTAATGGAAAAAGAATCGTTTGAAAACAAAACGATTGCTGATATTATGAACAAATATTTTGTAAACGTCAAGGTAGACCGAGAAGAACGCCCGGATTTAGACGCCATCTATATGAATGCGGTGGTAGCAATGACCGGGCAAGGCGGCTGGCCGATGAGCGTGTGGCTCACCCCAGATGGCGTACCCTTTTATGGTGGCACATACTTTCCCCCTACTGACCGAATGGGGATGCCGGGGCTTGGTCGCCTCATGGAAACGCTGGCCGATTTCTATCATCGTCAGAAAGATGCCATCCTCCAGCAGGGACAGCAATTGCTGGCGCGAATAGACACGTCGCTTTCCCTCACCGGGCAAAACGCCCCCCTTGACCCGTCCGTGCCGGAACTGGCAGCGCAATCTATCCTGCAAAGCATCGACTGGAAACACGGCGGCACACGCGGCGCGCCCAAATTTCCCCAACCAATAGTGTATGATTTCCTTTTGCGCTGGCATGCCCACACCGGAAACCCTGACCTGCTCAACGCCGTGGAAATAACGCTGCAAAAAATGGCTCGCGGCGGCATTTACGATCAGCTTGGCGGCGGCTTCCATCGCTATTCTACCGACGCCGAATGGTTGGTGCCACACTTTGAAAAAATGCTGTACGATAACGCCCTGTTAGCGCGACTCTACCTGCACGCCTACCAACTTACCGGCAAACTCGAATATCGTCGTGTGGTGGAGGAAACGCTGGCGTATGTACGCCGCGAAATGACCAACTCGCTGGGCGGGTTTTATTCTACGCAAGATGCGGACAGCGATGGCGAAGAGGGCAAATTCTTTGTTTGGACGCCAGAAGAAGTGCTTTACGTGCTGGGCGATGTTGCCAGCACCCATTTTGGCAAAGCCTTTGATGTGACTCGGCGCGGGAATTGGGCAGGAAAGTCCATTCTGCGGCAAAAATATGCCTTGCCAGAACTGGCGCGGGAATTGAATATGGATGCAGACGCGCTGGCGACGGAACTGACCGCCAGCAAACATCGACTTTTTGCACGCCGCGAAACCCGCGTAAAACCGGGACGCGATGAAAAAGTGCTCACTGCCTGGAATGGCATGTTGCTAGCCGCCTTTGCCGAAGCGGGGCGCGTACTGAACCGGGCAGACTTTCTCGCCACGGCCCGCCAAAACGCCGAATTTGTGCTGACCCACCTCTCTGGCAATGATGGTCAGCTGCTGCGCACGTGGAAGGATGGTCACGCCAGGCTCCCCGCATATTTGGAAGATTACGCCTTTTTTGCTGATGGATTGTTGGCGTTGTACCAATCTACTTTCGAGGAGCGCTGGTTTGTGGAAACACGCCGGCTGATGGACATTGTGTTGGCGCACTTTAGCGACACCAAGCACGGCGGCTTTTTCGATACAGCTGACGATCATCCGCAACTTGTGGTACGTCCTAAAGACCTGCAAGATAATGCGCTCCCCTCTGGGAACGCGATGGCCGTGCGCAATCTATTGCAACTGGCAGCCTACACTGGCAACGACGCCTACTATCACCCAGC
>CAYPUV010000398.1:0-1757 GCA_964413895.1 uncultured Anaerolineaceae bacterium
CCGACATCGCCGCGGTGGGCATCACCAACCAGCGCGAAACCACCGTGGTCTGGAATCGGCACACAGGCAAACCGTATCACAACGCGCTGGTGTGGCAAGACACCCGCACCGACCAAATTTGCGCGAAACTGGCGCGCGCCGGCGGGCAAGACCGTTTTCGGGCGCAAACGGGGCTGCCGCTGGCAACCTATTTTTCGGGTCCCAAAATTAAATGGCTGCTGGAAAATGTCCCCGGCTTGCGCAAAGATGCCGAAAAAGGGGATGCCCTTTTCGGCAACATGGACACATGGATCATCTGGAGCTTGACCGGCGGCGCAAACGGCGGGGCACACGTCACCGATGTGACCAACGCCTCGCGCACCATGCTGATGAATCTCGACGGCACGCGCTGGAACGATGACCTGCTCGCCGCGCTGGACATTCCCCGCGCCATGCTGCCCGAAATTCGCCCCAGCAGCGACCCCGCCATTTACGGCTACACGCGGGAAGATGGGCCATTCGGCGGGCGCATTCCTGTCTGCGGCGATTTGGGCGACCAGCAAGCCGCCACCGTCGGGCAAACCTGTTTCTCCCCCGGCGAGGCGAAGAACACCTACGGCACGGGCTGTTTTATGATTCTGAACACCGGCACGGAGATTGTGCCCTCCAATAGCGGGCTGCTGACCACCGTCGGCTATAAATTCGGCGCAGAAAAAACCGTGTACGCGCTGGAAGGTTCCATCGCCATTACGGGCGCGCTGGTGCAATGGCTGCGCGACAATCTGAAAATGATTGATTCCGCGCCGGAAGTGGAAACGCTGGCGCAAACGGTGGACGACAACGGCGGCATTTATTTCGTGCCCGCATTTTCCGGACTTTTTGCCCCCTACTGGCGCAGTGACGCGCGCGGCGTGATTGTCGGGTTGACGCGGTATGTCAACCGGGGGCATTTTGCCCGCGCGGTGCTGGAAGCGACCGCTTTCCAAACCCGTGAAGTGCTCGACGCGATGGAAGCCGATTCGGGGGTGACGCTGAAAGCGCTCAAAGTGGATGGCGGGATGGTGCACAATGAACTGCTGATGCAATTTCAGGCGGATGTGCTCGGCGTGCCGGTGATTCGCCCCAAAGTGGCGGAAACCACCGCGCTCGGTGCGGCGTATGCCGCCGGGCTGGCGGTCGGTTTCTGGCAAAACACCGACGAAATGCGCCAAAATTGGGGCATGGACAAAACGTGGCAGCCCTCGGCGGATGACACCGCCCGCACCAAACTCTACCGGCGGTGGAAAAAAGCCGTCACCCGCACCTTCGCTTGGGTGGAAGAGTGATGCGTGAATGACATATATCACGTTTTCACGTTTCACGCCTCACGGAAAATATAAGCAACTATTCAGTTACACAGAGAAAACACAAAGAAGCACAGAGAAAAATTAGTGTTTTTACAAAAAATCTCTGTGGTCTCTGTGAAATCTCGGTGATTCTCTGTGTTCCGGTAAACACCCTGAATAGTTACAAATACAAAAGGGTTCGCTTATGAATCACCTTTCAACTGAAATCCTCGTCATCGGCGGGGGCGTGACCGGCAGCGGCGTGTTTTTCGACCTGTGCCAGCGCGGTTTCAAAACCACGTTGGTGGAACGCGGCGCGCTGTCGAACGCCACATCGGGGCGGTTTCACGGGCTGTTGCACAGCGGCGGACGCTATGCCGTGAAAGACCCCACCGCCGCCGAAGAATGCGCCGCCGAAAACGCCATCCTGCGCAAAATCATCCCCCACTGCAT
>CAYPUV010000399.1:0-1744 GCA_964413895.1 uncultured Anaerolineaceae bacterium
GTCCGGGTGCAACGAGCCAGTGCATAATGATATTATTTTTATGAATAGCACTAAACTTTAAAAACTCATAAGCCAGACCCGCAATCACAGGAATAAGTAAGATTCTGGAAATAATACGGATCCACAGGGCGGGAGTGCCCAATAAAACAAACACGAAAATGGAAATGACCATCACAATCAGCAAAAAGGCTGTTCCGCAACGGGGGTGAACAATACTTTGTTTGGCCATCTCTCCAGGGATCAGATCAACGCCGTTTTCATAAGCATTAATAGCTTTGTGTTCTGCGCCGTGATAGGCAAACACACGTTTAATATCAGGCATAAAACCAATTAGCCACACGTAGCCGATAAACAATGCCAGACGTACAACGCCCTCAATGATGTTGCTTAAAATACCGGGAGCCAAATATTGTTCCAGCCAGCCAATGAGCAGCAACGGAGCAACAAAAAACACAGCGACTGCAATTACCAGGGAAATCGCTACCGTTCCCCAGGCCACAGGGCCTTCAAACTTTACGTCTTCCTCACCCATTGCCACGTCGGCGGAAAACATCAATGTACGCATACCTAATCCCAGTGCATCCCAAAGTAAAGTTACGCCACGCACAAAGGGGATTTTATTGATGGCACTTGAATAAATACGTGGATTCAACGCTTCACTGTGAACCAGAATTTCACCGTCGGGCTGCCTAACAGCGACGGTCATGCGTTTTGAGCCGCGCATCATCACACCCTCAATGACCGCTTGCCCTCCGTAATTAAATGGTTTTCCCATATTCGTCTATTCGTCCTCGATCTCTATAGTGTTTATCAGATTTTACATCGAAGGGGATAGAGAGTCAAAGCATTTGAAAAATACAATTCAACGACCGCTAATTTAGGCTACTGTCAATTGGGGGCGGTTGACACTCAGACCACTTGGCTATACTATGAACAGGGTTGATGTTCCACAATACAGGAGGCTATTATGTCCGTCAAGCTGAACAGTATCCGCCTGCTCACGCAACGAAACGTACCTTTCACCATCCACGAGTTTCCTGACACCATTCACAACGCGGAAGAAGTCGCGGCTCAGGTGAACAAACCCCCCGCGATGGTTTACAAAACGCTGGTAATACTGAAGAGCGCGCCAAAAGCCAAACCACTACTGGTGATGGTGGCTGCCGAGCGCAAGGTAAACCTGAAAAAGGTGGCCAAAGCGGTAAACGAAAAGAAAATACAAATGGCTACTCACAGCCAGGCAGAAAAACTCACCGGCCTGAAAGTTGGTGGAATATCGGCCCTGGCGCTCTTGAACAAACGATTTGATGTTTACATCGACCGCCCCGCGCAAGAATTAGATACAGTTTTGGTCAGCGCCGGTCGGCGGGGGGTAAATGTGGAATTGCCGGTGCAAGACCTAATTTTGTTAACCGGCGCAAAATGGATTGACGCGAGTCAATAGTTCCAGGTTCAACGTTAACAAGAAGGGGAACTCACAAGCACGAAAGAACGTCTACCAGGTGAATCGATCTAAAATCGGTTCACTGTAACTTTCCAAGAAGCTGATAGAGGCATCAAATAAATCCCGTACAATATTTGTAGGGGCGAACCTATGTGTTCGCCCAATGCAGGGCAGACGCGTAGGTCTGAAATTCAAATGATTTACCTATGAGGCGATTGCGAAACTACGATTATTGTGTTTTAGGAGCTGACCTTACGCAGTTTGAAATTTGACAAAGTTTGATATTTTGCAATGGAGATT
>CAYPUV010000400.1:0-1732 GCA_964413895.1 uncultured Anaerolineaceae bacterium
GATACGCGCATGCTACCATTCAACATTACATCGCTGCAGTCAAACGTTTTTTGGCGTGGGCGGTTGCGCAAAACTACTTGCCCACGTTCGATCTGGGAAAGACCGAGGTGCGTCTCAAAGATGGGCGGAGTCCCGCTCGTAAAGCCTATCCACACCGCAAAATCGACCCCAACCTGGCCGCAATTGTATTGTATTATGACAACCTGCAACTTCCCGGCGAGAAATCACAGGCGGCGAAAAACTCTAACCTGGCCAATTGGCAAGTTCGACGGCGACGCATTGCACTGCTGCGCAACCGCGCTATTATCCACGTGTTGTTTGACACCGGGTTGCGCGTGAGCGAGCTAACCGGACTAACCCGCGACGAAATAGATCGCGCCCTGAAAACAACGCCCCTCCCTGAGGATGTTGCTGTTGAAGTGGTGGGCAAAGGTGGGCGGCGGCGCACAGTGTGGATTACGCAAGATTCCCTGATGCGGATAAAAAACTATCTTGCTGAAAGGAACGATCCATCTGCTGTATTATTTGTGGGCAAAAAAAAGGGAGTCCCCATTACGCGACAAATGGTGTGGAAGATTGTTAAAGATGGCGCAAAAGCCGCCGGTGTAGGTGATTTCACCGGGCCGCACGCCTTTCGGCACTGGCTGGCTCGTCAACTTTTTAATGATGAAGAGGACCCCGTGCCCATTGAAGATGTGCAGGCATTGTTGGGGCATGCCAGTCCCAATACCACCCGCACTATTTATGCCCCTCATTCCAACAAAGCACGTTTGCACAAAGCCCTTAAAAAAGCGCGCAAACGTCCCGAAGATACCATTCAATAGACCGAATACGACACAGTCCTAAAGGAGTACTTGCAATGCACCCTGAATTTGCCTACGCCCTAATCAACGGCGTACTTATTCCCTACGCACAAGCACAAATACCACTCACACATCCTGTGTTTTTAACCAGCTATGGCGTCTATGAATCCATCCAAATTGACCGGGGACGCCCGTTTTGTTTACGCGATCATTTGGAACGACTGCTTGCTTCAGCCGCAATGTTAGGGATAGCATTACCACCATTAGATACCCTGCTTGATTGGGCCACAGAATTGATTAATGCTCTCCCCCCCGATACGTATGCATTGCAAGTATTAGTGCTGGGAGGATCAACCACCAACGGTTCCCAAATTGCTTTTCTCCCCAAGCCAATCCGAAAATACCCGTCTGAATACTACACGAAGGGTGTCGGTGCCATCACTTTTGAAGGCCAGCGTGCAATCCCCCAGTGCAAATCGCTGAACACGCTGATTAATCATCTGGCCCGCACAGCAGCCCAGCAGCAAGGAGCCGTTGAAGCGATTCTAGTGCATCAAAATATGTTGTATGAAGGAGCCAGAAGCAATGTGTTTGTTGTCGAGGCTGCTGCGGGGCGATTGGTCACGCCGCCCGCTCATAAAACTCTCTCTGGCATTACAAAAGATGTTGTTTTTACGGTGATGAAAGATACGCCCTATCCTGTTCACGAAGCGGATGTTTTTGCTGATACACCTTTCGCTGAGATGTTCATCACTAGCACCAGTATGCACGTTTTACCCATTACATCACTGAATGGGAAACAAGTTGGTGACGGAAAAGTAGGACCTATTACCACAATGGTTGCCGAACGTTTCGAGAAATATTACCAAGATAATTTGTAACTATTCAGCAAGCAAGTTGTAACACAGAGTTTCACAGAGATAAGGAGA
>CAYPUV010000401.1:0-1730 GCA_964413895.1 uncultured Anaerolineaceae bacterium
GTGCCGGTGTGGTGTGGAGGGATGCTGGAAACAGGCATTGGTCGCGCGGCCAATCTGCATCTTGCCAGTCTACCCAACTTTATCCTCCCCGCCGATATTTCTGCCACCAACCGCTACTATCAGCTAGACATTGCCGAACCAACCTTCAGCCTTAATCCGGCAGATAGCACCATCACCGTTCCGCAGGGGCCGGGCACCGGGGTGACGGTTCAGCTTGATAGGGTACGGCGCTATCGACGGCGGATGGAAGTGATTGAGGCGCGGTTGTAAGTGGCAAATATAGCCTGATTCAACGGCGATCATCCTGAAACGATGTTTACTGTAGCGCTTTTTAATCCTCAAATACCACAAAACACCGGCAACATTGCCCGCTTGTGTGCCGCTACCGGTATGAATTTGGTGTTGGTTGGGAAACCCGGTTTTTTATTGAGCGACCGATATTTGAAGCGGGCGGGGTTGGATTATTGGGAATTTGTTCGAATGCGCCATGAACCAGATGCGGAACGGTTTTTAGCCGAGCTGGACATGCATCGCACATATTTGCTCACCACCAAGGGGCAAAAACCGTACACGTGCATAACACCGCAACCCGGCGACACATTTTTGTTTGGCAGCGAGACAGCAGGCTTGCCAGCGTGGCTACTGGCAGACCAATCCGGCGCATGTTACACCATCCCTATGAAAAACTCAGGGGTCCGAAGTTTAAATTTGGCGACAAGTGTGGGAATTGTTATGTACTATGCGTTGTCGCTGTTTGATTTTGGAATGTGAGCAAATAAGAGGGAGAACTGTTTGGTCTTCGCGCCGTCGTGGGGTATCATAATACCTATCAGCCATCAAAAAACAGGGCAACAGTATGCACCGATTCTTTATTCCTCCTGAGTGGATTGACAAACCGAAAGTAACATTGGTGGGTCAGGTGGCTCATCAGATTAAAAACGTGTTGCGCATGAAAGCGGGGCGTCAAATAGTAGTGTTAGATAATTTAGGCCAGGAATATGTTTTGATTTTGAATCATGTTGCTAACAATGTGGTGGTGGGTGAAATTTTAGAGGAACGCTCTGTTCAAGGCGAACCATTGGTGCAAATCAGTCTGTACCAGGGTACACTGAAGGCCCAAAAATTTGAATGGGTATTGCAAAAGGGCACAGAACTGGGAATCACCGAGTTCATTCCGGTGATTTCTGAGCGGTCTGTTTTAGGGGACGTTGAAGCGGTGGATCAAAAAATGATGCGCTGGGAGCGCATTATTCAAGAGGCGGCGGAGCAGAGTCAGCGGGGGATATTGCCAGAATTGCGACCGGCAATGATGTTTTCTCATGCGTGTCAGCGGGCTGGTCACATAGAAGGGGTGCAATTGTTGGCCTGGGAAGACGCCCAGGCCAGTAGTTTAAGTGAAACGCTGACGCAGATAAAAGAAAAACCGCAGTACGTAAGTTTGTTTATTGGTTCAGAAGGGGGCTACTCGCTGGATGAGGCCAGGCTGGCGCATAGGTACGGTATTCAACCTGTATGGTTGGGAAAACGCATTTTGCGTGCCGAAACGGCGGGACTGGTGGCCGCCACGGCCATTCTTTATCAATTTGGAGAGCTGGGCTGAGTCGGGTTATGTCCAGGACCGTAATTCCCATTGCTCAACCCCGTGCGTGCCGCCAAGCCAACCGGGACTCGAACTCGAAACCCTCTGCTTAAAAGAAATTGGCTTATTTTGTACTTTACATTAAGATTTC
>CAYPUV010000402.1:0-1729 GCA_964413895.1 uncultured Anaerolineaceae bacterium
GGAAAGCGTAGTTTCAGAAGCTCCCCCGCTTTAGCGGGGAGAGTGCGTCACTATCTGGACTGGTGGAGCAAGGATGACTCGGACTTCCCGACGTTCACCCGCGCGTGCCGGGTTGCCCGCGCTCAACACGGACACATCCCCAACGTATCCGTGACTTTCTCGCTGAATCCGGACCCGATTGCTGACCTGTGGGAAGGGAAATACCCGGATACCCTTGAGCGCATTACCCCGCACATTGACCGGCGGCTGGCGGCGGCAAAAACCGCCGCCGAACTCGGCTTCGATGTCCGCTGGCGGCTTGACCCCATTTTGCCGGTGGACGGGTGGCAAGTGTTGTACCGCAATTGGTTGGAAGATGCCGTGACCCGCTTCAACGCCCAACCTTCGCACATTACCCTGGGGACGTACCGGGAAAAAAACCAGTCGCTCGATGTGTGGCGGGAAAAATGGGGGCTGCCCCCGATGGAGTGGGAACCGGCAGGGCTTGAACGAGATGGAACGCACAAGCGTTTAGGACACCGGGACCGTTTGGCTATCTATCAATTCATGAAAACGACTATCGCTGATGTGTGGCGGCGGCATAACCGCAAAATTCCCGGTATCGGGGTGTGCAAAGAACCGCACGTCCTGCGGCGCGAACTGGGTATGGCGGGCAATCTATGCAATTGTCTGGATTTTCATCGGGGAAACTGAACCATAGCGGGGGTGTACCGATGAGCCACCAAAAACGGCTGTATCGTCTCATTTTCGGCGAATCCGGGGGCTGACCGATGTTTCTCAGGGATGGTCGTCTGGTGGTTATTACCGGCGAAGCGCCGAAAAACGGCGAACTGGCTGTCTTTAGTGTGGACGCGATTCTGGAACTCAGGAACAAACCCGGCATACTCACCGGCGCCCCGGAACTTGACCTCGACAACGGTGTGACCGCCGGGCGCGTGCCGATTTCAGACAAAGAATGGGCAAAGGTCAATCGTTGGGCAGGGCGCGGTGATTACATCACACTGGAACTGGCGGGGAAGGGGAGTAGGCAAAGATTTAAATGGAGTTTCGTCCGGGCGGCGACAATGAATCAACAATATTTGTCCGTGACAGATACTGGGCTTAAAACCCGGCGAATTTGAGGTCGTGGCGTGGCACGAACATCTGGTGATGCGCAACAGAGAGGACGGCAGTTACGAGTTGCGCTGCGGCATTTGCCGCATAGCAGTGGTGCCGGATTTACCAATTACAATAGATGACTTTTTGGCATTAATTGCGAAGTTTTCAGAGAAACATCAACACGACGGAGAACAATAATGGCTATCTTGAATTACACGACCAAAATTGACCCGGCGAAAACTGTCGGTGAAATCCAAGCGATACTGGCGAAAGCCGGTGTGGCAGCAGTCAGCATTGAATATCATCAAACGCAACCGGTGGCAGTTATTTTTGTCCTTGACGTTGCCGGGCAGTCCGTGACCTTTCGGCTGCCGTCCCGTTGGCAGGGGGTGCAAAAGCGCTTGCAAGCAGATGACGTCTCCAAGCGCTGGCAAAGTGAAGACCACGCAAAGCGGGTGGCGTGGCGCATTGTCAAGGATTGGGTCGAGGCGCAATTGGCGATTGTCGAGGCGGTGGTTGCCGAGATGCCGGAAGTCTTTTTGCCGTATGCAGTAAATCCGCAATCGGGCAAGCCCTTGTACCAGGAATTTGAAGGCAACTATTTACCGGCACGGGCGCATAAGGGACAAGG
>CAYPUV010000403.1:0-1725 GCA_964413895.1 uncultured Anaerolineaceae bacterium
ATATAACGCCGACCGCCGAAAGCTAGCCAGATTAGTTGTTCTGCAGCGCCAGAGTGGTGTAAGAGGTGAGAGTATAGCAGGCGATGATAATTATTGAAAGATTTTTTGAAAAATACCCGTAGAAAAATGAACCTTATTGCGTGTACTTTGAACCTTTGAAAAAGTCACGCCGTAGTGATAGTGCAATGCAGGGGATGATGGCTGTGGTGATGGAACTGTCGCAGGAGATAAAGATTGGATTTGCCATTGGATGATGAACTGATGTTGGTGGCGCAAGCCAAACAGGGGAATATGGGTGCGTTTGAGGCGCTGTACAATTTGCATAAAGCACCTATATTCCATGTGGCACTGGCAATAACCGGTGATCGGCATATGGCAGAAGAAATATTGCAAGAAGTATTTCTGCGCGTTTACAAGCACATCCAGAATGTGCGGAGCGGAACCCCGCTGGCACCGTGGCTGTATCGGATCACGGTTAACCTGACTTACGATATGACGGCCAAACAGCATCGGGGGCAGACAATGTTGCAGCGATTGCGTGATTGGCTGCCTGTTACACCCTTAAAGTCACCAGAACGTCAGGTAGAAGAGCAAGAATTTCAGAAGTTGGTGTTTGAGGCAATTAACAAACTGGAGTTCAGGCAGCGAACAACATTGGTACTGTTTTATTTGCAAGGGTTCTCAATGGCTGAAATTGCGGAAATTATGGATTGTCCGCTGGGCACGGTTAAATCTCGATTACATTACGCCCGCGTTAATTTGCGCAAGGCGCTTTTGGCAGATGATCGATTGTTGGGAGACGTTGTTTATGACCTCGCGTAACTTGCGGAGAACAAACGATCTGGAAGAGCTGGTGCAACAAAGCTTACAAGCTGAAGTTGGCGTACAGCAGCCGCCGCGTCATGTGTGGCAACGCATCCAGAGGGAATTAGAACGGCGGACGCTGTCTCGTTTCGGCGCAGTGCGTGGGGCGGTATTGGTGCAGGTAGCGCTGGTAATGCTGGTTGTAATGATGAGCAGTGATCAGTTGTGGAGGGGTGTTTCGCCGGACTTAGAAGTGAGAACTACATCTGTCACGTTTCCCGGCCCGGCCACATTATTGCGATCTGCCGTGGAATATCAAGAAGAACCGCAGCGAATTGCAGTGGTGGTGCAATTAACAGAAAAGCAAGAGATGCAATTATTAAAGCAACAAACACACCTTCAACAGCCAGTGAAGGCCAGTATGCCGCCGTTAGTTTTGCCGCCTACCGACGTTTTGCCCCACGAGTTGAATGTGCCAACAAAGTACAATGCCCCGGATGGTTTTGTAGACGTATTGGCTTTGATTTTGCCAGGGCAAATGGGTGGTGGGGAACTGAAATAGTATTTCTACAGCGGATGAAAATTTAGCTTTCAGCCGTCAGTAGTTGGCTATCAGCAGTAAAACTGACCGCTGACCGCTGATGATTGATTGCTATTTTCAAGGGAAACGTCATTCCGAGCGTAGCGAAGGAATCCCCCGGCTTTGAGGCGCGGAGGCTGCTTCGCTATCGCTCGCAGTGACAGGCCACATCTATTTTCAAGGGAAGAACTTTCTACAATATGATATCACTGTGTGTTAGGGCAATCGCATCCTGATTTTTTGAAGCAAGATTTGTGGTTTATCCGGTCAATTTGTAGGGACAGAACAATGCTCTGTCCCTACACGGATGAGATTTTAACAAAATACAGGTTTTTACCGTG
>CAYPUV010000404.1:0-1723 GCA_964413895.1 uncultured Anaerolineaceae bacterium
AGCCCTCTGGGAGAGTAGGTCATTGCCAAGTAAACCGCTCCTTCTTTTCCCCCCCACCAATAATTTAATAACGTGCTGATACTAATTTGCATACGCCTGAATTATCGATACTTATTCGTAATTCAGGTGTTTTTGTTTTTTGTGGCTACCTTGTCTTGACCTCCTCTGAGTTTATGGTAAGATTTCTGGTGACTAATATACAAATTTACCTCCCCTAACTTACGCGAGACGAGCGCACCAATGGCCAAAATTGACCCAGCTTATTTGCAAACACTCCAGCATGACCCGAATCATTCCGTGGCAGTGATTGTAAAAACGTTGCCACCCTCTAAAGACCATACCAATCGCGCCGAAACATTGGGCTTAACGGTGACCCACACTTTCAGCCTGCTCCCTGCCTTTGCTGCCACTGGCCCTGCCAGTGCTGTAATGGCATTAATCTCGGAGCCGTGGGTTGTGAGCATAGAACCGGATCAACCAGTTTATACCACAAATTAGATAAATCTAATGCGGTGAATATCGCGCTGCACCTATAAGATCATTACTGATACTGGAGGAAGAGCACAATGAGTCTTTCAAAAATTGACCCCTTTTTGCAAAATCAGGTAAGCGCTGCTGCTGTGGGAGAAGAAATACCGGTAATTGTGCGTCATACCGGTGGCATGTTCTTCAGCCAGGCCATCGGTGAGGTGCAGACATTTAAATGGGTCAACGCCACCGCCATGAAAGTCCGCCATGAAGATAATGAGGCGTTGAGCGAGCAAGAAGGTGTTGAGTTTATTTGGGCCGATTTGCCGGTACACACTTGCCTGGACGTTTCGGTGCCTAAAATTTCTGTGCCTTCAGTTTGGAATGCCGGGTTTGAAGGTAATGGCGTGAAATTGGCCATCGTTGATACGGGCATTGACCCCAACCACCCAGATTTTGAGGGGCGGATTGTGACTCGAAAAAACTTTGTGGGCGGGTCCGAAGATGATGAGAACGGCCACGGAACTCACGTGGCCAGCATTGCAGCGGGAACCGGCAAAGCCTCTAGCGGAAAATATCGCGGCGTAGCGCCGGGCGCGCAATTGTACATTGCCAAAGTATTGGATAAAAATGGCAGAGGCTCAATGAGTGGGGTTATGGCCGGGGTAGAATGGGCTGTGGAGCAAGGGGCACAGGTGACAAACCTCTCTCTGGGGAGCGATGGCCCCTGTGATGGAACCGATGCCCTTTCAACATTGTGTGATACAGTTGTGCGCGAAAAAGGGGTTTTGGTGTGTGTGGCTGCTGGAAATGAGGGGCCGGGCGCGTCAACCGTGGGTTCACCAGGGTGCGCCAGGTTGGTAATAACCGTCGGCGCCACGGATGACAACGATGAGGTCACGCCGTTTTCATCGCGCGGGCCAACGGCAGATGGAAGAGTAAAGCCAGACATTATGTTTCCCGGATTTGGAATTGTGGCGGCGCAAGCGGCAGGCACACAACTGGGTCCCGTTGTTATGCCGGGGTATATTTCGCTTAACGGAACCAGTATGGCCACGCCACACGCGTCAGGATCTGCGTGTTTAATTGTGCAAGCAAAAAATACCTTAACGCCGGGGCAAATTAAAGCTGCATTGCGCAATACAGCCCTGGATTTGGGTCTTCCCGGCAACACACAGGGAGCCGGGCGCGCGCAGGTTTTTCAGGCCTTTCAGCAAGCAACGGGTGAAATCCCCCCTGTTGAACCACCCTCAAC
>CAYPUV010000405.1:0-1716 GCA_964413895.1 uncultured Anaerolineaceae bacterium
GGGGAAGGGGGTAAAAATAACTTCTTATTTTTTGTCAAGCGACTTTGCAACAGCCGTTGACGGGGGGTATGATGTATGTTACCCTTGTGATTGAACGGTTTACCTTGAAAATTGAAAGGACAGTGATACAATGGCAGCGAATTTGTGGCATGATTTGGATACCGGCCCCGACACGCCGGAAATTATTTACGTAATTGTGGAAATTCCCAAAGGCTCTCGCAACAAGTATGAATATGGCAAAAAACTAGGGGTCATTAAGCTCGACCGGGTGCTTTTTTCATCCCTCCACTACCCCGGCGATTACGGACTCATTCCACGCACGTTGTACGACGACGGCGACCCACTGGATGTACTGGTAATGGTGAACGAACCGACTTTTTCTGGCTGTGTCATCGAAGCGCGCCCGATTGGGTTGTTTAAAATGATGGACAAGGGGCAGCATGATGACAAAGTGCTGGCCGTTCCCGCCCGTGACCCGCTGTTTCAGGATTACAAAGATATTCACGATATTCCCCAGCATTTTTTGCGTGAGGTGGCGCACTTTTTTGAAGTCTATAAAGATTTGGAAGGGCAGCGCACCAAACCCATCGGCTGGGAAGAGGCCGCGGCGGCGAAAGAAGCCATCACCAAATCTCGACAGTTTTACCTTGAGAAATTTGGGGGTGGCATTCGGCTGTAGAGACCTAAGAAATTCCCTTTATTCCCCCCGGTGAACCCCACACCGCAAACCCATCTGCGCCGCCAAGTATTGCCCCCCGAATCTGTGCTGGCAGGTCTGCGGTGTCTCCAAACCCCTGCAACCACGGACGCACCCCACATGTAGGGTTGCTCATTCCCACCCGTCGTCGTGCCTGCGCAACCGTCTCTTGCACCGCTTGCTCCGGGTGTAACAGGGCATCGGCGCAGCCCGGCACGCCGTTTATCAGCGCCGCAGGGTATGCCAGCGGAGCCAAAGCGTCCAGGTAGGGGATCATTTTCTCCACCCGCTGCCCGATGAGGTTGTCATCCTGGCGTAAACAAGCGTACCCCGGCACTGTGCAAGACAGGCGCACCCCTGTTTTGGCCAGTTGACCGCGTGCCGCACTCAAAAAAGCGGCAATGGCGTTTTGCCGCGCCGGGGGTGTGAGCGGCGGCAAAGATCGGGCAGTTCCCAGTGCTTCCGGCAATGGAAAGCGAAGACAGTCGAACTGGATTTCTGCAAAACCAAGTTGGATGGCTGCCAATGTCACCTCAAGTAAGTAGTGCCACACGTCTTCATTAAATGGATTAAGCCAACCACCGGCTTGCTCGCCGTGTTGCCTGTTGTTGTGGTTGGGCAAACACAGCGCCAAATGGGGGGCCGCTTTCGCCGCCAGATTATCTTTAAAGGCCACTATCCTGGCAATGGACGCAATGTTGCCTGTTTTCAACTGCGTCAGCAGGGTGGGCAGGGTGTTCTGTGCCAGCCGATTGGCCCCCGCTTGCCGGGCCAACGAATGTTGCAGCGGAAAGCTCAAATATCCCCAATCATCTTTAAAGTCAATTACCAGTGCATTAAAATGTGTGGTCTTCATTATTGCCAGCACCCGATCGATTTCTGTGAGGTTGCTTAGGGCGTGATGACTGAGGTACATTCCGGCCCACATATCATTGGGCAGGACAAGCGGCGTTTGCGGTGACGTTGGCCAGTGTTTTTCTGAAGGCAGCGGCGTAACCTGTGTGGCAAGAGGTTTAGAT
>CAYPUV010000406.1:0-1683 GCA_964413895.1 uncultured Anaerolineaceae bacterium
AATTTGTAGGGACAGAGCAATGCTCTGTCCCTACACGGATGAGATTTTAACAAAACACGGATTTTTACCGTGGATTTTTCAAGAAAAATCCCGCTGCCCAAGTACATTCCATTGAGTATGCAATTGCCGTGGAGGCTACACATTTCACCCTTGACAAAAAAACAATTTGGCTATACTATTAGTTTATTCAGTGAATAAACAATAAGAGGTAATGTTGATGTATCCACCTAAGGGCAACCGCGATTTAATCAAAGAGATTAACCGCAGTCTGGTTCTGAACCTCATTAAGAGCCAGGGGCCTATCTCCCGCAAAGATCTGGCATCGCTTTCAAATCTGAGTCCGGCCACCGTCTCAGGCATTACCGCTGATTTCATCGCCAGCGATCTGGTGCATGAGATGGGAGAGGGCGAATCCACTGGCGGGCGACGCCCGATATTACTACGACTCAACCATCAAGCCGGTTTTGTGGTGGGCGTGAAGCTGATGGAAAGAACGATTATCAGTGCCCTCACCGACCTGGATGCTCAGGTACTTTACCATCGCGTCACCGAGCTTCCTGTCGCGCAACTGCTCCCCGATGGCCCGGTAGACCCTGAAGTTGTCCTGCCCGTTCTTATTCAAGCCATCGAGCAAACGATTGTGGAATCAGCAGTTGTGCGAAACCGGGTGCTGGGGATTGGCATCGGACTGGCCGGATTGATTGACAATCAAAGAAAGACCTGTCTTTATTCTCCTTTCTTTGGTTGGCGGAATGTAGAAGTTGCCGAACCGCTCATCACTCACTTTAATTTGCCCGTTTACCTGGAAAACGATGTCAATACTTTGACTATTGCTGAGAAGTGGTTCGGGTATGGTCACGATATCGATCATTTCCTGGTGATTACGGTGGGGCGGGGTATTGGGGTCGGGATAGTGGTCAACGGGCAATTTTATCGCGGGGCTATCGGGGGAGCGGGGGAGTTTGGTCACATCACCCTTGCCTCAGATGGTCCTTTGTGCGCTTGTGGGAAACGGGGTTGTCTGGAAGCCCTGGCTTCGGACCCGGCGGTCGTTCGCCAGGCTAAAGCCGCAATTGCGCTGGAAGAACGCACGACACTGGCAAAAGCGGCCCCCTTGACCATTGAAGCCATTGTGGCTGCCGCCGAAAAAGGGGACAAACTAGCCCGCAAGCTCCTGGCTGATTCCGGACATTGGTTGGGCATCGGTGTGGCGACCTTGATCAACATCCTCAACCCCCAATTGGTGATTGTGGGAGGGGAAGGTGTCCTGGCCGGAGAGTGGCGTTTTGACCCCATGCGCCAGGCGATAAAGGCGCACACCTTCAACGGCCTGGCCGATGATTTGGACATCATTATTGAACCTTCGGGTGACGAGGCGTGGGCGCGTGGGGCTGCCTGCGTCGTGTTGGGCGAGCTTTTTAAGTCGCCGGTTGATAAACGAGAGGAAATGAGATTGAGGGCGGTAAGAATTTAGTAGTCCTCTTTTTTTTACCCAAACTTAGTTTGTTCAGTACATAAAGTTTTCTTGTTGGTAATATTCTCTTTTGTCTTACTGGCGATTGGCTCTGATTGAGCAATGGAGAAGGGAGGTGAGGTTGAAAATATCATAATCAGGTTCATAATAATATTTAACACCTTATTTTTGCGCGAATAGAGCGCGATTCTATTATTTGCCGGAAATCA
>CAYPUV010000407.1:0-1538 GCA_964413895.1 uncultured Anaerolineaceae bacterium
ATGCCATTGCACGTAATCCGGGCCTTGCATCCACACCCCAAACTTGGTTGTGCGTCCCCAGTGGTGCCACAAGTTAAAATAGGTGAAATCAATGGGTTCATCAAAGATTTCTGGGGTAAGCAACCCTTTGTCTTTCAGCGGAGCAATAATCTCGTTGCTTTCCTCAACCCAGGCGTTGACTTTTTCTGTGGCTGCATCTGCGTTGGTGTAGAAGTCATCAATGAATTCTTTGTTGTGGCATTCGCTACACACGCCCTGCATCCGAATTTTATTGTCTTGCCAGCTTGGGCGACGTTCACTGATAGGGGCGAAAAGATACCAGGTCAGACGATCACCCACATCATGGGTGGTGCCGCTGGAGCCAAATCCACTCATATGACAGGTGGCACAGGTTGGAGCGGGGAAGTCTTTGGTGGTTAACGTGCCTGCTTCTGCGTCCCAGTGCCAGTTGTCCCCATCAGTTTGGTAGGCAATACCGTGCGGCGATTCTTGATAGATTTCCCCCTGTGGATGGTCTGGCCCAATGTGACATGCATTGCACGTTTCTGGTTTGCGCGCCTGCTCTAAACTGAACTTGTGTCGCAAGTGACACTTTTGACATTGGCCCACTGAACCGTCTTCGTGAGGTCTGCCAATGTTGTGGCATTTTTGGCAGGCAAATTGCGTAATCTCTGGCCCTTCTTTTACAAACAAACCGTTGCGAGATTTATCTGGGTTGAAGCTACCTTCGGGGATGGCTTCGTATGCAGCCAGTAACTCTGGCGACAGGTCCTGCGCGCCTTCCATTGCGGCAAAAGCAGGCAATCCGTGGCGGCTCTGGTTAAACTGAGCCACTTCCTGTTCGTGGCACTTTTGACACATCGCAGCAGATGGCGACCGTAGCACATTCGTGCCTTCGTGTTCTACGCTGCCGGGGTAGTTGGCTTCCACTTCGTGGCAATCACGGCAACCAACTTCGGCGGCGGCCATTGTGCTGTGGCCGTACTGCTCTACAATGCCGGGTGTTGTGTTTTGGTGACACCGCACACACTCGTCATTGCTATTAGCCAGCACGTTTACCTGTGCTGGTTCCGTAGCAGGTGAGGCCCCTGGGCCGCCAATTACCAGGGCGACCACGGCCAATCCCAGCACCAAAATCACGGCCACCAGTCCAATTACCAGTGCGCGACTGGCGCTCACTATATTTGGGGATTTATTTTGTTCCACGTTTCCCTCCAATCTGGATAAAGTAAATGAAAAACATAAATTGAGCTTCAGAGAAAATATATCATACTTCTCATAAAGTATATGTGATGAATATCACATACGTGAGGATTCAAACTAAATTCTTATTTTTTTTTAGGTAAATTCATAGTCAATTATGTTATTCTCTTTCTATCCTCTTTATAACCAAAATCATATGTCCTTTTAACAGGTAAACAATTGAGCGTGCATATGGCCCAGAGCCGGATCAAAAATGGGGCAGCCGACATTGAGAAAAACGAGGAGGAATATATATGTTGCTTAACCCTGTTCACAAGCCGGATGTTGTGGTTAAG
>CAYPUV010000408.1:0-1518 GCA_964413895.1 uncultured Anaerolineaceae bacterium
CCACCCACGCACATCAACCCGCACACACAAACCCGCCGCCCAACTTGCCACCCACCGCCGTGCGCCGGCCGGTTTACCAAAATGCAAAAAAAACCGGCCCCGCGACCACATAACGCCCGCCCATCACACGATTGCGGGCCAGCAAAGTCACTTTCAATGCCAAAGTGACATCGTAGGCACAACCAATTCCAAAAAACGGAAGGGTAGCAATTCGTGTGCATGGGCATTGTTGGGCGGCTTACAATTACGATTTATTTCTAAGTTTGCTGTCCAACCGTTTTTTTCGCTTATTCACACTCTCAAAATCAGCTTTTGTTAATCCCAATTGGTCTGAATAATCTTCATAGGATTGGATTGCTTTTAAAGCCGCTTCGTATTGATTTGTACGCTCAAGCATTAACGAAAGTCTGTTTATCGGGAACCTGACACTTCGCCAAAGTTGTGCCTGTTTTCCCTGACTATCTAATTCTTTTATCCGATATACCGCTTGTCGATATTCAGCAATAGCTCTCTCTGGGTCTACTTTTTCAACGCTCTTGGCATGCCGGATTAGTTCCTCTATTTCTTGGTTTCTTTCCAGAATAGGATTTATCTTTGCCCAATCAAAATCGCCTTTAGTTATCTGAATCACGCAACCATAGGATTTTTGCTTGCCTCCAAAAAATTGCCCTAAACAACCAGGGCCGCCAGTAACAGCCTTGATCTTAGCGGTTACAGGGCCTCCTTTATCCATATGATCAGCTAAACGAGGGTCGTGTGGGAGATAACCAAGTTGTTGACCATTTCTATTGTATACAGCAATAGCAAGTTTATCTTTCGGATTATCCGGTTCTCGAAATAATTTAATCGGCTGCCCGGGTTTGCTGCGTTTGAGCAAATCTTGACGATTTACACCGTCTGGATTACTGTACGTAACCCCGACCACCTTTGTGCTAAATGTTTGTTCGTATCCTTGATATTCAATATTTATGGAAATCTCAGGCATTTTGAGTTTACACTCCAAATTTCAAACATTTCATCCGTACAATTTGCCAATTTTTAATCACAAATTGTTGAAACCCCAATGGGCGTTTAGTTGGGTGGCACTTTGGGAGCTAACGAGTACATTTACAGACTTATGATTCCTCTCGTTTCGTAAATACTTTGCGGTTCCTGCCGCCACGTACTCCATCGTTCCGGTTCGCCGGAGGAGCGATATATCCGCTGATCGGACATACAAGCTTTACGAACTCGTTCTTCAGATAGCCGGGTACCTTTGGCTAGTGTGATGGTGTCAACATGACTCTTGCCCGGTTCGTCGTGAGTATTTGATTGGAGCCATAGGTACACCCTTCGCCGGTCAATGGCCTCACCTACACGACGATTCAGAAAAGTTGCCCCCCAACCAAGCAAGCCGATCACTATACTTGAGAGAATGCCGATCAATATGGTTTCCCACATATCTTCAACTCCTTATGTCTCTATGCCTGTCATTGTATACCTTTAATGAATTTTTGCAGCAGTTTTGAGCCGCCCAAC